>NZ_QQNA01000413.1 GCF_003346515.1 Streptomyces corynorhini
CGTTCGATAGCGCTGACGTCGGCCTGGCCCAGTCCGACGTCAGCGCTATCGAACGCGGCCTGCGCCTGGTCCAGAGCGTCGACGTCCTGATCCGCATCGCCACTGGCTTGAACATTCCGCTCGTACTCCTGGGCCTCACAGACGCGAGTAGTAAGGCCGTGGAACCCGGCTTTGAGGAGTGCATCGCCGCCGATCCGCTTCGCACGGCCGCTAGGGTGGCCGAAGCCGAGCAGGAGGACGATGTGCGACGCCGTGAACTTATGGCTGGTGCGCTGGGTGTCGGAGCCGGATTGATCTCCGGCAGCGGCGACGATGTCGCAGCCGCTCAACCAGCTGCGAATCCCGCCGCGGCCATGGAAAGCGCCTTATTCGAACCCGTCATCGGGCAGCCCACCGATTTGCGCTCGCTGCACACATCGCTGAGCGCGGCGCGGTCAGCGTTCTCCAACGCGCGCTATTCCGAGCTGGGGCAAGCACTTCCCTCCCTGATCGCTACAGCGGAGGCAACCCGCGATGCTGCCGTAGGACAACGACGAGAACACGCCCAGACGGTAGTCGCCCGCTCGTACGTGCTGGCCACCGAACTCGCCGTCAAGCAGCACTCGGAAGCAGCCTGGGCCACGGCCGACCGCGCACTCCTCGCCGCGCGCGCCAGCGGCTCCCCCCAGGCCATCAGCGAGGCAGCCCGCGTCTTGGCCATCACCATGCGTCGCGCCGGGCGCAGCCGCGCAGCTGTGGACTTCCTCGCTCGCACTGCTACATCTCTGGGAGCCGGGAAAGGCTTTGCTTCTGCTGAGGCTCTCGCTGCGAAGACCTGTCTGCTGATGACGGCCGCGTACACCGCCGCCTCCGGGAAACGGCGCAGTACCGCCCTCGACCTGCTTCAAGAAGCAGAGGAGACGGCCGGGCGCATGCCAATCGGCGAAAAGCCGACCGGACTCTTCACGATCTCGGCCAGCCCCGCCGAGTGCGCCATGTACCGGATCAGCAGTTTCACCGTGCTCGGCACTCCGGACGACGCCATCCCGTATGTCACACAGGTCAACACCGCACAACTGGCGTCCACCGAACGTGTCGCACGCTATTTGACGGACACCGCCCGTATGTGGCATCAGCTCGGCGACAACCACCGCACCTTCAGTGCACTCCGCGCCCTCGAAGCCACCGCACCCGAAGAAGTCCAGCGGCCCGCGCTGCGCGCACTTACCGCTGACCTCCTCTACGCACCCCAAAATCTACCTGGACTAAGGGTGTTCGCCGTGCGAACCGGAGCAGCGGTCGTCTGATCCGTTTCCCGGATCTTTCCCGAGCCTTCCGAGGAGGCGTGTGGAGCGGGGGTATTGGGGCGGGACCTCGCGTCCTCACCGACCGGACCGGCGAACTCACTTCCGCCACCTCCCACTTCGTCGTACCGGGGTCAGATCGCCTTCCCCGGGTTGAGGATCCCGTACGGGTCGAACGCCGCCTTCACCCGGCGCTGCAGCTCCAGCGCGTCCTGGCCCAGCTCCTGTGCCAGCCACCGGCGCTTGAGCGTGCCCACCCCGTGCTCGCCGGTGAGCGTGCCGCCCAGCCGCAGTGCCGTCGTGAAGATGTCGGAGGCCGCCGCCCACGCCGCCGCCGGGACCTCGGGGAGTGCGGGGTCGATGACGAGGATGGGGTGGAGGTTGCCGTCGGCGGCGTGGGCGAGGCAGTAGACCGGGACGCCGTGCCGGGCCGATACCGCTTCGATCTCCCGCACCGCGTGGGCCAGTCGGGACCGGGGTACGGCGATGTCCTCGATCAGCGGACGGCCCAGCCGTTCCAGGGCGGGCAGCGCCAGTCGGCGTGCGGCGAGCAGGTCCTCGGCCTCCGCCGGGTCGTCGGTCGCCTCGCAGGAGGTGGCGCGGGGGGTGAGGAGTTCCGCCACGCGCGCCGCCTCGGCCGCCGCGCCCGCGCCGTCGCACTGGACGAGCAGCAGCGCGCCGCCCCGGGCGCGCAGGGCAGTGCCCCGCGCGTTGTCGATCGCGGCGAGGACGGGACCGTCGAGCAGTTCGGCCATGGCGGGCTCGATCCGGGCGGCGGTCAGCGCGCTCGCGGCCCCGGCGGCCTCCTCGAAGGTGCGGAAGTACGCGGCGAGTGTGGAGGTCGCCACCGGGACCGGCCGCAGCCGCACCGTCGCCGCCGTGATGACGCCGAGGGTGCCCTCCGAGCCGGTGAGCAGCGCGGTCAGGTCGTATCCGGTGACGCCCTTGACGGTACGGCGGCCGGTGCGGATCGCGGTGCCGTCCGCCAGTACGGCGTCGAGGCCGAGCACGCTGTCGCGGGTCACGCCGTACTTCGCGCAGCGCAGCCCGCCCGCGTTGGTGGCGATGTTGCCGCCGACGGTCGAGATGGCGGCGCTCGCCGGGTCGGGGGCGTAGCGCAGCCCGTGCGCGGCCGCGGCGCGGTCGAGTTCGGCGGTGATGACGCCGGGTTCCACGACGGCGAGCTGGTCCTCTGGGGAGATCTCGACGATCCGGTTCATCCGGGTGAGGTCGAGGACGAGGGTGCCCTCCGACGCGGTGGCGCCGCCCGAGAGACCGGTGCCCGCGCCGCGCGGCACGACGGGGACGCGCAGCGCGCCCGCGTGCCGCAGGGTGGTCCGTACGTCGTCGGCGTGCGCGGCGTGCACGACGGCGAGCGGCCGGCCGTCGGGGCGTGCTCCGGAACGGTCCGTGGCGTAGGGGACGGTGGCCAGGGGGTCGGTGGTGAGCCGGTCGGGGGCGAGATCGCGGGCCAGCAGACCGAGCAACCGGGCCGCCGCCTCGGCCTGTTCGGTGGGCTGGTGCGGTTGTTGCGGTTGGTGGGGCTGGTGGGGTTTTTGGGGCTGTTGTGGTGGGTGGGGTTGGTGTGCATCACGGGGTGGGTGTTGTGGCGTGACGGTCATCGGTTCTCCTGCTCTGCGGACTCCCGCGGCTCCGCGACCGGTCCCACCCGGCCGGCGCGGTGTCCGCCCGGGTAGCGGGCGGAGCGCGGCGGTTCCGCGGACACGGGGCATGGGATTCCTTGCGATCCCTTGAGGTTCCAGGGGGCGGTGTAGGCGGTGTAGGCGGTGCGTACGGCCGTACGCCCACCGGTCAGGCGGCGGCCTTCGCCTCGGCGGCGGCGCGCGAGGCCAGCTCCTGCCGTACCAGCGGCAGTACGTAACGGGCGTAGTCGATCGCGTCGTTGAGCGGGTCGTAGCCACGGATCGACAGCAGCTCGCAGCCGATGTCCACGTAGTCCAGCAGCGCGGCGGCGACCGTCTCGGGCGAGCCGACGAGCGCGGTCGACGACCCGGCCGCGTTGGTGGCCGTGGCCAGCGGTGTCCACAGCGCGCGGTCGTGCAGATCGCCGCGCGCCGCGATGTCCAGCAGCCGCTGCGAGCCGACATTGGCCGGCCGGCCCGTGCCCGGGGCCGGGTAGTGGTGGGAATGGTCGTCCTTGAGCCGCTCGGCGGCGCCCTCCCTGACCTTGCCGAGAACACGCTGCGCCTTCTCCCAGGCCAGTTCGTCGGTCGGCGCGATGATCGGCCGGAACGACACCCAGATCCGCGGCCGGGGCCGTCCCGCCGCGTCCGCGACGGCGTTGACCGAGGCGATCTGCTCGGCGGTCTCCTTCAGCGGCTCGCCCCACAGGCCGAAAATGTCGCCCTGCTGCCCGCCCACCCGGTACGCGTCGGCCGACGAGCCGCCGACCGAGATCGGCAGGGTCCCGTTCACCGGCGACACATCGGAGACGAAGTCCTCGAAGCGGTAGTGCGCGCCCTCGTGCGAGACGGGCCCCTCGGCCGACCACACCTTGCGCAGGATCTGTATGTACTCGTCCGAACGCTCGTACCGCTGGCTCTTGTTGAGGTAGTCGCCCTCCCGGCGCTGCTCCTGGTCGCTGCCGCCCGAGATGATGTGCACGGAGAGTCGGCCGTTGCTGATCCGGTCCAGGGTGGCGAAGGCGCGCGCCGCGTGCGTCGGGAAGATCACCCCGGGGCGGTGGGCGAGCATCGGCTTGAGGCGCTCGGTGTGCTGCGCGACGAACTGCGCGACCTGGAGCGCGTCGGCGGACGACGAGTGGTAGGCGACCAGCGTGTAGTCGAAGCCGCCGTCGTCCAGGGCGCGGGCGTAGCGGCGGGTGTGGTCGGGGTCGATGCCCCGGCCGAAGGTGGAGGTGCCGTCGAAGGCGGGGTTGGGGTGGATGGCGCTGATGAACTCGACCGGCATGGCGAGCGGACTCCTTTGCCTGGGAGAAGAGAAGGGAGGAAGGGCGCGCTACTTCGGGTAGAGGCCGCTGTCGACCGAGTCGGCGACCGTGACGTTCGGGTCGAGGACCTTGATCGAGTGCATCGTGTCGGCGACCTTCTGCACCGCGCCTGTCACCTCGGGGGTGATCGGGACGAGCCGGCCGTAGCTCTGGCTCACGATGGTCTTCGCGACGTCGGCGGACGCCCCGTTGTTCTCGCTGATGGCGGTGGCGTACTGGTCAGGATGGGACCTGGCCCACTCCAGCGCCTTGCCGATGCGCCGGAGCGCGTCCGTGAGCGCGGTCTTCTTCGCGCTGTCGGCGAGGGCCTTGTCGGACGCGCCGATGAAGCCGTACCCGCTGACCCGGCCGTCCTCGCCGTTCACGATCTCCCGGCCGCCCTGCTGGGTGGCCACCGCCTTGTAGACGCCGAAGATGGCCCAGGTGTCGATCTTCCCGGCGCTGAAGGCGGCCTGCGCGTCGGTCGGCAGCAGATACCGGACCTTGACGTCCGCGTACGAAAGCCCCGCCTGCTGAAGGGCGTTGGCGAGCAGATACTCGGAGATGCTGCCCTTGGCCGACGACACCACGACCGTCTGCCCCTTCAGGTCCGCCACCTTCCTGATCTTCGAGTTCTTCCGGACGACGATGCCCACCGCCGTCCCGTCGTTGCGCAGCCCGGCGACCGCCTTGACCGGCACACCGCCGCTGAGCGCCTGCAGGGTCGGCAGATCGGCGGCGTACGTGGTGTCGACCGCGCCGGCCTGCGCCGCCTGGAACAGCGGGGCCGCCCCCTCGAACTCGGCCCACTTCACCGTGTACGGCGCGTTGTCGAAGGCGCCCGAGGCGTTGGCCAGGGTCTGCAGGTTCTTCGCCTGGTCGCCGAGGACGAGCGTGGTGCCCGCACCGGCCTCACCGCCCGCCGCGGCACCGGACGCGGCGGCGTCCGTGCCCGTACCGCATCCGGCGGTCGTCAGGACGAGCCCGGCGAGGGCGAGTACGGCGGCGCCCGCGCGGACGCCGAAGTGGCTCCGGCGGGCGGGCGCGCCACCACGGACGAGGGGAGTACGGCGGATCATGACACGGTCCTTTCCAGGGGTACGGCGCTCCGCGCGCCGTCCGGTACCTCGGCCGAGGCGTCACGTACGCCCAGCCAGGCCAGCAACTGGGCGCGCAGCGCCACGAATTCGGGTGAACCGAGCGAGCGCGGCCGGGGCAGATCCACGGTCACCTCGTGCGCGATGGCGCCCGCGTCCATCACCAGGACCCGGTCGGCCAGCAGCAGCGACTCCTCCACGTCGTGCGTGACCAGGAGGATCGAGCAGCCGTGTCGCTGCCACAACTCACCCACCAGTCGCTGCGCCTTGACCCGGGTCAGCGCGTCCAGCGCGCCGAACGGCTCGTCCAGCAGCAGCAGTTCGGGATCGCGCACCAGCGCCCTGGCGAGCGAGACGCGCTGCGCCTCCCCGCCGGAGAGCGTCTTGGGCCACACGCCCGCCCGCTGCTCGATGCCCACTTCGGCGAGATGGCGGGTGGCCAGCTCCCGGTCGGGCGTGCCCGGCAGCCCCAGGACGACGTTGCGCCACACCCGTAGCCACGGCATCAGCCGGGGCGACTGGAAGGCGGCGGAGCGGCGGGCCGGTACGGTCACCTCGCCGCTGATGGAGTCGTCCAGCCCGGCGAGGACGCGCAGCAGGGTGCTCTTGCCGCAGCCGCTCTGGCCGAGCAGCGCGACGAACTCGCCCTTCCCGATGGTGAGATCGAGCCCGTCGATGACCGTCCGGCCGTCGAAGGACCGGGTCAGTCCCTTGATCTCCACACTGGCTGTACTGGCCGCATCGGCTGTACTGGCCGCACCGGCCCGTCCGGTTGGGGTGGGCCCCTTGGTGGTCTCCGTGCTCATCGTGTCCTCACGCCCCGTCGCCGTCGAAGGAGGCCCGCCAGGTCAGCAGGCGCCTGGAGAGCAGCCGTACGACGAAGTCGCAGAGCAGCCCCAGGACCGCGTAGACCGCGAGGCAGAGCACGATCACGTCCGTACGGAAGTACTGCTGTGCGTTGCTCATCAGATAGCCGATGCCGTTGCCCGCGTTGACCTGTTCGGCGAAGACGAGCGCCAGCCACGCGGTGGACAGCGCGTACCGCAGCCCGATCAGCGCCCCGGGGAGCGCGGAGGGCAGGATCACGTACCGGATCAGCCCGAGGCGGCCGAGCCCCAGCATCCGGGCGGCCTCGATGAGCTGGGAGTCGGCGGAGCGGATCCCGCCGTAGATGTTGAAGTAGAGGGGATAGGTGACCCCCAGCGCGACCAGCGCGATCTTCGGTGTCTCGTCGATGCCGAACCAGACGATGAACAGCGGGATCAGCCCGACCCAGGGGATCGCGCGGAACATGCCCATCGAGGAGTCGATGACGTCCTCGCCCAGCCGGAACAGCCCGGCGGCCAGCGAGAGCGCGAGCGCGATCACGGCGCCGATCACGAAGCCGGTCGCGGCCCGCTTGCCGGACGCGGCGATGGCGCTGGGCAGTTCACCGCTCGCGGTGAGGTCCCACGCCTGGCGTACGACATCGACCGGCGAGGCCAGGACGTTCGAGGGCAGCGCCCCCGTCGTACTGGCGAGGTACCAGGCGAGCAGGACGCCGACAGGACCGCTGGCACGCCGGACCCAGCGCGGCACGCGCCGCCGACCGGTGTCGCTCCCGCCGCTTCCGCCGCCGCGTTGCCGGGCGGGCCGGATGGTGAGCCGGGCGCCGGGGGCGGCGGCGTGCTCGGTGGCGGACGGCGAGGAGGCGTCCGGGACACCGGGGATACCAGGGGTGTCCGGGACGTCCGGGACGTCCGGGACGTCCGGGGTATCCGGGGCGTCCGGGGTGTCCGGGGCTCTGCCCTCGGAGGGCCGTCCGGGCGGGGCGGTGCCGGTGGCGGTGTGCTCCTGCACTGACATCGGGTTCCTCTCGATCAGCCGGGTCGGTGGCCGGTGGCGGCGGGACGTGCGGGGTCGGCGGACCAGGCGGACCAGGAGCCGGGGAAGAGCGCGGCGTCCGTGCCCGCGAGGGCGAGCGCGGCGATCTGGTGGGCGGCCGTGACGCCGGAGCCGCAGTACACGCCGATGGGGGAGGAGCCGTCGGCGCCGAGCGCGGCGAAGCGGGCGCGGAGCGCGTCGGGCGGCAGGAACGTACCGTCGGACGCGAGGTTCTCCCCGGTGGGCGCGGAGCGGGCGCCCGGCACATGGCCGGCGCGCGGGTCGACGGGTTCGCGCTCGCCCCGGTAGCGCTCGGCGGCGCGCGCGTCCAGCAGGGTGCCCCGGCGGGCCAGCGCGGCGGCCTCGTCGGCGTTGACGACCGGGAGATGGCCGCCGGTGAGGACGGCGTCCCCCGGCTCGCGCGGTACGGGCTCGCCGGTCTCCAGCGGCAGCCCGGCCGCCCGCCAGGCGCCCAGCGCCCCGTCCAGCAGCGTCACGTCCGCGACCCCCGCCCACCGGAGCAGCCACCAGGCGCGGGCGGTCGTCGTCCACGACGACAACGGCAACACCGCCGCCGCCCGCGCCTGGTGGCTGC
>NZ_QQNA01000414.1 GCF_003346515.1 Streptomyces corynorhini
GCGCGGGCCGCCGGTGTTCCCGGGGCGACATCGCCTGCCCGTGAACCAACAGAGCCATAGGTTACCGCGATGCTCTGACCTGCGGGGATGAACAGCGAAGACCCCGCCCATGCGCCACGGGGGCAGCACGGACGGGGCCGGTAGAGGGTGCGCGGGTGGTCAGTGAGGCGCAGCGGTGGACGCGCGCAGTTCAGACAGACGGCGCTGATAGAGCGGGCCGATAGCGTGCGCGCCCCTGGCTTCGCTCGGGGTGGCCTGCTCGATCAGGTGATGAGACACCGCCTTGAGATGAGCAGCCCAAGCGATCACGTGCTGTTGAGCTGTCCGCCCGCACTGCTTCGGCTCACCAGGAAGGCATAGCGGGAGCTGCGGCCCGAGCTTGTTTGCCGCGTGGCGGAGGTATCGCGCAACGGTCAGCCACTCGTCCTCGCTGCGCCGAATCGCGCTGCCCTCGTTCTCCCACCCCCACGGGCCGAAGTCGTCTCCGTGATCGTCCATCTGTGCGCTCCCTCGCATTTAGCGGGCTAGGCCGGTGCAGCGATCGTAGCCGCGCTCTCCGCGTCCTTGGGGTCGCAATGACCGACCGAGGGAACGCACGGGCCACAGGGGCCGCACATGGGGAGGAACTGCGGCGGGGTGCACGACTGGATACCGTCTCCGTGGACGGCCGCGATATCGGCCGCAACGTCGGTCATCTGCGCGCCGCCCCAGATTTCGGAGATCGGCTTTTCCAGAACGTTGCCGATGGACAGGAACCGACCGAGGACGCACGGCCACACATCGCCGGTCGGGCCAATAGCGAACTTCTCGTGTGCGCAATGCCCGCACAGATCAGCGATAGTCGGCGCGGCCCCATTGCTCGCCCGACCGAAAGCGCGGGTTCGGTCTCCGCCGACCGTGCCGACACCAAGCGCCGTGAGATCCTGCGCCGCTTCCTGGACGCGCTGCCCGTCCCGCACTGCGACCACTCCGCCCCGCAGCGGGATACCGAGTGCAAGCGCCTTTTGCACATTGGTGCGAGTCTTCTTGTGTGCTCCTCGGAGTTGCGTCACCGCGTCGTGTTCCTCGGCGCTGTCCGAGTAGTACGACGTGGCCAGCTTGACACCGTACTCCCGAAATGCGCCCCACAGTTCCGGGCGGATGTGGGTCATGTTCGAGAACACCTCGATACCGAGGCCCCGGCTGTGAGCGTGCTTGATCAGCGCGGGCAGACTCGGGTAGAGCGTCGGCTCACCGCCGATGAACTGGACGTCCAGGGTGCCCATGTCGGCAAGCTGGTCGATCACGTTCAACCAGTCCCGCACGGTCATGGTTCCGTGTGTGCCCTTGGGTCCGCTGTCTGCGTAGCAGTGATCACAGAACTCGTTGCAGAGTCCCGTGACCTCAAGCCATGCGAATAAGAGTCGGTTTTCGGCAGCGCTCATTGTGCGTCTCCTCACGACCGTTGGTGTCTGATGTCCCGCCCCTGCCGAGATTCCGAATGGGTTCGGTTACGTCCGGCAGGGGCGGGAGTTCATAAGCGGCCAGTTGCGGCCAGCACGGGCAGCGCGGTACTGAGCGCCGCCACGACGAACACGAATACCGACCACCTGAAGCGGCGGACGAACCTCACTCCCGGCCCCCACAATTGCGCTGCGTGAACGGGTTCGGGGGACGGTGAGAACCGGGCGGGAGGTAGACCACCCCGGAACGCACGTCCAGCGCTCCGCCGCCCTCGGTCCACCAACCGGCCGGAGAGGCCGCGTACGGGCCGGTGGGAGCGTCTAGGAGGCTGACTGGCTCAGGCTCGGGGAGAGGTCGCGTACGGCGTTTCTGTAGCCTCACGGGGGCAGTCACCGCCTCGCCCGCCGCTTGGTCTCCTGCGGGTCGGCGCAGTCAATGTGCCGGTAGATCGTGACGGGGGCTCCGGCCTGCCGCTCGATCTCCCCGCGTCGGCAGCGCTCAAGGGACTTGATCGGCTTCATGCAAGCCGGGCACGTCTCACCCGAGGGGGCGAACGTCGTGTACTCCCACTGTCGTGCGTCGGTGTCTGCCGTCGTCGTGCTCGCCATCGTCGCCATCCCGTCAAGTCCGCTGATGTTGCTCGGTGTTGGCTCAGGGAAGCGTGACTGAGAGGTGGAGGCCACAGCAGATAGGCCGCACTCCTGCCGCACGCTGGCCGCACTGGATACGCTGACCAGGGCAGACGCATTCCCGAGAGGAGACCGGCCACGATGACCAGTAGGCGGCGGAGGTTGGCGGAGCGCCGGAAAGCGTGCGGCCTCAATCAAGAGGAATTCGCGGAAGCGGTCGGCGTAGATCGGTCAACCGTCCAGCGCTGGGAGAGCGGGAAGAACGACCCGCAACCTTGGCAGCGCCCGAAGATCGCAAAGGCGCTGTCGATCACGGCGGGGGAACTCGACGCGCTGCTAGTCCCGGACGCCTACGCTCCGCCGCAGGCACGTACGAACTGGCTTGCTGACGTATCGTCAGATAGTGACGACGAATTTGATGCGCTCGAACTGGCTCGGCGCGTATCCGCTAGTGACGTGGGCAAGGAAACGCTAGGCCGTCTCGAACGTGCATTCGATGAATTGGCGATGAAATACCCAGTGTCCCCGCCGAAAGACTTGCTCGAAAGAGTAAGGAAGCATTCCGCTTATGTCTCACATCTCATGGATGCGCGCATGACTCTTGCGGAACAGCGACGCCTTTACGTGGTCGGTGGATGGTTCCAACTTTTGGGGGCCACACTGCATATCGATCTGAACCAGGAACACGCGGCGACAGCACGTTTGCAGACAGCGGCCACCCTCGCGCAGCACGCGGAGTATCGCGAGATTGAGGCGTGGTGTTATGAGACGGACGCTTGGCGGGTCCTCACGGATGGCGAGTATGGCCGTGCACTGGAGCTATCGCAGATCGCGCAGAGGCTAGCACCGGCCGGGAGTTCGGTTGCCGTCCAGGCGACAGCACAAGAGGGCAGGGCAAGGGCGCGGCTCGGGGAGGAGACCGAAACATACGCGGCCATCGAAAGAGTTCAGCGCATGTCGGCTCTACTCGTCCCGCGCAAGGGCACTGAACACCACTATCAGTACGATCCAAGTAAGGCACTGGCCTACACAGCAACGACGCTGGCATGGGTTGGAGATCCCGCAGCGGAGGGCTACGCGCGACAGGTGATTGCGCGGCTCGCCCCCGCTGATGATGTGGAGAAATGGCCGCGTCGTGTGGCGTCCGCGAACATTGATTTGGCGCTTGCGTTGCTCGGCGGTGACCGGCTGGATGAGGCGTGCAACGCAGCACAGCGAGCCATACTGTCCGGCCGTATCGTCCCGTCGAATCACTGGCGTGCGCTGGAAGTTGTCAAGGCTGTTGAGCGGCGACAGCTCCCGGAAGCGTCAGACCTGCGAGAGGCCTACCAGGGACTGAAAGCACTCCCGAGCGGTGACTAGGTAGCCCGGTCGCCTAAGAATCGCAGGTGCGGAAAACCCCTGGGATCACTGGGCTGGCCCCACCCTGGACCCCCACGTCGGCCGGATACCACGCCTTTCTTCGAAGGTGCCCCGGAAACGCAAGAAGCCCCCGACGCTCGAACCCACGGCGGGGTCGGTCATCGGGGGGTCGGGAGCACACCTTGACGTCAAGGTGTGGTCACCAGTCGGCCCACATGTGCCGCTTAGTCTCGGCAAACTCTCGGGCCCGTTCCTCTAGTGCGCTGTCCGGGAAAGGCTCGTTCATGTCATGGGACTTACTGAGCTGATGGAACAGGGGCTCGTCCTCGTCACACAGCGCCTAGAGAACATAGATTCGCCCCGTGCGCAAATCATCAGCGGACGCGCCCGTATCGACCTGGGCCCGCCGCCGGTGAGGACGGAACTGATCACCGTGCACTACGCGCAGGACCCGGCGGTGACCACCCCCGTACTCACCGCGCCCGCCCGCCCCCCCC
>NZ_QQNA01000415.1 GCF_003346515.1 Streptomyces corynorhini
AGCTGCTCCAGTTGCCCGAGGCCGTATCCGGTCGCCTCGGGCAACTGGAGCAGCTGCGGCAGCACGAGCGAGATCGCGTAGAAGGCGACACCGACCATGATCGAGGTGAGGTTGGTGAGCAGCACCTCGCGCCGCGCGGTGGTGCGCAGATTGACCAGCGGGGCGGAGCTGCGCAGCTCCATCAGGCCCCAGAGCACCAGCACGACCACCGCCAGCGCGAACAGTCCGACGGTGGTGGGCGAGGTCCAGCCCCAGTCGCTGCCCTTGGTGATCGGCAGCAGCAGGGCGACCAGTCCGGTCGACAGGCCGATCGCGCCCAGCCAGTCGAACGTGCCACTGGCCCGCACCGAGGACTCCGGTACGAAGAAGACGGTCAGCAGCATCGACACCACGCCGAGCCCGGCTGCCCCGAAGAACAGCGCGTGCCAGTCGGCGTTCTGGGCGATCAGCCCGGCGACGGGCAGCGCGAGTCCGCCACCCACCCCGATCGACGAACTCATCAGCGCCATCGCGGAACCGAGCTTTTCGCGCGGCAGCTCGTCGCGCATGATGCCGATGCCGAGAGGTATCGCGCCCATCGCGAAGCCCTGGAGCGCCCTCCCGGCGATCATGACGACGAGATCGTCGGTGAACGCGCAGACGAGCGAGCCGACCACCATGACGGCGAGGCTGGCGAGCAGCATCCGCCGCTTGCCGAAGAGGTCGCCGAGCCGCCCCATGATCGGGGTGGACACGGCGCCGGCCAGCAGGGTCGCGGTCATGACCCAGGTGGCGTTGGCGGGCGCCGTGCGGAGCAGGGTCGGCAGATCCTTGATGACGGGAACGAGCAGGGTCTGCATCACCGCGACGGCGATGCCCGCGAAGGCCAGTACGGGGACGATGCCCCCGGTGCCGGGGGCCTGCGGATCCGGGGGCATCGTCCCGGGCTGCTGATCGGTCGTCGTCTGCGGCATTCGTGCGGCCTCCGGGAAGGGAGTGGGGGAACGGGTGAGGGGTCCTGGCACAGCTGACGGCCCGGCGCCCGCGCCCGTACCGCGCGCGGAGCAGCCCGACCGCCAAGTCGTTGCCCTATGAAACCTTCTAGCTCAACCCGCCATGGTGCCGCCCTATTCCGACGAACGCGTTACGAACAGATTCCGTCGGTCGCGGGCAGATCCTGTCAGTCCTGACCAGCTGGGCGGGCGCTGGGACGGGCCACCCGGAACGCTCCTGAGACCGCTTCGAACAGCGCCTCCCGGCGGCGCTCGTGGTCCGCCGACGGGTCGTCGGGGGACGCGGCGTCCGACAGACCGGCGGCGGACCAGGCCAGGGCCATCGCGATCACCAGCGTCAGCACGTCCCGGGGCGCCATCGCCCCGGTCAGCAGACCCGCGCGCTGCGCCCCGGCGATCGCCTCCACCTTCCGCCCGACCGCCGCCGTCCGGGTCGCCGCCGTCCCGGTCGTCGCCGTCCCGGGCTTCGCGTCGCCGGTCGTCGCGTCGCCGGGCGTCACCCGTTCCAGCCGCGCCCAGGCGGCCAGCCGGACCAGCTCGGGCCGGGCCAGCGCGGCGTCGTAGAGGCCCACCGCGTAGCGCGGGAGATCGTCGGCGGTGAACGGGGTCGCGTCCACGACGGCGTCCGCGTGCATCCGGAAGACCGCGTCGAAGAGGCCCAGCTTGTCGCCGAAGTAGGCGTACAGCTGCGCCTTGTTGACGCCCGCCCCGGTCGCGATCCGGTCGACCCGGGCGCCCGCGATCCCGTGGGCGGCGAAATCGGCGGTGGCGGCGGCGAGGAGGCGCCTGCGGGTGGACTCGGCATCGTAGACACGCATCCGGCCAGGATAACCAACCAGTTGGTTTGACAGGGGGAAGGGGCAGGTCTATTTTCCAACTATCTGGTCAGTTTTATTACTGAGGGAGATTTTCCGTGACGGTACGTGCTTACGCGGTGGAACGGGCGGGCGGACCCGTCCAGGTGCACACCTACGACGCGGCGCCGCTGGGACCGCTCGACGTCCTCGTCGCCGTGACCCACTGCGGCGTCTGCCGCACCGATGTCGGGATGGTCGACGACGAGTGGGGGATCTCGGCGTACCCGGTGGTCGCGGGCCACGAGGCGATCGGCGTGGTCGAGGCCCTGGGTGACGGGGTCGACCGCGGCCGGCTGACGGTCGGACAGCGGGTGGGCGTGGGGGCGACCGCCGGGTCGTGCTTCGCCTGCGAGTGGTGCCTGAGCGGGCGCCAGCAGCTCTGCCCGGCGAAGGACAACACGGCGGTCCGGGGGGACGGGGGCGCGTTCGCCAGCCATGTCCGCGCCACCGACTGGCGGCACGTGTACCCCATCCCCGACGCCATCGCATCGGAGCACGCGGGACCGCTGCTGTGCGCGGGCACGACCGTCTTCGCCCCGCTCGTGCGGCAGGGGATCCGGCCGACCGACCGCGTCGCCGTGGTGGGGATCGGCGGTCTGGGCCACCTGGCGATCCAGTTCCTGGCGGCATGGGGCTGCCATGTCACCGCCGTCTCCTCGACGCCGGACAAGGAGGCCGACGCCCGCCGGTTCGGCGCGCACGCGTTCGTGGCGACGGGCGGGGCGACGGGCGTCCCAACGGGCGTCCCAACGGGTGGGGGTACGGGCCTCGCGGCGGTGGCGAACTCGTTCGACCACATCCTCTCGACGGTCTCCGCGGACCTCCCGTGGGACGCCTACCTCGCCACGCTCCGCCCGCACGGCACGCTCTGCGTCCTCGGCGTCTTCGACGGCACGATGACCCTCAGCCCGCTGAGCCTCGTACCCGGCGAGCGGCGCATCGTCGGCGGAGTCACGGCACCCCCGGCACAGACGCGCCAGATGCTCGACTTCGCGGCCCGGCACGGCATCCGCCCGACGGTGGAGACCTTCCCCGCCGCGCGCCTGGACGAGGCGCTGGAACACGTACGGCGCGGACGCGCGCGCTACCGCGCCGTGGTCGAGTTCTGAGCCCGCCGTCCGTACCCGAGGCCGGAGGTCCTAGGCCCCGAATCCGATGTACGGACCGGTCGGCACCTGCGACCATGACGGCCATGTCCCGAGCCCCGGCGAAAGCCTCACCCGCCCATATATCCGCGCCCGCGAGAGCCCCCCGTACCTGGGCGGTGGTGCTCATCGCCTGCGCGGGACAGTTCCTCGTCGTTCTCGACGTCTCCGTCGTCAACGTCGCGCTGCCCTCGATGCGCACGGATCTGGGGCTCTCCGCCACGGGGCTCCAATGGGTGCTCAACGCCTACTCGATCGCCTTCGCCGGGTTCATGCTGCTCGGCGGTCGCGCGGCGGACCTCTTCGGCCGGAAGCGGACGTTCCTGACGGGGCTCATGGTGTTCACCCTGGCGTCCCTCGCGGGCGGACTCGCCCAGGAGGGCGGGCAACTGCTCGCCGCCCGCGCCGTACAGGGGCTGGGCGCGGCCGTACTCGCCCCCGCGACGCTCACCCTCCTGACCGCCGCCGTACCGGCCGGACCCGCCAGGACCCGCGCCATCGCCACCTGGGC
>NZ_QQNA01000416.1 GCF_003346515.1 Streptomyces corynorhini
GGCGGCGGGAGGAGGCGGAGAGCGGCGGGGAAGCGGTCAGATCTCGATCCGGCCGGCCCGCAGCGCGGGCAGCCGGGCGGTGACCGCTCCCACCAGCGCGGCGTCCTCGGCGAGATCCGCCGCGCCGACCACGCGCAGCAGCCGCCGTACGGTGTCCTCGGTGTCCGGCGCGTCCCGCCGTCCGGCGCCGAGCGCGTCGGCCGCCGGGTCGGTCGTCCCGTACAGCTGGCCGCCGTCGCGACCGGGGCGGGTGGCGTGCGCCCAGCCGGCGAGGGCGAGTTCGAGTACGGGGGCGTGCGCCGAGGCGGAGCGCAGCGCGCGCAGCGCGCCGAACCACCGCTCGGGGATCTTCAACGAGCTGTCGGAGCCGATCTGCCGGAGCAGATGGCGCATGGAGGGGTTGCGGAACCGCTCGACGAGATCGTCCGCGTAGGCCGCCGGGTCGGGCCCGCCGACGGGCAGGGTCGGCCCGACCTCGGCGCACAGCCCGCGTACGAGCCGCTCGCCCCAGTCGGTGGACAGGGCGTCGGCGACGGTCCCGCACCCCGCCACCGCGCCCAGGTGGGCGAGGGCGGAGTGTGCTCCGTTGAGCAGCCGCAACTTCGTGAGCTGGTAGGGCGCCACATCGGCGACGAACAGCGCGCCGTCCAGTTCCCACGGCGGTCGCGGTCCGGCGAACGAGTCCTCCAGGACCCAGCTCCGGTACGGCTCGCCGACGACCGGCACCCGGTCGCGCACCCCGAGCGCCGCCTCGGCGGCCCGCCGGTCCGCGTCGGCCGTCGCGGGCACGATCCGGTCGACCACGGTCGCGGGGAAGGCCACCGAGTCCGCCATCCAGTCCAGCAACGCCTGCCGCGAGGGCCAGGACGACGCCGCGACGAACCCCCGGACGACCGTGGCCAGCGCGGCGCCGTTCGCCGCCATGTTGTCGCAGGACACGAGCGAGAGAGGCGCCCCTGTCGCGCGCATCCGCGCGGCGAGCCCGGCGGCGATCCGCCCCACGACGGTGGTGAGGCCGCCGCCCTCGGGCGCGGCGAGGTCCGCCGCGATCTCCGGTGCGCGGATGTCGAGTTCACCGTCGCCTGGGCGGCGGTGGTAGCCCTTCTCGGTGATGGTCAGCGTCACCGCGGTGACCTCGGGGGAGGCGAGCAGCGCATCGACCCGTACGGCGTCCCGTCGCATCGCGAGCGCCTCGGTGACCGACCCGACCACCCGCGTGACGGGCCCCTCGGGGCGGCGTTCGGTCAGCGAGTAGAGACAGTCCTGCGCGCGCATCGCCGCCACGGCGGCGTCCGAGCGCGGGGCGACCGCGACGATCCCCCACGGCTCGCCGGAGCGCGCCGAGGCCCGCTCGGTGTAGAGGGCCTGGTGGGCGCGGTGGAACGCGCCCAGCCCGAAGTGGACGACGCGGGGACGCAGTTCGCGCGGATCGACGGCCGGGCGCAGCGCCGGCGCGAGCCGACCGAGCGCGGCGCGCCCCAGGGACGGCGGCGCGCAGCCGCCCGGCGCGGTCGGGGTGGGCTCGCTCACCAGTCGTGCACCGACCCGTCGAGACGGCGCGCCACCGGCAGATAGCGGGCCTGGTACGGGAAGCGCTCGGCCGCCTTCTCGTCGTAGGAGACGTCGAGGCCCGGCTCCTCCGAGGGGTGCAGCATGCCGTCGGCGAAGGTCACCCCGCTGCGGAAGACCTCCGCGGTCTCGTCGGCGTGCCCCATGTACTCCTGGATGCCGAAGTTGGGCACGGTGATGTCCACATGGACGGCGGCGGCCAGCGAGACCGGCGAGAGGTCCGTCGCCCCGTGCGAGCCGGTCCGCACCTGGTAGAGCGCGGCCAGGTCGAAGATCCGGCGCAGATGCGTGATGCCGCCGGCGTGCACGACGGTGGTGCGCACGTAGTCGATGAGCTGCTCGGTGATCAGGTGCTGGACGTCCCAGATCGAGGTCAGCACCTCGCCCACCGCGATGGGCGTCGTCGTGTGCTGCCGGATCAGCCGGAACGCCTCCTGGTTCTCGGCCGGGGTCGGATCCTCCATCCAGAACAGCCGGCTCTCCTCGACGCGCTTGCCGAACCGGGCCGCCTCGATGGGCGTGAGCCGGTGGTGCACGTCGTGCAGCAGGTGGAAGCCGAAGCCGAAGCGCTCGCGCACGGCCTCCAGGTAGGTCGGCGCGAACCGCAGATACGCCTCGGTGTCCCAGGGCTGCTCGTCGGGCAGCGAGGTCGCGGCGGGCTCGTACACCTTGCCCTTGCGCACGCCGTAACTCCCGCCGACGTCCGGTACGGCCGCCTGCGCCCGTACGGCCTGGTAGCCGAGGTCGAGGAACCGGTCCACGTCGTCGAGCAGCGAGGGGACGTCCGTGCCGCTGGCGTGCGAGTACACCAGCACACCGTCGCGCGAGCGACCGCCGAGCAGCTGGTAGACGGGCAGTCCCGCGACCTTGCCCTTGATGTCCCACAGGGCGGTGTCGACGGCGGCGATCGCGGTCATCGTGACCGGGCCGCGCCGCCAGTAGGCGCCCCGGTACAGGTACTGCCACATGTCCTCGATGCGCGCCGGGTCCCTGCCGATCAGCAGCGGGACGAGGTGGTCGCGCAGATAGCTGGCGACGGCCAGCTCGCGGCCGTTCAGCGTGGCGTCGCCGTGGCCGGTCACCCCGTCCGACGTCGTGATGCGCAGGGTGACGAAGGTCCGCCCGGGGGAGGCGACGAACACCTCGACACGTTCGATCTTGTTCACAGGTCCACTCCTTCGGACGTTTCCCGTGCCGCCCGCGGTGGACGCGTGAGACCCCCACTGGTCGGCACGACTGGTATACAAGCATCGGTCGCGAAGAGAAGCAATACATGTGCGGCGCTGATCTCGCGGTGGTGCGGCGGCATTGCCCCGCAGGTCGGCGCGGTCTCGCGGACGGGAGTGCGACCGCACGGCCGCCGCCCCGATACGATGAGCGCATGGCTCAATCGAACCGGCGCGGGACCAGCCGCCGCGCCGTCTACACGACGTTGCGCCGCAAGGTTCTGACCCTGGAGTTCCCGCCGGGTTCGGCCCTGTCGGAGAACGAACTCGCGGCATCCCTCGGGGTGAGCCGCACCCCCGTCAGGGAGAGCCTGATCCTGCTCTCCGAAGAGGGCCTCGTCCAGGTCTTCCCCCAGGTGGGATCGTTCGTCTCACGCGTCGACCCGGCCAAGGTGGCCGACGCGCAGTTCCTCCGGGAGGCCGTCGAACTGGCCTCGCTGGAGGATCTGCCCGCGGAGCCCGCCCCCGAGCTGGTCGCCGAGCTGCGGCACAACCTGGCGGAGCAGCAGCTGGTGGAACGCCTCGTCCAGCTCGAAGAAGCCCTCCAGATCGAGGCCGGGCCGCTGCTGCTCCGCCAGGTTGTGCCGCAGCTCGGCGACCAGCTCGGGGGCGGGCTCCGCGGGCAGATCCTCCAGCGAGGCCAGTTCGACGGCCTCCCGGA
>NZ_QQNA01000417.1 GCF_003346515.1 Streptomyces corynorhini
CGGTTGACCTCCAGCATGTCGGTGACGTTGCCGGTGTCCTTCCAGTAACCGCTGATCACGGTGGGCCGTACGCTGCGGCCGTGGTCGACCAGCCATTGGATGGCGTCGGTGATCTCCAACTCGCCGCGCGCGGACGGGCTGATGGCGCGTACCGCCTCGTGCACGGCGGGCGAGAAGAGGTAGACGCCGACGAGCGCGAGGTCGCCGCGCGGCTCGGCGGGCTTCTCCTCCAGGTTCACCACCCGTCCGGAGGAGTCGAGTTCGGCCACCCCGAAGGCGCTGGGGTCGGCCACCTTGGTGAGCAGGATCCCGGCGTCGGGCCGCAGGGCGCGGAAGGCGTCGACGAGTTCGCCGATGCCTCCGACGATAAAGTTGTCCCCGAGGTACATCACGAAGTCGTCGTCGCCGAGCCATTCGCGGGCGATGAGTACGGCGTGCGCGAGCCCGAGCGGCCTGCCCTGCGGGAGGTAGCTGACGCGGGCGCCGAAGGCGGAGCCGTCGCCGACGGCGGCCCGGATCTCGGCGGCCGTGTCGCCGGTGACGATGCCGATGTCGGTGATGCCCGCCGCGACCAGGGATTCGATCGCGTAGAAGAGGACGGGCTTGTTGGCCACGGGGACCAGTTGCTTGGCCGAGGTGTGGGTGAGGGGCCGGAGGCGGCTGCCGGTGCCTCCGGCGAGGACGAGGGCCTTCACGGTCGGGTCACTCCTGCGTGTGTGGGGGGGGGAGGGAAGGAGGAGGGAGGTGGTGAGGGTCGTGGTGGCGGCCCCGGCCGCCGCGTGCGGGGCTTCGGTGGCCGGGGTCAGGTGGCCGGGGTCAGGTGGCCGGGGAGTCGGCGGCCCGGGACTCGGCGGGTCGGGAGTCGGCGGGTGAGTCGGCGTCCCGGGGCCCAGCGGGCGCGGGATGCGTCCCGCCCGCGTGGCGCCAGAGCCGGGCGTACGCGCCCTGCGCCGCGACGAGTTCGGCGTGGGTGCCCTGCTCCACGATCCGGCCCCGGTCGAGTACGGCGATCAGGTCGGCCCGGGACGCGGTGGTCATCCGGTGCGCCACCACGACGGTGGTCCTGCGCCGCGCCAGCCGCTCCTGGGCCTGGACCACGGCCTGCTCGGTCGCCGGATCGAGGGACGCGGTCGCCTCGTCGAGCAGCAGGATTCCGGGGTCGACGAGTTCGGCGCGGGCCAGGGCGATCAGCTGGCGCTGGCCCGCCGAGAGCGACTGCCCGCGCTCCCCCACCGGCTGCCGGAAGCCGTGCGGCAGGGCGGCGATCACACCGAGGGCGCCGACGGAACGGGCCGCCGCCTCGACCTCGGCGTCCGTGGCGTCGGGCCGACCGTAGCGGATGTTGCTCGCTATGTCGCCGGTGAACAGGTGCGCCTCCTGCGGCACATAACCGATGAGACGGCGGTACGCGGAGGCGGGCCAGCGGCGCAGATCGACGCCGTCCACGGTGACACTGCCCTCGGTCGGATCGTAGAAGCGGCCCAGGAGCTTGACGACGGTGGACTTGCCCGCGCCGGTCTCGCCGACGAGCGCGACGGTCCTGCCCGGCTCGATCACCAGCTCGGCGCCGCTCAGCGAGGGCCGGTCGGCGCCCGGATAGCGGTGGCCGACCCCGGTCAGCTCGACCGCTCCGGAGAGCCGTCGGGGCAGCGGGGCCGGGTCGGCGGGCTCGTGCGGCACGGAGGGCTCCAGCCGCAGCAGCTCCACGATCCGGCGCAGCCCCACGGACGCCTGCTGGTAGCTGTCGAAGGCGAGGGAGAGCTGCTGGATCGGGGCGAAGAACATGCCGAGGTACAACATGAACGCGACCAGCACACCGGAGCTGATGTCGCCCCTGGCCACCTGATGCGCGCCGACCAACAGGACCAGCGCGCGCGAGAGTTCGGCGGTGAGGTTGATGGAGGGGAAGTAGATGGCGGCGTACCGCTGGGCGCGCAGCCGCGCGGTGCGGTACGCGTCGGAGAGCCGCCCGAAGTCCCGCGCCGCGCCGTCCTCGCGGGCCTGGGCCTGCGAGGTGCGCAGGCCGCTGACGTTCTCCTGGAGCGAGGAGTTGACCTGGCCGATGCTCTTGCGCGCGTCGTCGTACGCGGCGGAGGACAGCCGCCAGAAGACGAGCGTCGCGGCCAGGATCAGCGGCAGCAGCGCGAGGGCGGCGAGCGCCAGCGGCGGATGGACGACGATCATGGCGCAGACGACCCCGGCCACGGTGGCGACGGAGGCGACGGAGGTGAGCAGGTTGGACTGGAGGAACGAGGCGAGGGCCTCGATGTCGTTGACGACCCGGGTCATGATCTGGCCGCCGCGCTCGCGCTCGTAGAAGTCGAGCCCCAGGCGCTGGAGATGGGCGAAGGAGCGCACCCGCAGTCCGTACAGCACACGTTCACCGGCACGCCGGGTGATGCGCCCCTGCGAGGCGAGCGCGGCGAAGGCCACCAGGACGCCGGTGGCGGCGAGCGCGACGTACAGCGCGAGCACACCGCCGCTTCCGGCGCCGACCCCGTCGTCCAGCCCGTGCCGGACGAACTGGGGCAGCGCGACTCCGGCCGAGGTCTCCAGGACGAGCAGGAGCAGTCCCACCAGCAGGGGGCCGCGTACGGGGCGCAGCAGCCCGGCGAGGGTGACGCCGGGGCGGGGCGTGCGCAGTTCGGCCTCGTCCAGGTCGGGGTGCTCGTCCGGGTCTTGGGCCGGGTTCGCGTCCTGGGCCGGGTCCGGGTGCGGGTCCGGGTGCGGGTTCGCGTCCTGGGGCGGGTTCGGGGACGTGTCCGGGTTCGCGTCCTGGGACGGGTCCAGGTGCGGGGACGGGTTCGCGTTCTGGGGCGGCCGGGCGAAGAGTCCGCCGTCGCCGGGGGCGACCGGCTCCGGCCACAGTTCCGGAGTGATGCCGAGGGCCCGCGTGGCGGGCCTGACGTCGACACGTTCGTCGAGCGACCCGCTCGGGCCCGCCAGCAGCTGTCCGAACAGGGCGCAGCGTTCGGTGAGTTCGGCCTCGGTGCCGAGGTCGACGAGCCGCCCCGCGTCGAGTACGGCGATCCGGTCGGCGAGGGCCAGGGTGGAGCGGCGATGGGCGATCAGGATGGTGGTGCGCTCGGCGCAGGCCGTGCGCAGCGCGGTCTGGATGACCGCCTCGGTGGCCGGGTCGACGGCGGAGGTCGCGTCGTCCAGGACGAGTAGGCGCGGGTCGGTCAGCAGGGCGCGGGCCAGGGCGATGCGCTGGCGCTGCCCGCCGGACAACTGGGCGCCCCGTTCTCCTACTTCGGTGTCGTAGCCGTCGGCCAGCGCGCTGATGAACCCGTCGGCGTCCGCCGCGCGCGCGGCCGCGCGCACCTGCGCGTCGGTGGCCTCGGGCCTGCCGTGCGCGATGTTGTCGCGGACCGAGCAGGAGAAGAGGAAGGGGTCCTCGAAGACGCTGCCGACGGCGGTGCGCAGGGAGGCCAGCCGTATGTCGCGGATGTCCGTGGTGGCGTCGGCCGCGCCGATCCGTACGCTCCCCGACTGTGGGTCGTAGAAGCGGCCGAGCAGCAGTGAGACCGTCGATTTGCCGGACCCGGGCGGTCCGACGACGGCCAGGGTCTCGCCGGGCAGGACGGTGAGGCTCACCCCGGTGAGTACGGGATCGCTGGGCGCGTAGCCGAAGGTGACGTCGCGCAGTTCGAAGGCGAGGGGCCCGGCCGGTACGTCCTTCGCGTGCGGGGCGTCGGTGATGTCGGGGGTGGCGTCGATCAGTTCGTAGACCCGCTCGGCGGCGGCCCGTGCCTGCTGTGCGGTGACGGTGAAGTTGGCGAGGAGTTTGGCGGGGCCGGCCAGGAGGGTGAGGTAGCCGGCGAAGGCGAGGAAGGTTCCGGCGTCGATGGTGCCGCGCAGCGCCAGCCAGCCGCCGAGGGCGAGGATGCCGACCTGCCCGGCGGCGGGCAGGGCCGACATGATCGCGGTGACGGTGGCCTGGAGGCGGGCGAGCCGGACGCGGCGCCCGAAGAGGGTCCGTGCCGCGCCGCCGAACCGCGCGGTCTCCCGGTCCTCTTGGCCGAAGCCCTTGACGACGCGGACACCGGTGACGGTCTCCTCGACGTGCTCGGCGAGTACGGCGGCGTGCGCCTGCGCGTCCCGGGTGGCCGGGACCATGCGGGCGCGGCTGCGGGCGGCGGTGAAGGCGAGCGTGGGCACCACCAGGAGGGCGACCAGGGTCAGCGGCGCCGACAGCCACAGCATGGCGGCGACGGAGACGACAAACAGCGCGGTGACCCCGATCGGGATCGGCAGCATGCCCAGCATGACCTGGATCTGCTGGAGGTCGCTGTTGGCCCGGGAGACGACCTGCCCGGTGCGCAGCGCGTCCTGCTTGACGCCGTCGTAGCGCTGAACGGAGCCGAACACCTCGGTGCGGAGGCGGTGTTGCACCGCGAGCGCGAGTTTTCCCGCGGTGAATCTGCGGGTGAACTCGGCGCCGAACTGCACCACGGCCAGTACGCACAGGATGGCGGCCAGCACACCGACCCGGTGGGTGTGGCCGGCCACGGCGTCGTTCACGGCGAGGCCGGCCAGCATCGGCCCGAAGGCTTCGAGGCCCGTACCGAAAACGGAGCTGAGGAGTACGGCGGTCAACAGGCCCGGATGGGTGCGGCAGGCCGCCATGAGCCTACGCGGCCCCCCGAGCGGTGGGCGAGATCCGTTAAGCATGATGTTAGCTTAGGCTAACCTAACTACCTCCCGTCACGGGTCCCCGGCAGGCAGCCACGCGGGGCTCCGTGCGGCCGATGACGACCTTCATCCGGGGGAAGACCCCCCTGGGAAAGCGGGGAAACGATGCGTGTCCTGATCGCGGGTCCGCCCTTCTTCGGGCTGCACTACCCGCTGGTGCCGCTCGCGCAGGCGTTGCGCTCGGCGGGGCACGATGTGCTCGTCGCGACCTGCGGCGCGGCGCTCGGCCATCTGTCCCGGGCCGGGCTGCTGACCGTCGACTGCGCGCCGGGCATCGACCCGGACGCGCTCTACGCGCAGCTGGAGAAGGACCGCCGGGGGCGCAGGCCGCCGGCGCCCGGCGAGGCCGGCGCCGCCCCGAAGGGGAAGGGATTCTCCTTCTTCGGCGACGAGATGGCCGACCGGATGACCGAGATCGCCACGGACTGGCGCCCGGATCTGGTGGTGCATCCGCCGATCGGCGTGGTGGGCCAGCTGGTGGCCGCCCGGCTGGGGATCCCCTCCGTCCTGCACGCCGTGGGATTCGGGCACACCTCCGCGCACGTCGGCATGGTGAACAACGCCATGGCGGACGCGTACGAACGCCACGGCCTGACCGGGCCCGACCCGCTCGCCGCCTGGCTCGACGTGGGCCCGCCCAGCATGAGCACCACCGACGAACCCCGACGCTGGTTCATGCGCTACGTGCCCTACAACGGCGGTGCTGAGCTGCCCTCCTGGCTGTTCGGGCCGCGCAGCCGCCCCCGGGTGGCGGTCACGCTCGGCACCGTTCAGCCCGTGGTCGACGGCATATCGCCGCTGCGCGGTGTGGTGGAGGCGGCCCGGCAGACCGACGCCGAGTTCGTGCTCGCGCTCGGCGGCGCCGACCTGTCCGAACTGGGCGAGCTGCCCGGCAACATACGCCCGGTGGACTGGATTCCGCTCGGCGCGCTGCTCTCGGCCAGCGACGCCGTCGTGCACCACGGCGGATCGGGAACCACCCTCACCGCGCTGGACGCGGGCCTGCCGCAGATCGTGCTGGGCAAGGGCGCGGACCGCCCGGCCAACGCGGCGGCCGTCGCCGGGCGCGGCTGCGGTCTCGTACCGGAGGAGCCGGGGGATCTCACGGCGGAACTCATCGACCGGCTGCTCACCGACGACGCGTTGCGGCACAACGCCCGGGAGGTCGCGTACGAGATGGCGGCCATGCCGAGCCCGGCCGAGACCGTCGGACGGCTCGTCGAGCTGGCCCGCGCCCGCGCCCACGCCTACGGCGCGTCGCGGTGACGGGCACGGAGAGCGGCGCGGTGGTGAGCGTGGCGACAGACGCGCAACCGGACGCGGGAACGGGCCCGGGAACAGGACCGGTAACAGGCGCGGGAACGGGCCCGGGAACGGGCTCGGGAACAGGAACAGGCAAGGGCTCGGGAACGGGAAAGAGCGCGGGAACCTGTACGGTCGGCGTCACCGAAGCCGGGGGCGGCGACCGGGCCGGAGCCCGTCCCACGGTGATCGCCTCTCCCGCGATCGAGCGGCTGGCCGCCCGGCTGGCCGCCGCCCCGGCGGGCGAACACAGCGCGCTGGTCGAGGAGTTCTGGGCGGCGGTACGCCGAGGTGGCACCCCGCTCGTCGAGGCGCTGCAGGACGCCCCTGGCCACCGGGCCGTCACCTTCCTGTGGCGCGGCCACCGGGCCACCCGGCAGGTGCTCCTGGTCGCCAACCGCATCGGCGACCGGGAACACCTCGCGGGCTCGCTGTTCACCCACCTCACCGGCACCGACGTCTGGCATCTGAGCTACCGGCTGCGCGGCGACCACCGCGCCTCCTACCAGATCGCGGCGGACATCTCCCCGGGCGAACTGCCCTCGGATCCCGGCGGTGTTCAGCGACGGCTGCGCGCCCTGTCGGCGCACGCGGCGGCCGACCCGCTCAACACGGACTCCGTACCCGCCCGTTGGAAACCCGCCCGCAGCAGCGTCTTCGCACTGCCGGAGGCCCCCGCGCAGCCGTGGCACGGCCGCCGCGCGGGGATCGCGCGCGGCACCGTCGAACGCCACCGGATCCCCAGCGCGGCCCTGGGGTGCGAGCGCGACGTCTGGGGCTATCTGCCGCCCGGCCGGGACCATGCCGACCTGCCGGTGCTCGCGCTGTGCGACGGGGACATGTGGTTCGGCGGACTGCGGCTCCAGGAGACCCTGGACGCCCTGATCGCGGACGGGCGGGTGCCACCGTTCGCCGTACTGGCCCCGGACGCGGTGGACAACCCCACGCGCTGGGGGGAGTTGGGCGGACGGGACGAGTACGTGGCGTTCCTGGCCGACGAGGTGTTGCCGTGGGCGTCCGAGCGCCTGCCGCTCACCGCCGACCCGGCGCGCACCGTGCTCGCGGGACAGAGCCTGGGCGGCGTCAGCGCCCTGTACGCCGGGCTGCGCCGCCCGGACCGGTTCGGCAACGTCCTCGCGCACTCGGCATCGCTGTGGTGGCGCCCCGGGCTCGCCCCGGGCATCCCCGAACAGTCGATGTCCGGCACACCGTGGATCGCCGGGCTGTACGCGGAGACCCGGCGACCGCCTCTGCGAGTACGGCTCGATGTCGGCCTCCACGAGGGCCCGATGGTCGGCCAGCACCGTGCCCTGTGCGAGGTGCTGCGCTCACGCGGCCACGACGTCACCCACACCGAGTTCAACGGCGGCCACGACTACGTCTGCTGGCGCGGCGCGCTCGCCGACGGCCTGGTGGCGACGCTCGGGAACGGCGACGGGCCGATGGCGTCCGGTCGCGACACCGACGACGGCCACTGAGCCGCTCCCGCTCCCGTTCCCGCTC
>NZ_QQNA01000418.1:0-187 GCF_003346515.1 Streptomyces corynorhini
CGCCCCCACTCCCCCGGACACCCCCGACGCCGGGGACCAGTCGGAGATCCTCGACCTGGACGCGGAAGTGCTCGCCGAGCACAACGCGTCCATCACCGCGTGGCTGCCCGTCGAGCGGGCGCCACGCCACGTCGTGGACCTGGGCTGCGGCACCGGAGCCGGCACGTTCGCCCTCCTCGCGCGCTTC
>NZ_QQNA01000418.1:254-556 GCF_003346515.1 Streptomyces corynorhini
GTTCGCCCTCCTCGCGCGCTTCCCCGGGGCTGAGGTGACCGCCGTCGACGCGTCGGCCGGTCATCTGGAGCGTCTGCGGGAGAAGGCAGCGGCGCTCGGGGTGGCCGACCGGGTGCGTACGGTGTCGGCCGATCGCGACGCGGACTGGCCCGAGCTGCGCCGTTCCGAGCCGGGCCGTTCCGAGCCGGTCCGGCCCGAGCTGGTGTGGGCCTCGGCCTCGCTGCACCACATGGCCGACCCGGACCGTACGCTGCGCCGGGTCCACGACCTGCTCGCGCCCGGCGGACTGTTCGCGGTCGTCG
>NZ_QQNA01000419.1 GCF_003346515.1 Streptomyces corynorhini
CCAACTCACACCGCGCCACCAACTCATCCAACGCGTCCGCATCACCCGCCACCACCACAGAACCCGGACCATTCACCGCAGCCACATCAATACGCCCCACCCACCCCGCCAGCAGCTCTTCAACCTCCGCCAACGGCAGGGACACCGACACCATCCCGCCACGACCCGCAATCGCACGAATCGCACGCGACCGCAACGCCACCACCCGCGCACCATCCTCCAACGACAAACCACCCGCCACCACAGCAGCCGCAATCTCACCCTGCGAATGACCCACCACCACCGACGGCACCACACCCACCGCACGCCACACCGCAGCCAACGACACCATCACCGCCCACGACACCGGCTGCACCACATCCACATCAACCAACCCACCACCCGACCGCACCACATCCTCAAGAGACCACCCCACAAACGGAGCCAACGCCTCCCCACACGCCACCATCGACGCCGCAAACACCGGCGACACCTCCCACAACTCCCGACCCATACCCACCCACTGCGCACCCTGACCCGGGAACACAAAGACAACACCGTCAGGTGCGACGTCGAAGGCGCCGGTGACCAGGGCCGGGTCTCCCGCACCGGAGGTGAGGGCGACGGCGGCGCGGGTGAGGTCGGTGTGGTCGGTGCCGAGGGCGACGGCCCGGTTCTCGAAGGCGGCGCGGGTGGCGGCCAGCGACCAGGCCAGGTCCCGGGGCCGTACGGCGTTCTCGCTCGCTCCGGCGAAGGCGGTGAGCCGGGCGGCCTGTGCCGCGAGGCCGTCCGCTCCCCGGCCGGAGAACACGAAGGGCAGCGTCGCGCCGGGTGCGAACACCGGGAGGGCGGCCGGGACGGAGGAAGTCTCGGGAGCGTCCTCGGGGTCCGGTTCCGTCTCGGGCTCGGAGGCCGGCGCCTGTTCGAGCACGATGTGGGCGTTGGTCCCGCTGCCGCCGAATGAGGAGACGCCCGCGCGGCGCGGCCGCCCGGTCTCGGGCCAGTCCCGGTTCTCCGTGAGCAGTTCGACGGCGCCGGAGGACCAGTCGACGTGCGACGTGGGCTCATCGAGATGCAGCAGCTTCGGCAGGATGCCGTGGCGCATGGCCAGCACCATCTTGATCACCCCGGCGACCCCGGAACTGGCCTGGAGGTGACCGATGTTGGACTTGACGGAGCCGAGCCACAGCGGGGTCTGGGCGTCGCGGCCCTGCCCGTACGTGGCCAGCAGCGCCTGCGCCTCGATCGGGTCACCCAACGTCGTACCCGTACCATGCGCCTCGACCACGTCCACCAGATCCGGCGTCAACCGCGCGTTCGCCAACGCCGCCCGGATCACCCGCTCTTGCGACGGACCATTGGGCGCCGTCAACCCATTACTCGCACCATCCTGATTCACCGCCGAACCCCGAACAACCGCCAGCACCGGATGCCCCAGACGCCGCGCGTCCGACAACCGCTCCAGCATCAACACCCCAACACCCTCACCCCACCCCGTACCATCCGCACCCGCCGCGAACGGCTTGCACCGACCATCCGGCGCCAACCCCCGCTGCCGCGAAAACTCCACGAAGTTACGCGGGGTGGCCATGACGGTGGCGCCCGCGGCGAGGGCGATGCCGCACTCGTCCTGGCGCAGGGCCTGGACGGCGAGGTGCAGTGCGACGAGCGACGACGAGCACATGGTGTCGATGGTGACGGCGGGGCCCTCGAAACCGAGGGTGTAGGCGATCCGACCGGAGAGAACCGCGCCGGAGCCACCGGTGAGCATGTGGCCCTCGACCCGGTCGGGAGCGGCCGCGGCCGCCGCTCCGTAGCCCTGGTCACTGCTGCCGACGAAGACGCCCGCCTGCTCCCCGCGCAGGGTGGCGGGGTCGATGCCGGCGCGCTCCAGCGCCTCCCACGAGGCGGTCAGCAGCAGTCGCTGCTGCGGGTCCATGACCGATGCCTCGCGCGGCGAGATGCCGAAGAAGG
>NZ_QQNA01000042.1 GCF_003346515.1 Streptomyces corynorhini
TCCGGATGGACCTCGCGCGCCAACTCCGGAGAAATGGCGCGCGAGGTCCATCCGGAACTGGAACCGGCGGCCTACGGACTGCTCGTACGGCTGGAGGAGAGCGGCTCCCAGCGGGCCACCGAACTGGCCGGCTACTTCGGCGTCGGCAAGGCGACGATGAGCCGTCAACTGCGCGCGCTGGAGGAGCTGGGCCTGGTGGTCCGGGAGCCGGACCCGGCCGACGGCCGCGCCTCCCTGGTCCACATCACCGACGAGGGCCGTGACCGCTTCCGCCGGGTCCGTGACGCGCGCCGCGAGCGGTACGTGCAGAAGCTGGCCGACTGGGACCGCGCCGAGATCGCCGAACTGGCCCGGCTGCTCCGGCAGCTCAACGTCACCGCCGAGAGCTGACGGGACGTCGGGCGCGAGGGAGCGAGGGAGCGGCGGACCCGCGCGCGGACGGGCGCGCACCCGCCCCCGTACGCCCTCCTCCGCCCTGCGCGCTCGGACGCCCCCGGACGGCCGCGTGACCGTCGTACGCCCCTGGACGGCCGCGTGGCCGTCGTACGCCCCTGGACGGCCGCGTGGCCGTCGTACGCCCCCGGACGGTCCCGTGACCGTCGCACGCCCCGGAGGCCGTGTCGCCCTGGGACGGCCTCGTCACGACGCGTACGCCCCGGACGGCCTCCCGCGCCGCCTCACAGCTCCACGTACGTCACCGTCGCGTCGTCCGCGCTCTTGCCCCGGGGGAACGCCACCCCGTCCGGGTCCGCCGACTCCGCCGCCCGTACCCGCTCGACCAGTTCCCGCGCGCCGTTCTTCCGTACCAGCCCCGGGCAGTCCGCCCAGCCGCCCTCCCGGAAGACCTCCACCCAGCGGGTCGCCCCGTCCGTCATGGCCAGCAGCGAGCGGACCCGCGCGGCCGGGGTGCGGCCCGTCACGGCGCGCGCCGCGACGGACGGGTCCGCCGCCGCGGTGAAGAAGCCGCCTTCCGCGTTGCGCAGCGCGTCCGTCGCGGCGACCGAGCGCAGCACCTCGCGCGGGACACGGTCCAGCCGGTCGTCGAGGACCGCCCGCACCTCCCCGTCGGGCGACTCCAGCAGCAGCGTGGAGTCGGACAGCACCAGGTGCTCGACCTCGTCCGCGCCCCAGCGCGCCAGGACGACCGTGGCCTGGGGAGTACGCACGTGAGAAAGGTCACAGGTGTCTCGGTGGGCGTCCGCCGTCCGACGGATCGCCGTCGCCAGGACATCGGCCAGCGTCATATCCCGTCGTGAACCGGACAGTTCCGCGAGCGCCCCGCCCAGCCGCGCCGTGAACCAGGGCACGCCATGCGCACATCCGTCGTCACCGGTCGGCGGGGTCACCCCGTCCAGCACCACCAGGACTCCGCCCGCGCCGGCCGCGGGGACGGCCACGGTGGTCCAGTCCTCATTGGGGCGCGAGGGGTTGCCGGGGGCCGTGGTGAGTTCGATGCGCATGCGTCCCAGTCTGCACGACCGCCCCGGCCGTCGACATGGCTCCTTCACGGAGCCTCCATACCGTGCCGATCGGATCGTCCACCCAGGTCAACCGCTGTCATTCGGTCAGAATCACGCCCCCGGGGAGCCGTCGGGACCCGGCCCGCGGACGGCGCCGACCTGCCCCCGAAAGCTGCGGGCGGGCATCCTGCCAAAGGCCGACCCGAAGGTCCACCCGGCGCGCGATGTTCAAGCTCCGCGACAGGAGGGAAGAGTTGTTCGCCAACTCCTTCGTGATGTTCACTCGTTCAGGTGGCGGAGCGGCCGATGCGCGCCTCCCTCCAGGAAGCGCTGGAATGGTCGAACGCCGTACCAGGGGTGGGGGTTCTCTCGTTAGTGACCGGTTGTCACCTCTGCTTCATGGGCGGACGAGTCAAGAATGTGAGCACCGGTGCAGAAGAAGCGGCCTCGGGGCAATGGCGGCACACAGAGCGGATCCCCGGGTGAGGCCGGTGGAGCGGTGAAGACGCCGGCCGGCTCCGGCGACGCCGCAGCGCCCGGAACGGGTGCGGCACGCCCCGCCGAGGGCACGGCACGCCCCGACGAAGGCCGGGGCCGGCGCTCCCGGGTGCGCAACCGGCTCGTCCTGGGGGTCGCCCTCGTCGGCGTCACCGTCGTCGCGGCCGGAGCCCCCGCGGTCCTGCGCGCCTCCGAGGACCTCAACGACGCCCAGAACCTGGCCAACCTCGCCGCGCTCGACCAGCAGGCCATCACCCTCTCCCAGTCCCTCGCGGACGAACGCGACGAAGTCGTCGTCCACATCGCCGCGGGCCGCGACGAGCAGCCCACCGGCACCGACGACCCCGGCACCGGGGAATCCGGCGCCACCGGCGGGGAGAAGGGCGGCAAGGGCAAGCCCACCTACGAGATCACCAAGACCCGCAGCGCCCGCGTGGACCGGCAGATCGAGGAGATCCGCGCCGACTCCGCCGCCTCGCCAGGACTGCTGCGCGACCTCGCCACCGTCCCCTCTATCCGCCGTACCGCCCTCACCGGCAAGGGCTCCGCGCTGGAGGCGTACCGCGCCTACTCCGAGGTCATCGCCAAGCTCCAGGCCCTCGCCGACCAGCTCGCCGAGAAGACCCCGGCCGACGCCGCCGACGCCACCCGCGCGCCCGCCGCGCTCGGCCGCGCCGTCGAACAGGCGTCCGCCACCCGGGGGCTGCTGCTCGCCGCGCTCGCCGTACCGGAGGCCGCCGACAAGACGCCCGCGTACGACCCGATCACGGGCCTGCCCGTCGAGCAGGAAGCCGACGCGGACAGCAAGAAGTACGACAAGCTCCGCGACGAACTCAGCGCCGAGGCCCAGAAGTCCCGGGTCCGCGAACTCGCCGCCCTCGCCGACTTCGACCAGACCGCCGACGCCGCCGCCCACAACTCCCTCACCACCACGGTCACCGGCCCCGAGGTCAAGACCGCCGAGACCTATCTGACCCGGTTCACCAGCCGCCCCGAGCTGTCCGAGTCCGACCGCAAGGCCGACCCCGAGAAGGTCGAATCCGCGCTCTCCGCCCGGATCGACCAGATGCGCGGCGTCGAGTCCGGCCTCGGCTCCCGCCAGGTCGAGCGGCTGGAGAAGCTGCGCGACGACGAGGTCACCGCCCTCGAACTGAGCGTCGCCCTGCTCGGCGGCTGCCTGCTGATCGCCATCGGCGTCTCCACCGCCGTCGCCCGTACGCTCACCCGGCCGCTCGCCGTCGTCCGCATCGGCGCCGCCCGGATCGCCACGGCGCCCGCGACCGAGGAGCCGATCCGCTTCACCGGCCGCAACGACGAGTTCGCCCAGGTCGTACGCTCCCTCAACCAGCTGCACAGCGGACTGCTCGACCTCTCCTCCCGCGCCGACGAACTCTCCGGCGACCGCACCGACCTGATCGGCGCGCGCGAGAGGGTCGCCGGACAGCGCGCCGAACTCCAGGAGCGCACCACCGAACTCGCCGCCCAGCTCCAGCGGCTGCGCCACACCGTCCACCACACCTTCGTCAACCTCTCGCTGCGCAACCTCGGCCTCGTCGAGCGCCAGCTCGGCGTCATCGAGGGGCTGGAGGACCGCGAGCAGGACCCGGAGCGGCTCGCCACCCTCTTCAAGCTCGACCACCTGGCCACGGTGATGCGCAGGCACAGCGAGAACCTGCTGGTCCTCGCGGGCCACGAACACGGCCACGGCTCCACGGGACCGGTACCGCTGGTGGACGTGTTGCGCGCGGCGGTCAGCGAGATCGAACGGTACGAGCGGGTCACCATCCAGTCCCTGCCGGCCCACGCCCAGGTCGCGGGCTTCGCCGCCGACGACCTGAGCCATCTCGTCGCCGAGCTGCTGGAGAACGCCACGTCGTTCTCGCCGCCCGACGCCCAGGTGCAGCTCTCCGGCTGGACGCTGGAGAGCGGCGAGGTGGTGCTCTCCGTACAGGACCAGGGCATCGGCATGTCCGCCGAGCGCATCGCCCAGCTCAACGCACGGCTCGCGGAGCCGGAGACCTCCGAGGCGTACGGCGACGGCGCGGGCGGCACTCGCGGTCCCGCCGCCAAGGACGGCGAGGGGCTCGGGCTGCGCGTCGCCGCGCTGCTCGCCGCGCGCCACGGCGTACAGGTCGAGCTGCGGGAGCACCAGCAGGGCGGCCTGGCGGCCGTCGTCGTACTGCCGCCCGCGCTGCTCCCGACGGCCCCGCCGCCCGCCGTGCCGCACCAGACGCGGACGCCGGGCGCGGCGCCCGCGGTCAGCCTGCCGGGGGCGGCGGCCGAGGCCAACTCCAACGCCCTGCCCGGACGGCCGGACGTCGACCCGATGGTGGCCGCGGCGGAGGCGGCGATCCTCAAGGCGGAGGCCGAGGCGGCGGACACGCAGGCGCCGGACGCGCGGACACCGGACGCGCGGACACCGGACGCACAGGCGCCGGACGCGCGGACACCGGACGCGCAGGCGCCGGACGCGCGGACGGCCCGGTCCGAGGCCATATCCACGCCCGTACCCGCGCCCGAGTCCGAGTCCGTACCCGCGCCCGTACCCGTGCCCGCCCCTGTACCCGCGCCCGAGTCCGACCGCCACGACCGTGCCACCGACGGAGTGCCGGAGACCACCGGCACCGACCAGGACACCTTCGTGATGCGGCTGCCCGTCGAGCCCGCCGGCACGGAAGAACCCGCCGGGCCCGTCGAGCCGACGCGGTCCGTCGAGCCGACGCGGTCCGTCGAGCCGACGCGGTCCGTCGAGTCGACGCGGCTCGTCGAGTCGACGCGGTCCGCCGAGTCCGCCGAGTCCCCGGCCGGGGAACGCATCACCGACAAGGGCCTCCCCAAGCGCACACCCAGAATCGTCAAGCCCCCGGAGACCCCCAGCGGGCGCACCGGCAGCGTCGACGCGGAGGCCCTGCGCCGCAGACTCGGCGGCTTCCACCAGGGAGCCGTCGAGGGCCGCCGCGACGTGGAGGCCGAACTGAACGAACGCGACGAACGCGACCAGCGCGACGAGCAGGACCAGCGCGACGAGCAGGACCAGTACGACCAGCACGACCAGCGCGAAACCGGCCGGAGACCGGAGCCAGGCACCGGAGAGACGGGGGAGACAGTCGAGGAGGCACGCAGTTGACCGCGACCGGCACATGCGGACCGAGCAGCGAAGCCCGCAACCTGCACTGGCTGTTGAGCAACCTCGTGGAGGAGGTACCAGGGGTCCACGCGGTGGCCGTCGTCTCGTCCGACGGACTCCTCCTGCTCTCCTCCGACCCGGAGCGCGGCGCCGAGGCCGCCGCGCCCCCCACCGCCCCCAGAGAAGGCCCGCGCGGCTCCAGCGCCGACCTCGCGACCGTCGTCTCGGGCATCGGCAGCCTCGCCCACGGCGCGGCCAAGCTGATCGACGGCGGCGAGGTCAAACAGACCATGGTCGCCATGGACGACGGCAGCGTCTTCGTCATGTCGATCAGCGACGGCTCGCTCCTCGGCGTGCACGCCACGGCCGACTGCGACATGAGCGTCGTCGCCTACCACATGGCTCTCTTCGTCGGCCGCGCCGGACATCTGCTCACCCCCGAACTCCGCGACGAGCTGCGTACGTCGATGGAGAGCGCGCGATGACGCCGGCCGCCGATCCGGTCCGTCGGCTCCCCGTACGCGGCGCGGACCGCAGACCCGCCCGCGTCCGGCCGTACTCGCTCACCGGCGGGCGCACCCGCTCCGGCCACGTCCTGCTGGTCGAGACGTTCGTCGCCGCCCTCGAATCCGGTGAGCGGCCCAGGGAGCTGACGGACGGGGGCAGCGCGCCGCGCGGCATGCCGGAGATGCGGGCCATCGTCGAGCTGTGCCGCCGTATGCGTACCGTCGCCGAGGTCTCGGCGCTGCTCCACATGCCGCTGGGAGTCGTCCGGGTGCTGCTCAGTGACCTGGCCGACCAGGGAAAGATCCGTGTGTACGGGACCGGGCACGGCACCGGGCAGCCCGACCACGCGCTGTTGGAAAGGGTGCTGAGTGGACTCCGCCGTCTCTGACGTCACCGCCGTGCCGGTGACGGCCGGCCGCCCCGGGACAGAGCCCCCCGAGGCCGCCGGGCCACCGGCCGACGCCGGGCCCCCGACCGGGACACGGCCCCCGGCCGCCCCGGAAGAGGAGCCGAAAGCCTGGCAGATGGACCGCACGCGCGCGCCCATCGCCACCAAGATCGTGGTCGCGGGCGGCTTCGGCGTCGGCAAGACGACGTTCGTCGGGGCGGTCTCGGAGATTCCGCCGCTCCAGACCGAGGCCCTGATGACCGAGGCGAGCGCGGGCATCGACGATCTGAGCGCCACCCCGGACAAGGTCACCACGACCGTGGCGATGGACTACGGCCGGATCACCCTCGACGACGACCTCGTGCTGTACCTCTTCGGCACCCCCGGCCAGCAGCGCTTCTGGTTCATGTGGGACGACCTGGTGCGCGGCGCGATCGGCGCGGTCGTCCTCGCCGACACCCGGCGGCTGCCGGACTGCTTCCCCGCGCTCGACTACTTCGAGAGCTGCGGACTGCCCTACGTGGTGGCCGTCAACCACTTCGACGGCACCGCCGCGTTCGGCCCCGATGACGTACGGGACGCCCTGACGATCCCGCCGGAGATCCCGGTGCTGATCATGGACGCGAGACAGAAGATCGCGGCTGTCGAGGCGCTGCTCACGCTCGTACGGCACGCCCTGGACGTCACCCCCGAGTAGTACGGGCCGGCCCGGGGCGAGCCGGTCCCGGGCCGTACCACGTACGCAAACGGAGAGCCCCCGCCCATGCGGAAGATACTCATCGTCGGAGCAGGCCAGTCCGGGCTGCAGCTCGCCCTGGGGCTCCAGTCGCACGGGTACGTGGTCACCCTGATGGCGAACCGCACGGCCGACGAGATCCGGTCCGGGCGGGTGATGTCCACCCAGTGCATGTTCCGCACCGCGCTCCAGCACGAGCGCGAACTGGAGCTGGGCTTCTGGGAGTCCCAGGCGCCGCGCATCGAGGGCGTGGGCATCTCCGTCGCCGCGCCCGACGCGACGCGCGCCGTCGACTGGGTGGGCGCGCTGGACGGCTACGCCCAGTCCGTGGACCAGCGCGTCAAGATGGCCGGCTGGATGGACACGTTCGCGCAGCGCGGCGGCCAGGTGGTCGTCCACGGCGCCGCCGTCTCCGACCTGGACTACTTCTCCCGCACCTTCGACCTGGTCCTGGTCTCGGCGGGCAAGGGCGAGCTGGTCGAGATGTTCGCCCGCGACCCGGCCCGCTCGCCCTACGGCACCCCGCAGCGGTCCCTCGCCGTCGCGTACGTGCACGGCCTGGCCCCGCGCCCCGAGCACCCGGGCTACGACGCCATACGGTGCAATCTCGTGCCGGGCGTCGGCGAACTGTTCGTGATGCCGGTGCTCACCACCTCCGGCCGCGCGGACATCCTCTTCTGGGAGGGGGTGCCCGGCGGTCCGCTCGATGCCTTCCGGTCCGTCAGGGACCCCGCCGAACACCTGTCGCTGACGCTGGAGCTGATGGAGCGCTTCACGCCGTGGGAGTACGCCCGTGCCACGAAGGTCGAGCTGACGGACGCGAACGCCACCCTGTCCGGGCGGTACGCGCCGACCGTACGCAGACCGGTCGGGGTGCTGCCGGGCGGCGGGCTCGTCCTCGGGGTCGCGGACGTCGTCGTCGCCAACGACCCGGTCACCGGCCAGGGCTCCAACTCGGCCGCCAAGTGCGCCGCCGCGTATCTCGCCGCTGTCCTCGACCACGGGGACCGGCCCTTCGACGAGGCGTGGATGCGCTCGGCGTTCGACCGCTACTGGCACACGGCGCAGCACGTCACCAAGTGGACGAACGCGATGCTCGCCACCACACAGCCCCGGCATGTCCTGGAGCTGTTCGGCGCGGCCGAGAAGCTCCAGGACATGCCGGGGCT
>NZ_QQNA01000420.1 GCF_003346515.1 Streptomyces corynorhini
TGGGAGAGCGCTCTCCCACCGGGTGCGGTCACACCCGTGCGGGAGAGCGCGGTGGGGGGGGGAGGGGTGGAGGGATCAGGGCAGTTCGTAGTCGGCGTCCAGGGCGGCTCCGGCCTCCGAGTGCTCCTGGTCGTAGCCCCGGGCGTCGCACTGGAGACCCTCGACGACGCAGTGCTGGACCAGCGCCTTCAGGGTGGCGTCGTCCCAGGCGTTGAAGAAGTCGTAGTGGAACGAGTGTCCGGTGCCGCTGGAGAGTCTGACCTGCGACATGTCGCCGTTGACGGGCCAGGCCATCTTGAACTCGATCATCGGGAGCGCCACCGGGTGCGAGGCGGGGCAGACGTCCTGGTTGGCGCCCTGCGCGGTCGGGTAGGCCATGTGGCTCTGGTGGTTCGGGGTGTCCAGGTACTTTCCGTCCCAGCAACTGGGCGCCTGGAAGCGCAGGTTGAGCTGGACGTCCTGAGCTGTCGGGCAGTTCGCCGGGAATTCGGTGTTGTTGTACTGGTTACCGCACTCCCAGCCTTCCACCCACCCCCGGTGGCCGCGGAATTCGGCGGCCGACTGCGTCGGGCTGCCGACGACGAAGCGCAGCCCCTTGGGGAAGGGGCGGACCGAGCGGTAGTCGGTGACCCCCGACTTGTAGTAGATGGTCTGCGGGCCCACCGGACGGACCTCGGTGTTCCCCTTGTAGAGGGTCGGCATCCAGTAGGCGGACCTGTCACCGGGCGCCTTGCACGCCGTGCCGCCCGCGTCCAGCGAGGCCGTGGTCGAGTGGGCGTCGGTCGTGTTGTTGCCCATGAAGGTGTGGTCGTGCGAGGCGCCGGACTGCCCGGGGAAGACGATCGGGTCGTCGGGACGGGTGTGGGTGACCGCGCAGTTCGCCTGGAACTCGTGGAAGTAGCGGTGCGGCGGGATCTCGGCGGACGGCTGCACGCCCGTGACCGGCGGGTTCGCCGGGATGTAGCCGTCGCCGTCGGCGTCCTCCGCGGACGGCATGAGGGCGGAGTTCGCCATCGCGTGCCCCATGTGGGCCGCCGTCCCCGCCGCCGGGGCCGTGGCGGCCCCGGCGGCGGCGTCGCGCGGGATCGCGGTGAGCCCGAGGGCCACCAGGGCCAGGGCGGTGGCGACGAGCAGCGTGGACATCAGGGCGGTACTGCGGAATCTCTCGGCCATGCGGACCTCCGTGCCGCTTCAGCCGCGCGCGTCGGGGCGCGCGGTGGGGGGACAAGTGGATCTGGACCGTGCTGGACCGTGCGGCCGGTGCGGCAATCCGCGCCGGAATCACCGGAGTTGCAGCGGGAGAGCGCTCTCCGAGCGGTGTCAGTGTTACGCCGCCGCTGAGAACATGTCAATACTCTGTGAACGGTCCCGAGCCGGGGCCCGTCGGCCGTCCCGGAATGCGCGAGGTCCCGGGGCGCTTGACGATGAGTGAACGGCCGTGTTCAGCAGTACGTATCCCTCGGCGGAGCGCGGCACAGCGACCAGCACGACATCCAACGGACATCCAGGAGCACACGCATGAGTGGTACTGCCCAGATCGGCGTCACCGGGCTCGCGGTAATGGGCCGCAACCTCGCCAGGAACTTCGCCCGCAACGGCTTCACCGTCGCCCTGCACAACCGCACCGCGTCGAAGACGCGCGCCCTGGTGGACGAGTTCGGCGGCGAGGGCACGTTCGTGGCCGCCGAGTCGGCCGAGGAGTTCGTGGCGGCGCTGGAGCGGCCCCGCCGCCTGGTCATCATGGTGAAGGCCGGTGACCCGACCGACGCCGTCATCGAGGAGTTCGCCCCGCTGCTCGAAGAGGGCGACGTCATCATCGACGGCGGCAACGCGCACTTCGCCGACACCCGCCGCCGCGAGAAGGAGCTGCGCGAGCGGGGCATCCACTTCGTGGGCGTGGGCATCTCCGGCGGCGAGGAGGGCGCGCTGCACGGCCCGAGCATCATGCCGGGCGGCTCGACCGAGTCGTACGCCTCGCTCGGCCCGCTGCTGGAGAGGATCGCCGGCAAGGCGAAGGACGGCGCCCCGTGCTCCACGCACATCGGCCCGGACGGCGCGGGGCACTTCGTGAAGATGGTGCACAACGGCATCGAGTACGCCGACATGCAGCTGATCGCCGAGGCGTACCACCTGCTGCGGTCGGTGGCCGGCTACTCCCCCGCGAAGATCGCCGAGACCTTCAGGACCTGGAACACCGGACGGCTCGACTCGTATCTGATCGAGATCACGGCCGAGGTGCTGGCCCATACGGATGAGGCCACCGGCAAGCCGTTCGTCGATGTCGTGGTCGACCAGGCGGAGCAGAAGGGCACCGGCCGCTGGACCGTGCAGATCGCCCTGGACCTCGGCGTTCCGGTCTCCGGCATCGCCGAGGCGGTCTTCGCCCGCTCGCTGTCCGGGCACGGCGCGCTGCGCGAGGCGTCGGCGTCGCTGCCGGGCCCGACGGCCACGCCGCTGCCCGAGGCCGACGCGGCGCGCTTCGCGGACCAGGTCGAGCAGGCGCTGTACGCGTCGAAGATCGTGTCGTACACCCAGGGCTTCCACCAGATCCAGGCGGGCAGCGAGGAGTACGGCTGGGACATCGACCTGGGTTCGGTGGCCGCGATCTGGCGGGCGGGCTGCATCATCCGCGCCGCGTTCCTCGACCGCATCCGCGAGGCGTACGACGCGCGGCCCGACCTGCCGAGCCTGCTCTCCGACAAGCAGTTCGCCGAGGAGATCGGCGCGGCGCAGGAGGACTGGCGCGCGGTCGTCGCCTCCGCCGTCCACCAGGGCGTGCCGACGCCGGGCTTCGCGGCGGCGCTCTCGTACTACGACGCGCTGCGCGCCGAGCGGCTGCCCGCCGCGCTGACCCAGGGTCAGCGTGACTTCTTCGGGGCGCACACCTACCGGCGCACCGACCGCGAGGGCTCGTTCCACACGCTGTGGGGCGGCGACCGCTCCGAGGTGGCGAACGGCTGACCGCCGGACGCGCCGACGCCGGGCCG
>NZ_QQNA01000421.1 GCF_003346515.1 Streptomyces corynorhini
CGTCCTCGGCGATGAGCTGCTGACCGGGGGACTGCCGCACGACGGGCTGATCCGCGACGCCCTGGGACCGATGATCGCGCCCTGGCTGCGCGCTCTCGGCGCCGAGGTCCTCGCCCTCGGTGACGACGCCGAGGCGCTCGCCGTCGCCGCCGCGCTGGCCGGGGAGTTCCGGGCCGGAGCGGCGGCGCGGGACGCGGAGCGGGCGCTGCCGCGCGCCGAGGTCGACCGGCTCTCGGCCTCCGGGCTGCTCGCGGTCTCCGTGCCGCGCGCGTACGGCGGCGCCGAGGTGTCCGCCCGTACGCTCGCGGAGATCTTCCGGCTGCTGGCGGCGGCGGATCCGAGCCTGGCGCAGATCCCGCAGAGCCACTTCGTCTATGTGAACGTGCTGCTGCGTCAAGGCACCGAGGAACAGCGGAAGTTCTTCCTCGGGGAGGTGCTGGCGGGGCGGCGGTTCGGCAACGCGCAGTCGGAGAAGGGCACCGCGCACGTCCAGGACATCCGGACCCGGCTGCTCCCGGGAGCGGATGGCGCGTACCTGCTGACCGGCGAGAAGCACTACGCGACGGGCGCGCTGTTCGCCGACTGGATCCCGGTGCTGGCGCGCGTGGGCGCGGGGGAGCGGACCGCGCGGGGTGCCGCGCGGGGTGCCGCGCAGGACGGTCCGCTCCATGTCGCGTACGTACGGAGCGACGCCCCCGGGGTGAGCGTCGTGGACGACTGGGACGGCATGGGGCAGCGCACGACGGCCAGCGGGACGGTGCGCCTCGCGGAGGTGGCGGTGGCCGCCGACCGGGTCGTACCGCACCATCTGACCTTCGAGGGGCCGCAACTGCACGGCGCTGTGGCGCAGTTGCTGCACGCGGCCATCGACGCGGGGATAGCCGCGGGGGCGCTGGAGGAGGCCGCCGCGTTCGTCCGTACCCGCAGCCGCCCGTGGTTCGAGGCGGTCGGCGAGGGCTACGGTACGGCGGCCGAGGACCCGCTGCTCGTCCAGCGCTTCGGCGAACTCGCCCTGGGCGTACGGGCATCGGCGGCGCTGCTCGCCGCCGCGGCCGACGCCGTGGACGCGGCCCGCGCCGAGCTGACGGACGAGACGGCCGCCGAGGCGTCGATCGCCGTGGCGGCGGCGAAGGCCCACGCGGCCGGGACGGCGGTCGACACGGGCAGCGCGCTGTTCGAGGTGGCGGGGACGCGGGCGGCCCAGGACGGGCTCAACCTGCACCGGTTCTGGCGCGACGCGCGCACCCACACCCTGCACGACCCGGTGCGCTGGAAGGTGCAGCACATCGGCCGGTACGTACTGACCGGGGCGCGGCCGCCGCGCCACGGCCTGCTCTAGCGCGCCCCCCTCCTCTCCCCCCTTCACGCACGCAAGCACGCACGCAAGCGAGCACGCACACGCACCCACACGCACCCACACGCACCCACACGCACAGAGCACGTACCACCTTCGCGCTTCCTGCCACCGCCGTTCCCCACGCCCGATGGAGACGTTCATGAGCCTCACCTTCCACTGGTTCCTGCCCACCTATGGCGACAGCCGCCATGTCGTCGGCGGCGGCCACGGCGTGGCCACCGGCGTGCCGGGCGCGGCCGGGGGCCGCCGCCCCGCCGACCTCGGCTATCTGACCCAGATCGCCCGCGCGGCCGAACAGCTCGGCTTCGAGGGCGTGCTCACGCCCACCGGCGCCTGGTGCGAGGACGCCTGGCTGACCACCGCGATGCTGGCGCGCGAGACGGAGCGGCTGAAGTTCCTGGTCGCCTTCCGGCCCGGTTTCGTGGCGCCGACGCTCGCCGCCCAGATGGCCGCGACCTTCCAGCGGTACGCCCCCGGCCGACTGCTGCTCAACGTGGTGACGGGCGGCGAGAGCCACGAGCAGCGCGCGTACGGCGACTTCCTCTCCAAGGAGGAGCGCTACGCGCGCACCGGGGAGT
>NZ_QQNA01000422.1 GCF_003346515.1 Streptomyces corynorhini
CCAGCAGTTCAACCTCTTCCCGAACATGAACGTCCTGCGCAATGTCACCGAGGCCCCGGTACGGGTCCTGGGCATGAGCAAGGACGAGGCCGAGGAGCGCGGTCGCGAACTGCTCGACCTGGTCGGCCTCGGCGACCGCTGCGCGGCCAAGCCCACCCAGCTCTCGGGCGGCCAGCAGCAGCGGGTGGCGATCGCCCGCGCGCTGGCGATGCGGCCGCGGATCCTGCTGCTGGACGAGGTCACCTCGGCGCTCGACCCCGAGCTGGTGGCCGGGGTGCTGGACGTGCTGCGGGACATCGCCCACACCACCGACATCACCATGCTCTGCGTCACCCACGAGATGAACTTCGCCCGGGACATCTCGGACGACGTGATGATGTTCGACTCCGGCAAGGTCATCGAGTCCGGCCCGCCCGAGAAAATCTTCACGGACCCGGAGCACGAACGTACTCGTGAGTTTCTCAGCGCGGTGCTCTGAGCCCGTCCGTACCGCCCTGACCTCACATTCTGTTGAAGCAATTATTCCTCTGGCATATGCCAGAGTGGTGCGGCCCAGTACAGCGGCCTGGGCCGCACTCCGGTCCGACGGTCAACAGGGCACCCGTGGCGCACTCTTGGCGGTTATCGTGGACGTGAGCTTGCGGTCACAACCTGCTAGGGGGAACCGTGGTGCTGAAGCCGGAACCGACCGCGCCCTTCCACTCGGTGCGCTATGTGCTGCGTGTCCTGGAGACCGTTTCCAAGTACGGCGGCGGCGTGACCGAGACCCGGATAGCCCGGGAGAGCGGACTGCCGGCCGGACACCTCGCCCCGCTGCTCTCGATGTTGCGGCGCGAGGGATATCTGGAGCGGATCCCGGACGGCGCCTATGTGATCGGGGACTCCCTGGCGCTGCTCGGCTCGGGCGCCGACCGGAGCCGGGCGCCGGCCGACCGGCTCCAGGACCGCCTCGGCGAGCTGCGCGACGCGCTGGGCGCGGCGGTCTACGTCGGCCGCTACGTCAACGGCGAGATCCGGATCACCGAGGTCGCGGACGGCCCGCTCACCCCGGCGGTCAACGAGTACGTGGACTTCCGCGCGACCGGCCACGCCAGCGCGATCGGCAAGTGCCTGCTCGGCCAGCTGGACCACGACGGCCGCAAGGAGCATCTGGCCCGGCACCGGATCGCCCGGTTCACCTCGCGGACGATCACGAGTGAGCGGCTGCTCCTGTCCCGCCTCGACAGCCAGCCACCGGCCATGCCCGTACTCGACCTCCAGGAGTACGCGCTCGGCACGATCTGCGCGGCGGTCCCGCTGACGGCGGGCTCGACCGTCGGCTGTCTGGCGCTCTCCCTCCCGCTGGAACAGATGCACCGCCTGCGCGGGGCGGCCGAGACGCTGAACCGCGGGGCGGCCCCGATGTCGCTGGCGCTGACGATCTAGGGCCTCTCGTTTGGATCATGCCGGCTGGTTCGGAGCACCCCCTGGCGGCGGGTATTATTTTCGAGTCAGCAGGCGCCGCTAGCTCAGTTGGTTAGAGCAGCTGACTCTTAATCAGCGGGTCCGGGGTTCGAGTCCCTGGCGGCGCACCGACGGAGTGGGGCCCCTCGCGGAAGCGAGGGGCCCCAC
>NZ_QQNA01000423.1 GCF_003346515.1 Streptomyces corynorhini
GTGCGGGACCTGAGGGCGCGGGACCGGGGGTGCGGGGGAGTGCGGGACCGGGCGCGCGGGGAGGTCAGCCCGCCGGGGTGTTGTAGTTGACTATGCCCTCCACCATGAGGGCTGCCGCGCCCGTCAGCGGGCCCGCCGTTCCCCTCGCCACGACGTCGGGCAGTCTGTGCGCCTCCTCCTCGGTGACCGCCACCATGCCCCAGAACGCGTTGAAGCCCGACGGGTCCGCCGGTTTGTCGGCGGCCTCCCGCACGGTCACGACGCCGTCCGACTCGGCCAGCGCCAGCGCGCCCATCTGCCGCAGTATGTCCGGGTCCCGCTCCTCGGCCGCCACCACGCTCCATCCCGTCGTCTCCGTCCGCCGCAGCGCGGCGAGGAGCCGGCCGGCCGTGTCGGGGCCGGTCACCACGATGTCGGGCAGGACCAGCGCCACCGGCCCCCGCGTCAGCGGCAGAGCGGACCGGATCGCCCCGTCGAGACCCGGTCCGAACGACTCGTCCTGATAGACGAAGACCATGTGGAACGTCTGGGCGTAGCGGGCGAGATGCGCCACCGTCTCCAGCTTGTGGGCCCCGAACACGACGACCAGGCGCACATGGAGTCCGCTCTTGGTCAGTTCGACAACGGCCTCCAGGCTGCGGTCCAGCACGGTGACCCCCGGAGCCAGACAGTGCAGCTCCTTCGGGTAGGGCGCCCCAAAACGCGTTCCGAATCCGGCGCAGGGCAGGATGACCGAAACATCAGGGACGGGCAGGGACGAACTGTGCATCGAGCAGCTCTCCGGTGGTGTCGACGACGGGAACCTCGGGTACCTCGCGTACCTCGCCGGGCGCGGGCGGCCGGGAGGGCCGACGCCGCACCGTTCGGCCCCACGGCACGCTGGCGCTCACCGTAGTCACTGAGGGCGCTCGTGGGCGAGGGCCCGCCGGCCGCCCGCCCCCGTTCTAGGCGGCCCAAGTTTGTTCCGGAATGGCCGAGTTGACCCATCGGAAAGCCGGGACCCGCCGCCTCCCGGGCCCGGCCGGGCGCCGTCGGACGTGTAGCGTCACCACGGCCGGCGGCCCCCAACGAAAGAGGACACGGAATGCGGGTGTTGTTGTCTACCTACGGGACGCGCGGCGATGTCGAACCGCTGGTGGCGCTCGCGGTGCGGCTACGGGCGCGCGGTGTGGAGGTGCGGATGTGCGCCCCGCCGGACGAGGAGTTCGCCGGGCGGCTCGCGGGTATCGGGGTGCGACTGGTGCCGGTCGGGCCACCGGTACGGGAGATGATGCGCGGGTCGGCTCTGCCGTCGGCCGCGGAGCTGTCCCGGTACCGGGCCGAGATGCTGGAGACGCAGTTCGACGTCTTCCCCGCGGCGCTCGACGGGTGTGACGCGCTGGTGGCGGCCGGGCTGGCGCAGGTGGCCGCGCGGTCCGCGGCCGAGGCCGCGGGCGTCCGCTACGTGTACGTGAGTTACGCGGCGGTCCACCTGCCGTCGCCGCACCACGCACCGCCACCGCGGCCGGGCTGGCCGGAGCCGGAGGTGGACGACCACGCGGCACGGTGGGAGCTGGACGCCCGCAACGTGAACGCGCAGTTCGCCGAGGCGCTCAACGGCCACCGGGCGGCGATCGGGCTGCCCCCCGTGGACAACGTACGCGACCATGTCCTCACCGACCGGCCGTGGCTGGCGGCGGACCCGGTCCTGGGAGGCTGGCGGGAGACCCCGGGCCTCGACGTCGTACAGACAGGCGCGTGGAGCCTGCCGGACGAACGCCCGCTCCCGGCCGACCTGGTGGCGTTCCTGGACGCGGGCACGCCGCCGGTCTACGTGGGCTTCGGCAGCATGCGCCCGGCGCAGGACATCGGCCGTATGACCGTCGAGGCGATCCGGGCCCAGGGGCACCGTGTGCTCGTCTCCCGGGGCTGGGCGGACCTGGACCTGACCGACGACCGGGACGACTGCTTCGCCGTCGGCGAGGCCAACCACCAGCGCCTGTTCGGCGAGTTGGCCGCCGTGGTGCACCACGGCGGCGCGGGTACGACGTCGACGGCCGCCCGTGCGGGCACGCCACAGCTGGTGATCCCGCTCCAACTGTCGGACAACCCGTACTGGGCGGGCCGGGTCGCGGACCTGGGCATCGGCGCGGCGCTCGACGGTCCGCCGCCGACCGCCGATTCCCTGGACATCGCGCTCAAGACGGCCCTGGCACCCGGGACCAGGGCACGGGCGCGGGCGCTGGGCAGCCGGGTCCGTACCGACGGGGCGGAGGTGGCCGCGGGCCTGCTCGCCGGGGCGCTCGGATGAACGAGCGGCCCCGGGGCCGCTCG
>NZ_QQNA01000424.1 GCF_003346515.1 Streptomyces corynorhini
CACCCCGTCCTCCCCCGTCCCCGAGAGCTGGGTACGGCGCGCCACGACCGTCCCGCCGACCTCCGTCTACCCGGGCGTGGACGACCTGCTGGCCTCCTTCCGCGCCCTGGCCGACCGCCACCCCGCGCTGGTCACCGAGGAGCGGATCGGCACCTCCACCCTCGGCGAGCCCCTGTACTGCTTCACCGTGCGCGACACCCCGGCCGACAGCGCGCGGGACGGCGCGCGGGACGGTCTGCGGGACGGCGCGGACGGCTCCGCCGACCGCCCCGACTACGTCGTCGTCGGCGGGGTCCACCCCAACGAGCCCGTCGGCGCCGTCACCGCCCTGCACCTCGCCACCACCCTGTGCGAGGACGACGCCCTGCGCACCCACTTCGGCGGCGCCTGGCACATCGTGCCCTGCGTCGACCCGGACGGCGCCCGGCTCAACGAGGGCTGGTACGCCCACCCCACCGACAAGCGGCTCTACGGACGCCACTTCTACCGTCCGGCGGGCCGCGAACAGGTCGAGTGGACCTTCCCGTTCGCCTACAAGGACGCCTACTTCGACAGCGTCCTGCCCGAGACCCTCGCGCTGATGCGGCTGATCGACGCCACCCGGCCGCGCTTCCTGACCACCCTGCACAACAGCGAGGCGGGCGGCGTCTACTACTACATCAACCGCCCCGCCCCCGAGCTGTACGACCTGCTCGCCGCCGTCCCCGCCGCCCTCTCCATCCCGCTGTCCACCGGCGAACCCGAGGCGCCGCACACCCCCCGCTACGCGCCCGCCGTCTTCGGCGCCATCGACATGCGCGACGCCTACGACTACCTCGAAAGCCTCGGCGCCGACCCGGCGAACGAGATCGGCGGCGCCTCCAGCGCCGCCTACGCCGAGAAGTACGGCACCTTCTACTTCGTCACCGAGGTCCCGCACTGGTCCCACCCCGAGGCCGACGACGACACCCTCACCACCGAGGGGTACGCCGACCTCGTGCGCCGCCGCGCCGAAGGGCTGCGCGAGGCCGGTGAGTTCCTGGGCGCCGTCCTCGACGCCGCCGCCCCGCATCTCGCCGTACCCACCCCGTTCCTGCGCGCCGTCAAGGACTTCGTGCCCTCCCTCACCAAGGTCGCCGACCTGGAGACGGCGCGGGCCGACGGGCTGGAGAACCGGCCCGCCACCGTCGCCGAACGCTACGGCTGCCAGGCGTCCGTGCACAGCTTCCGCATCCGCTTCGGCGGCATGCTGCTGCGCGCCCTCGACGCCGAACTCGCCGCGGGCACCGCCACCCCGACCGTCCGCGCCGCCCACCGCGAACTCCTCGCCACCTACACCGCGTGGCAGGACGAGGCGGAGCCGGCGACCGGCGACCCCATCCCGATCCCGGCCCTCGCCGGAATCCAGTACGCCGTCCTGCTGGCGGCGGCCGACCACGCCCGCACCCGCCGCCCCGCGCCCACCGAGGAACCCCGGTGACCCCGTACCTGATACGGCGGCTCGCCGAGGCCCTGATCGTCTTCTTCGGCGTCACCTTCCTCATCTACGCCATGGTGTACGCCCTGCCCGGCGACCCCGTGGCCGCGCTCGCGGGCGACCGGCCGCTCGCCCCGAGCGTCGTCCAGGCGGTGCGCGAGCAGTACCACCTCGACGAGCCGCTCCTCACCCAGTACGGCCACTACCTGGCCGGACTGGTCAGGGGCGACCTCGGTACGGACTTCAGCGGGCGGTCGGTCGGCGGCCAGCTGGCCGACCGCTGGCCGGTCACCGTCCGGCTCGCGCTGACCGCCTGGGTGATCGAGGCCGTCGCGGGCATCGGCCTCGGCGTCCTCGCCGCGCTGCGCAGGAACACCTGGACGGACCGCGCCGTACTCGCCTTCACCATCGGCGCCGTCTCCGTCCCCGTCTTCGTCCTCGGCTACACCGCGCAGGTCGTCCTCGGCGTCCGGCTGGGATGGTTCCCGGTGGCGGGCGACACGGCGGGCTGGCCGTCGAGCTATGTGCTGCCCGCCCTCGTCGTCGCCGCCTTCGGGGTCGCCTCGATCTCCCGGCTGGTACGCGCCGACGTCATCGAGAACCTCCGCGCCGACTACGTACGCACCGCCGTCGCCAAGGGACTCAGCAGACGCAGGACGGTCGTCGTGCACGTCCTGCGCAACTCGCTCGTCCCCGCCGTCACCTGTCTCGCCATCGACCTCGGATATCTGCTCGGCGGCACCGTGATCGTGGAGGGGATCTTCAACCTCCCGGGCATCGGCCAGCTGCTCTTCCAGGCCATCCGCGGCCACGCGGGACCCACCGTGGTCGGCGTCTCCACCGCGCTGATCCTGGTCTTCCTCGTCGCGAGCGTCCTGGTCGACCTGCTCAACAGCCTTCTGGACCCGAGGATCCGCCGTGACTGAGCCAGAGACCGACGCGACGAGGACCGCGCGAGCGCAGGCCCCGGCCACCGCCGGCACACCCACGTCCGGCGCCACGCCCACGTCCGGCGCCACGGCCACGTCCGCCGCCACGGCCACGTCCGCCGCCGCGCCCACGTCCGCCGCCGCGCCCACGTCCGCCGCCGCGTCGGCGCCCGCGGGCGCGCCCGGCACCGTAGGGCGCGAGCTGCGCCGCCGCCCGCTGTTCCTGGTCACCGGCGGCTGCGTCCTGCTGCTGCTCGTCCTCGCCGTCGCCCCCGGGCTCTTCGCGGGCTGGTTCGGCCACGGCGACCCCCGCGTCTGCGACCTCGGCGACAGCGCCCGGGGGCCCGCGCCCGGCCACCCCTTCGGCTTCGACACCCAGGGCTGCGACCTGTACGCCAACGTCGTGCACGGCGCCGGGGCCTCGCTCGGCGTCGGACTGCTCGCCACCGGCAGCGGACTCCTCGTCGCGCTGGTGCTCGGCACGCTCGCCGGGATGGCGGGACGGGTCGTGGACAGCGTCATCGCCCGCGTCACCGACATCTTCCTCGGCTTCCCGTTCCTGCTCGGCGCCGTCGTCGTCCTCAACACGGTCACCAGCCGCGACGTGTTCACCGTCGCCGCCGTCCTCGCCCTCTTCGGCTGGCCCGCCATGACCCGGGTCGTGCGCGCCTCGGTGCGCTCCGCCCGCGAGGCCGACTACGTCGTCATGGCCCGCAGCCTCGGCGGCAGTGAGTGGCACATCGTGCGGCGGCATGTGCTGCCCAACATCCTCACGCCCGTCCTCGTCCTCGCCTCCATCACCGTCGGCGGCGTCGTCGTCGCCGAGGCCGCGCTGACCTTCCTCGGCGTCGGCCTGCAGTCCCCCTCGATCTCCTGGGGCCTGCAGCTGGCGAGCGCCCAGAACACCTTCCAGACCCACCCCCATCTGCTGATCTTCCCAGGGCTGTTCCTGTCCTTCACCGTCTTCTCCCTGATCGCCTTCGGGGACACGGTGCGCGACGCCCTCGACCCGAGGACCCGGTGATCCGGTGACCGACCACCCGACAGAACCGCCCGCCCGCCGCCCCCTGCTGGAGGTCGCGGACCTCACCGTCGACCTGCTGCCGCACGGCGCCACCCAACGCGTCGTCGACGGCGTCTCGTTCACCCTCCACGAAGAGGAGACCCTCGCGCTCATCGGCGAGTCCGGGTCCGGCAAGAGCCTCACCGCCATGGCCGTCATGGGCCTGCTCCCGGCCGCCACCGCCCGCGTCGGCGGCCGGGTCCTGCACCGGGGCACGGAGCTGCTCACCCTGGGGCCCGCGGCGCTGCGCGCCCTGCGCGGCAGACACCTCGCCATGGTCTTCCAGGACGCCCTGTCCGCCCTCAACCCCAGCCTCACCGTGGGCCACCAGATCGCCGAGACCCTCAGAGCGCACGAGGACATCGGCCGCCGCGAGGCCCGCGCGCGGGCCATCGACCTGATGGCCCGCGTCCGCATCCCCGACCCGGCCCGCCGCTACCGCGACCACCCGCACCGCTTCTCCGGCGGGATGCGCCAGCGCGTCATGATCGCCATGGCGGTGGCGCTGCGCCCCAGCGTGCTCATCGCCGACGAACCCACCACCGCCCTCGACGTCACCGTGCAGGCACAGATCATGGAACTCCTCGCGGAGCTGCGCGAGGAGACCCGCTCCGCCCTCCTGCTGATCACCCATGACCTCGGCCTCGCCGCCGGCACCGCCGACCGCGTCGCGATCATGTACGCGGGCCGGATCGTCGAGCCGGGGTACGGCGTCGAGCAGGCCCCGGGTGTAGGGGTGCGCGGGGTGCGCGTACAGCTCCTCGACCGGTGCCCGCTCGACGATCCGGCCCGCGTACATGATCGCGACGCGGTCGGCGGTGCCGGCGGCGAGGCCGAGGTCATGGGTGATCAGCAGGAGGGCGGAGCGGGTCTCCTCGCGCAGCTCCGCGAGGAGTTCCATGATCTGTGCCTGCACGGTGACGTCGAGGGCGGTGGTGGGTTCGTCGGCGATGAGCACGCTGGGGCGCAG
>NZ_QQNA01000425.1 GCF_003346515.1 Streptomyces corynorhini
GCTTGACGAGCCCTTCGGCCGCGAAGCCCCCGCTGCTGGCGGCCGAAGGGCTCGTCAAGCACTACCCGGGCGGCCCCGGCGGACGCCGCCGCGCCCCCGTCAAGGCCGTCGACGGCGTCGACCTCACCCTCGCGCCCGGCACCACCCTCGGCCTGGTCGGCGAGTCGGGCTGCGGCAAGTCCACCCTCGTCCGGCTGCTGATGGCCCTCGACCGGCCGACCGCCGGAACCGTACGGATCGAGGGCCGCGAACTGCTGCGACTGCCGCGCGGCGAACGCCGCCACCGCAGACGCGACATCCAGATGATCATGCAGGACCCGTACGCGTCCCTCGACCCCCGGATGACGGCCGAGGAGATCGTCCGCGAACCCCTGGAGATCCACCGCGACCTGGTGCCCCGGCGCGAGCGCCCGGCCCGCGCCAGGGAACTGCTGGAGATGGTCGGCCTCGACCCGTCCCACGCCCACCGCCACCCCCACCAGTTCTCCGGCGGCCAGCGCCAGCGCATCGGCATCGCCCGCGCGCTCGCGCTGCGCCCCCGCGTCCTGGTCTGCGACGAACCCGTCTCCGCCCTGGACGTCTCCGTACAGGCCCAGGTCGTCAACCTCCTCAAGGACCTCCAGAAGGAGTTCGGGCTCAGCTACCTCTTCATCGCCCACGACCTGGCCGTCGTCCGGCACGTCGCCGACGAGATCGCCGTCATGTACCTCGGCCGCATCGTCGAGCACGGCGCGCGCGACGCCGTCTACCACCGCCCGTCCCACCCGTACACCCGCGCCCTGCTGTCCGCCGTCCCCGACCCCGACCCGCGCCACCGGGGCAGAGGCGGCCGGATCGTCCTCGAAGGCGACCCGCCGAGCCCCAGCGCCCCGCCGCCCGGCTGCCCGTTCCACACCCGCTGCTGGAAGAGCGCGGAGATCTGTACGGGGACCCGGCCGGTGCTCACCGCATCCGCGCCCGGCGGGCCGCTCGCGGCCTGCCACTTCCCCGAATCCGCCGCCCACTGACCTCCGGAGGCCGCGTTGCTGCGCCAGGACATCTTCGCCGTCACGGACCCCGAGCGGATCCGCGACCTCATCAGGACCCACGCCTGGGCGACCCTGATCAGCCACGTCCCCGACCGGGGCATGACCGTCTCGCACCTGCCGGTCCTGGTGGCCGACGGCGGCCCCGGCGACGCCCTCGTGCTGACCGGCCATCTCGCCCGCACCGACGCCGAGGAGCACCAACTCGGCGCGCACGACGTCGTGCTGGTCTTCCAGGGACCGCACGGCTACCTCTCCCCGGTCTGGTACGAGGCGACCCCGCACGTCCCCACCTGGAACTTCGTCGTCGCCCACGTGCACGGCCGCCCCGTGGTCCTCGGCCCCGAGCACACCTACGGTGTACTCACCGACACCGTCGACCACTTCGAGGGCCGCTTCCCCGAACCCTGGCGCCTGGAGCGGGTCGACGCCTACGCCCACCGCATCGCCGCCGCCGTCACCGGCTTCACCCTCACCGCGGCCCGGGTGACGGCCAAGGCCAAGCTCAGCCAGGACGAGAGCGACGAGGTCGTCCACCGCGTCGTCGCCGCCCTCACCGCCGACCAGCCCTACGCCCACCCCCAACTCGCCCGCGCCATGCGGGACTCCAGGAGGCAGCAGTGACCACTCCCCAGCACACCCCGGCGCTCACCCTGCGCCGCGTACACCTGGGCGCGGGCGGGCCGCTGAGCGACGTACGGATCGAGAACGGCCTCGTCACCGAGGTCCACCCCGGCGGCGAGGCCCCCCGCACCCCCGGCGGGCGCGAGGCCGATCTGGACGGCCGCGTCCTGCTGCCCGGCCTGTGGGACGCCCACGTGCACATCGCCCAGTGGGCCGCCGCGCGCCAGCGCCTCGACCTGGCCGGTACGGCGTCGGCACGCCAGGCGGCGGAGACGGTACGCGCACGCCTGGCCTCGGGCCCGGTGCCCGCCGGGCCGCTGCTCGGCTACGGATTCCGCGACGGCCTGTGGCCCGACGCACCGCACAAGGACCTCCTCGACGCACACGTCCCCGACCACCCCACCGTCCTGATCAGCGCCGACCTGCACTGCTGCTGGATCAACTCGGCAGGACTCGCGCTCCTCGGCCTCGGCGACCACCCGACCGGGCTGCTGCGCGAGCACGCCTGCATGGAGGCCATCGCCCAGCTCCCCGCCGTGCCCACCGCGACCATGGACGGCTGGATCGCCGAGGCGTGCGCCGCCGCCGCCGAGCGCGGCATCACCGGATTCCTCGACTTCGAGTACGCGGACAACCTCGCCGACTGGACCCGCCGGATGAGCGCGGGCCCCGTCCCGGTCCGGGTGGCGGCCTCCGTCTGGCCCGTGCACCTGGAGGCGGCGATCGCCCGGGGGCTGCGCACGGGCGACGCCCTCGGCGTACCGGGCGGCGGGCTGCTGGAGATGGGGCCGCTGAAGCTGCTCACCGACGGCTCGCTCAACACCCGTACCGCCCTGTGCCACGACCCGTACCCGGGCATGCCGGCCGGGCACGCCGAGGCACACGGCCTGGCCCAGTACACCCCGGACGCACTCGTCACCCTCATGCGCCGGGCCGCCGCGCACGGGATCGACTGCGCCGTCCACGCGATCGGCGACCGCGCCAACCAGATGGCCCTCGACGCCTTCGAGGCGGTCCGCTGCCGGGGCCGTATCGAACACGCCCAGCTCGTCACCGCCGAGGACGAGCCGCGCTTCGCCGCGCTCGGCGTCATCGCGAGCGTCCAGCCCAGCCACGCCGTCGACGACCGCGACATCGCCGACCGGCACTGGGCGGGCCGTACCCACCGCGCCTTCCCCTACGGCGCCCTGCGCGCCGCGGGCGCCACCCTGGAACTCGGCTCCGACGCCCCCGTCGCCCCCCTCGACCCCTGGATCGCCATCGCCGACGCGGTCACCCGCACCGCCGACGACCGCCCCGCCTGGCACCCGGAACACCGCCTCCCGCTCGACTACGCCCTGGGCGCGGCAGCCCGGGGCCGCCACGCGGTACGGGTCGGCGACCGGGCCGACCTGGCCGTCGTGGACACCGACCCGCACACGGCGGACCCGGACACGCTGCGCCGCATGCCGGTGCACGGGACGCTGCTGGCGGGGGAGTGGACGTACACCTCGGCGTGACGGGGCACGGGCCGCCCGCCGGGCCGTGGGGTGAGGGGGGCGTACGCGCACCGGCGGGCGCAAGTGTCAGGA
>NZ_QQNA01000426.1 GCF_003346515.1 Streptomyces corynorhini
GTCGAAGGACAGCGCGACGGCGCCCGGGCCGCCGTCGCGCTGTCCTTCGACCCCGACCACGAGACGATCCCGCTGCGCGACGGCGAGACCAGCCCCGGCCGGCTCGCCCAGGGCGAGTACGGCGCCCGGGTCGGCGCCCCGCGCATCCTGGAGCTGCTCGCCCGCTACGGCGTCCCGGCGACCTTCTTCATGCCCGCCGTCTCCGCGCTGCTGCACCCCGAGGAGGCCCGCGCCTACACCCGCGACGGGCACGAGCTGGCCGTCCACGGCTGGATCCACGAGCGCAACACCCTGCTCGGCCGGGAGGACGAGCGGGAGCTGATCGGCCGCGCGCTCGACGCCCTGACCGAACTCACCGGAGCGCGGCCCGTCGGCATCCGCACCCCGTCCTGGGACTTCTCCGAGTCCACACTCGCCACCATCCTCGAACTCGGCTTCGCCTACGACTCCTCGCTGATGGCCGACGACGAGCCCTACGAGATCGTCGCCGAGGGCCGCCCCACCGGACTCGTCGAGATCCCCGTCGACTGGATCAGGGACGACGCGCCCTACTTCACGATGGACCGTTACGGCTCGGTGCGCCCGCACACCAGGCCGCGCGACGTGCTGGAGATCTGGACCGACGAATTCGACGCCGCCCACCGGGCCGGTGGCGTCTTCCAGCTCACCCTGCACCCGCACGTCATCGGGCACCGCTCGCGCCTCGTCGTCCTGCGCGAACTGCTCGACCACATCGCCGCCCACCCGGGCGTCTGGTACGCCACCCACGCCGAACTGGCCGAAGCCGCCCGGGGCGCGCTTCGCCACGAGACCACGGAGCACACACCATGAGCACCGAGTCCCCCGAGGCGGGCTCCGCCCCCGCCACCGCGCCCGGTTCGCACAGACTCTCCGGGAAGCAGCGCAAGGCGATCATCGCCGGAACCATCGGAAACACCGTCGAATGGGTGGACTGGGCGCTCTACTCGATCTTCGTCAAGATCATCGCCGATGAGTTCTTCCCGAAGGGCGACGGCGCCGTCGCCCT
>NZ_QQNA01000427.1 GCF_003346515.1 Streptomyces corynorhini
GGCCGCGCGCGGCCCCGGCTGGAAGCCCGGCACGGACAGCGGGGTCGTCGTCGCCCGGGGCAGCGAGAAGCTCGCGGACGAGGCGAAGCTCCTCTCGCGGGAGCTGAGGATCGCCTACCGGGGCACCGCCGCCGCCCGCGCGGGCGATGTCGAGCTGGCGCTCAAGAGCGGCTCGGGCGCCGCCGAGTCGTACACCCTGACCGCCCGCGACGGGCGGGTGCTGATCACCGGTGCCGACCGGGCCGGGGTCTTCTACGGGACGCGCACCCTGAAGCAGTCCGTACGGGCCGACGGCGCGATGCCCGAGGGCGTCGTGCGCGACAGCCCGGCCCGCGCGCAGCGCGGCCTCAACCTGGACATCGCGCGCAAGTACTACACCCCGGCCTGGATCGAGGCCCGGATGCGCGAGATGGCCGACCTCAAGATGAACATGCTGGGGCTGCACTTCTCCGACGACCAGGGCTTCCGCATCGAGTCCACCAGCCACCCCGAGATCGTCTCGGCGGAGCATCTGTCCAAGGCCGACGTGCGGAGCATCCTGGCGCTCGCCGACCGGCTGCACATCACCGTCGTCCCGGAGATCGACTCGCCGGGACACCTCGGCGCCGTGCTCAAGGCCCACCCCGATCTCCAGCTGCGCAACGTGAGCGGCGCGGCCACCCAGGGCGCGATCGACATCTCCAAGCCCGCCTCGGCGAAGCTCGTGGACGAGCTGGACCGCGAGTTCGCGGCCCTGTTCCGCGGTCCCTACTGGAACCTCGGCGCCGACGAGTACCAGGCGCTGGTCGTACGCGATCCGCAGGCGTCCTATCCGCAGCTCGCGCGGGCCGCGGTGAGCACGTACGGCTCGGGCGCGCGGGTCCAGGACCTGACGACCGGCTGGACGAACGACCGGGCGGCGGCGCTGAAGTCGTTCGACAAGAAGTTCAAGGTCTGGAACGACGGGCTGTTCAGGGGCGGTGTCGTCAAGGCCGACCCGGCCTTCGAGGTGCAGTACTGGACCGGCAAGGAGCTGGGCGCGCGACCGCCCGAGGAGTATCTCGACGAGGGCCGCAAGGTGCTGAACTTCAACGACGAGTACCTCTACTACGTGCTCGGGCAGCCCAACACCTTCGTCTACCCGACCGGTCAGCGGATCTACGAGCAGTGGACCCCGCTGGTGGTGCGCGGCACGAAGCCGGTGCCCACGACGCACCAGCGGCAGATCCAGGGCGGCATGTTCGCCATCTGGGGCGACTTCCCCAACGCCCAGACGCAGGACCAGGTGGCGGCCGGGATCAGGCTGCCGCTGGCGGCGACGGCGGAGAAGACCTGGAACCCGGCGAAGCCGAAGCTGAGCTGGAACGAGTTCAAGGCGCTCGAAGCGAAGACGGCGTCGTCGGCGGGGACGGCGGGGACGGCGGGGACGGCG
>NZ_QQNA01000428.1 GCF_003346515.1 Streptomyces corynorhini
GGGACCAGTGCCCGGCCGGGGCGGGCGGGTTCCCCGTACCGCTGCCCATGGCCGAGACCGGCCCCCTGGCCCCGGCCGGGCACTGGTCCCCTGGGGCGGGCGTGGCCGGGCCCGGGGCCGGGGCCACGGCCGGGGACGCGCTGACCGTCACCGTCGCCGACAGCGGGGTGTCCGGTGCCGACGGGACGTTCCGGCTGACCTGTCGGCCCGCCGGGGGCACGCATCAGCGGGCTGGGGCCGCGTGCGACCGGCTGCAGGAGCTGGGCGGGAAGATGGTCGGCGGCGGCGAGGACCCGTTCGCACCCGTGGCGAAGGACACGATGTGCACCATGCTCCACGGCGGACCCGCCACCGCCCGGATCACCGGGAGCTGGCGGGGCCGGAGCGTCGACGCCTCCTTCAGCAAGGCCAACGGCTGCGAGATCTCCCGCTGGCGGGCGCTGGAGCCCGTACTTCCGGCCACCACCGTCTGAGCGTCGGTCAAAAGATCAAAAAGAGTTCGGCGTCGAGGGGGCGTTCGGTGACCCGGCGCGCGCCCCCTTGTGCCCGCTCCCGAGGGGGGACTCCGTCTCATCCGCCGTCGCGGGCACCGTCCCAGCCCTTAGACTCCCTTCCGTGACAGGCCGGAACCCGAGAGGCAAGATGGGTGACGCGGTCCGCAAGGTGCAGTAGGTCAGGGAGGAAGCGTCGTCGTGAGCAGCAGGCCATCCCGGGGCGCTGCTCGCCTCGCGGCGATACTCGACGCACTCCCCGACGGCTTGGTGCTCGTCAACGCCAACGGCACGGTCGTCAACGCGAACACCATCGCGCTGGAGATGTTCGAGACCCCGGGCACGGCGCTCGTCGGTCGCGGGCTGCTCGATCTGCTCCCCGAGTTCGACTCCAAGCTGATCCCCGGTTCGATGCGCCGGCCCGCCTCCGCTGACGCCCGCGGCCGTACGAAGCCGACCCGGATGGTCGCCCGGCGCACGGACGGCGGGGAGTTCCCCGCCGAGGTCACCAGCGCGAGCCTGGAGGACGGCCGGGACGCGTACAACGACTCCCACAGCTACACAGGCGACGAACTCCTGATGCTGGTCGTGCGGGATCTTTCCGGGACGGTGGACACCGAGGCCGAGCTGGCGCGTTCGCAGCGCCAGACCGAGATGATCCTGCGCGCCGCCTCCGAGGGCGTCGTCGGTACGGACACGGACGGCCGGGTCGTCCTCGTCAACCCCGCCGCCGCGCAGATCCTCGGGTTCCGCGCCGGTGATCTGGGCGGCCGGGAGCTGCATACGCTCGTCATGCACTCGCGCGCCGACGGGGAGACCTTCCCGTACTCCGACTCGCCCCTCGCCGACACCCTCAGGTCGGGCCGCAAGCACCGGGTGCGCGGGCAGGTGCTGTGGGCGAAGAACGGCAAGCAGGTGCCGGTCGATCTGACGACCTCGCCCGTACGGGACGGGGATCAGCTCGTCGGCGCCGTGATGACGTTCACCGACCGGCGTCCGTACGACGACCTGACCAAGCAGCACTCGGCCGAGCTGACCGCAGCCGAGGAGCGGCACGCGGCGGAGCTGAAGGAGACGCGGGAGGGGCTCGGCGCCGAGTTGAAGGAGACCGGCGAGCGGCTGGCCGGGGAGCTGAAGGAGACGACGCAGCGGCTCAACTCCGAGCTGGCCGAGGCGTCGGAGGCGCACGCGGCGGAGCTGGCGGACCGCAGCGACCGGTACGCGGCCGAGATCGAGAAGCTCACCGAGCGGTACGGGGACGTGGCCGGGCGCCACTCCCAGCTCACCGCCGTGCTGGGCGAGTCGCTGCGCGGCCCGCTGATCGAGCTGCGGGACGAACTGACCACGCTCGCCGCCGATCCGGCCGGGCAGCTGTGGCCCGAGGCCAACCAGATCCTGCACCACCTGTCCGCCGGTTACGCGCGGATGACCACGCTCGTCGACAACGTGCTCGGCTACCAGCGGCTCGACGTCGGCGCGGAGCAGCTCGCCAAGGCCAACGTCCTGCTCGACGGCGTGGTGGCCGCCGGGGTCGAGGGCGCCGTCGAGCTGATCGGTCCCGGCCGGGCGCAGTTCGCCGTGCACGCGCCGCCGATCGAGGCCGAGGTGGACGCGGGACGGCTGGCGACGGCCCTCGCCCATCTGGTCGCGGATGTGGCCGGGGTCGACTCGACGGGCCGGGCCCGGCTGATGCCCGGCGGCGGATACGTCGACTCGACGATCGTGGTGGCCGCGGCGCAGCGCGGTGATGTCGTACGGATCGAGGTGCGCGGCCCGTTCGGCGGCGGCGATCCGGTGCACGAGCCGATCGTGAGCGGCATCGTACGGGCGCACGGCGGGGTGCTCCAGACGCACGAGGTGCCGGGCATGAGCGGCAGCGCGTACGTGCTGGAACTGCCGCTGGGGCAGGGCGCGGGTACGGTTCCGCCGCCCAGCGCGATGCCGCAGGGCGGCCAGCCCGCCCTGCCCGCGTCGCCGTCCCCTTCGCCGCATCCGGACGCCACGGGTACGGGTGCGGATACGGCCGGGGCCCCCGGGCCTCGTACGGGCCCGGGAGCGCAGCGGGGTCCCGGTACGGCGGGCGGGGGCAGGCGGCGCGCGCGGCGGGCGTCCACGGACGCGTTCCTGGACTCCCCGGTGGAGGACACCGGGGAGCGCGAACAGCCCGCGCTGCCTGCCCAACAGGTACAGCAGGCCCAACAGGCCCAACAGGTGCAGCAGGTACAGCAGGTACAGCAGGTGCCCGGCCAGGCGCGGCCGGAGCAGCCCGCTCCCCTGCCCGCGCCCACTCCCACGGGCCGGCGCAGGGCCCGCAGCGCCGAAGCGGGCCCCCCGGCCCTGGCGGCGGCCCCGGCCCCTGCGGTGAGCGCGGCGGAGATGATCCCGGCGCAGGACACCGGCGGTACGGGCGTTACGGGAGGTACGGGCGTTACGGGAGGCGCGAACGGCGGCACCGGGCGCCGACGCGGGCGGCCCAGCCCGGCGGAGGACGCGACGGCCGGGCCCGGCGCGGGCGTCGCCGTGCCCGCACCCGCGCAGCCCGCACCGTCCGAGGGCGCGGTCGTCACGGCCGCCGAGGGTGCGCATCCGACGGGGCGCGCGGCGCTCGGCCAGGCCGTACCGCCGCAGGGCGTGCCGGTGGAGGCCGGGCCCGCCGGGAGCGGGCGCCGGGCGCGGCGCCCCGAGCAGCGGGCGCTTCCGGCGCTGTCGGCGGGCCCCTCGGCACCGAGCCATCCGAGTCGTCCGAGTCACCAGGACCAGCCGAACCACCCGAACCACCAGAACCAACCGGCGCAGCAGGCACCCGCACCCGCATCCGCCCCGGCTCCGGCTCCGCTGCCCGAGCAGGCGCCCGCGTCCCCGGCCGCCGCCGCGATGCCGCCCGTCCAGCCGCAGCCGCAACCGCAGCCGGGGGCACAACAGGCCCCGGCAGGCGCCGCGTCCGCGTCCGGGCAGCACGGCGGGCGCCGGGCCCGCCGGGCTCTCGCGCCCGCGCAGGAACGGCACATCCCGGTGCCGCCCGAGCCGGAGACCGCCCGCAGTCCGTTCGCGCTGCCGCCCGCCGCCGCCGACCGCACGGCGCCCCCGGCCGCACCGGCACGGCCCGCGTCGGACGCGTCGCTGCCGGGCCGCCACGACGCTGTGCGCACGAACCCGGACGACGACCACACCCCGCCGCAGCCGCACCCCCTGCCCCAGGGGCGGCGCCGGGTGTCGGCGGACACGGCCGGGCACTCGGGCCCCGTACCGGTCGGCCCCGTACCGTCCGGGCCCGTACCGGTCGGGCCGTACATGGACGACCCGAACGCGGACGACCCATACGCGGACGACCCGAACGCCTGGGGAAGCCCGCCCCCGCAGCCGGACACCGGCGGCCAGCAGGCCGGGACCGGGCTCGGGCTCGGGCTCGGAGCCGGGACCGGAGCCGGGACCGGAGCCGGAGCC
>NZ_QQNA01000429.1 GCF_003346515.1 Streptomyces corynorhini
CTCCGGTGCCGGGGTGCCGTGCGTTACGGGATCCCGCCCGACGGCACGGGCTCCCGCTCGCGGGCTCCCGCTCCGGGCCTACCTCAAAGGCAAGCTTTGAGCTTCTCAAAGTTCAAGTGTTAACGTGTTCGACATGAAGACAGCAGTGCGCTCCCGCCACGACATGGGCTCCCCGCTCGTGGCGCGCCTGCATGTCGATCTCTGCCGCTGTATGTCCGCGGTCTGTTGCCGCTCGGTCTGACCCGGCACTGTTCAGCGGCGCCCTCTCGGAGGCGCGCGCCGCACCCCTGCCCCGTTTCCGTATGCCCTGATACGTCACGTCTGGAGTGTGTCCGTGTCCGCGACTCCCGCGCCCACGTCCCCGTCACCGACCCCCGCCGATGAACCGTCCGAAGCTCCCCGTCCCCGGGGGCCGCGACTGCCCGGCGTCCCGTTCTGGGCACAGATCGTCGCCGGTCTGGTCCTCGGTGTCCTGCTCGGCTGGCTCGCCCGCAGCCAGGACATCGGCTGGCTCTACACGACGCTGGACAAGACCGGCAGCATCTTCGTCCAGCTGCTGAAGCTGGCCGTCGCCCCGCTCGTCTTCTTCGCGATCCTGGTGTCGATCACCAACCTGCGCAAGGTCGACAACGCGGCGAGGCTCGCCTCCCGCACCCTGCTCTGGTTCATGATCACCTCATTGATCGCGGTCGTCATCGGCCTGGCGATCGGCCTGATCACCAACCCCGGTGCGGGCACCGGCCTCACCCCCAAGGACGGCAAGGCGCCCGAGGGCTCCGGCTCCTGGATCGACTTCCTGACCGGCATCGTCCCGACGGACGTCATCACGCCCTTCACCGAGCTGAAGGTGCTCCAGATCGTCTTCCTGGCCGCCGTCGCGGGGATCGCCGCCCTGAAGCTCGGCGACAGGGCCCAGCCGGTCCTGACCCTCAGCGAGGCCGTGCTCGAACTCCTCCAGAAGGCCCTGTGGTGGGTCATCAGGCTCGCCCCGATCGGCACCATCGGCCTGATCGGCTTCGCCATCGCCGACTACGGCTGGGACCTCATCGGCAAGTACGCGACCTTCACCGCCGACGTCTACATCGGCTGCGCGCTGGTCCTCTTCGGTGTGTACCCGCTGCTGCTCGCCACGGTCGCCAAGGTCAACCCGCTCCCGTTCTACCGGGGCGCCTGGCCCGCCATCCAGCTCGCCTTCGTCTCGCGCTCCTCGGTCGGGACCATGCCCGTCACCCAGAAGGTCACCGAGCGCCTCGGCGTCCCGAAGGAGTACGCGTCCTTCGCCGTGCCGTTCGGCGCGACGACCAAGATGGACGGCTGCGCGGCGATCTACCCGGCCCTCGCCGCGATCTTCATCGCGCAGATCTTCGACGTCCAGCTGGGCATCCAGGACTATCTGCTGATCGCCTTCGTCTCGGTGGTCGGCTCGGCGGCCACCGCCGGCCTCACCGGCGCGACGGTCATGCTCACGCTGACCCTCTCGACGCTCGGCCTCCCGCTGGAGGGTGTCGGGCTGCTGATGGCCATCGACCCGATCCTGGACATGATGCGCACGGCCACCAACGTGGCGGGCCAGGCGCTGGTCCCGGTCGTCGTCGCGGCGCGCGAGAAGATCCTCGACCACGACGCGTACGGATCCGCCTCGGCCACGCCGGTGGACGAGTCCGACGGCGCCGAGGCCGCCCGCGGGACGAAGGTGCCGGTCGCCGTCTGACCGTAAAGGCAGGAGCCCTGCTTTTCCCCACCCGAGTGGGGGAAAGCAGGGCTCCTTGGTTACTGCGTAAGTCGTGCGCGATCGCCGACCCGGCCAATGCCCTAGGCCGGGGTGACGTTCTCCGCCTGCGGGCCCTTCGGACCCTGAGTGACGTCGAAGTTCACGACCTGGTTCTCCTCGAGGGAGCGAAAGCCGGTCGCGTTGATCGCGGAGTAGTGGACGAAGACATCCGGGCCGCCGCCGTCCTGGGCGATGAAGCCGAAGCCCTTTTCAGCGTTGAACCACTTGACGGTTCCGGTAGCCATAAGCCCTCCTTGGGCCAAAGGGTTGCCCTGCTCCAGAACCTGCAAAGAAGTCTGAAAACTACAAAAGCCTGCGGGTCACATGCTCCGCAGGCTCTGTACTGCAAGGGAAACCAAACTGCAACTTGCGGCGAGCGTAGCACGCAGTGTGTGGGCAGCGGTAGAGGGAAAGATCACTTCACCCGGACGTTTGTACAGGGCCTTCTGTGCTGACGAATCGGCCGCCTCGCAGCCCTCCCCGCAGCCCTCCCCGAGGTCCGGCGCGCGCCCCTGATCCGCCCCCCGGCGCGGCACACGGGTCCGGACGGGTGAGCCCGAAGTTCCCTCTGCCCGGGGCGGACGACGCCGCTTCGGACCCACTCGTCTAGCCTCACGATGTGGACAGTTCCGAGGAAAACACAGCGGCAGGTACGGCGGACACGACAGACACGGCGCGGGCGGCGGCGCCCCCCGGCCCCGGGGCCGGTCCTGGCTCCGGATCCGACGCCCGTCGCGCCCCGGGCCGTACCCGCCCTCGCGTCGGCCATATCCAGTTCCTGAACTGTCTGCCCCTCTATTGGGGGCTCGCCAGGACCGGATTCCTGCTCGACCTGGAGCTGACAAAGGACACGCCGGAGAAGCTCAGCGAACAGCTGGTCAGGGGCGAGCTGGATATCGCCCCCGTCACCCTCGTCGAATTCCTCCGCAACGCCGACGATCTCGTCGCCTTCCCCGATCTCGCGGTCGGCTGCGACGGACCGGTCATGTCCTGCGTGATCGTCTCGCAGGTGCCGCTGGAGCAGCTCGACGGCGCCCGGGTGGCGCTCGGCTCCACCTCCCGTACGTCGGTCCGGCTGGCGCAGCTGCTGCTCGGCGAGAAGTACGGGGTGCGGCCCGACTACTACACGTGCCCGCCCGACCTCGGGCTGATGATGCAGGAGGCCGAGGCCGGGGTCCTGATCGGTGACGCGGCGCTGCGCGCCTCGCTGCACGACGCGCCCCGGCTCGGTCTGCAGGTCCATGACCTGGGGCAGATGTGGAAGGACTGGACGGGGCTGCCGTTCGTCTTCGCGGTCTGGGCGGCGCGCAAGGACTATCTGGCGCGCGAGCCGTGGCATGTGCGCAAGGCCCATGAGGCGTTCCTCGCCTCCCGGGACCTCTCCCTGGCGGAGGTCGCCCAGGTCGCCAAGCAGGCGGCGCGCTGGGAGGCGTTCGACGCGGAGCTGCTGGAGCGCTACTTCACGACGCTCGACTTCCGCTTCGGCCCGGACCAGCTCGCGGGCGTCCGGGAGTTCGCGCGCCGGGTCGGTCCCACGACGGGGTTCCCGGCGGATGTACGGGTGGAGCTGCTGGGGCGCTGAGCCGTCGGCGCGGTGGTGGCACCGACGGCCGCCACCGGCCGCCCCGCCGGTCCGTTCAGCAGGTCCGCTCCGCCGGTCCGTTCCACCGGGCCGCTCCGCCGGGCCGCTCCGCCGGGCCGTCAAGCCCGCGCACCGGGCGGACGAATGCCCTGGCGTAGGCTGGATCGGTCGTCACCGCCCGCGCTCCACCCCCTCGTACCGCACCACCTCGGGAAGGACCCACCCCAGTGACCGAGAAGGCCGACCTCACGTCCGAACACGTCACTGGCGTCCTCGACCGCGCCGCCGACGGCGGCCGTATCACCGCCGAGGAAGCGCTCCACCTGTACCGCTCCGCACCCCTGCACGCGCTGGGCGCCGCCGCCGACGCGGTGCGCAGGCGGCGGTACGCGGGGACCGAGCACATCGCGACGTACATCATCGAGCGCAACATCAACTACACCAACGTCTGTGTGACGGCGTGCAAGTTCTGCGCCTTCTACGCCGCGCCCAAGGACACCGGCAAGGGCTGGAGCCGCGACCTCGACGACATCCTGCGCCGCTGCGCGGAGACCGTCGAGCTGGGCGGGACACAGATCATGTTCCAGGGCGGCCACCACCCCGACTACGGCGTCGAGTACTACGAGAAGCACTTCGCCGCGATCAAGAAGGACTTCCCGCAGCTGGTCATCCACTCGCTGGGCGCCTCCGAGGTCGAGCACATGGCCCGGATCTCCGAGGTGTCGGTCGAGGAGGCCATCGAGCGCATCCACGCCGCGGGTCTCGACTCCTTCGCCGGGGCGGGCGCCGAGCTGCTGCCCGCGCGACCGCGCACGGCGATCGCGCCGCTCAAGGAGTCGGGCGAGCGCTGGCTGGAGATCATGGAGACCGCGCACGGCCTGGGCGTCGAGTCGACCTCCACGATGCTCATGGGCACCGGCGAGACCAACGCGGAGCGCATCGAGCACCTGCGGATGATCCGCGACGTACAGGACCGGACGGGCGGCTTCCGCGCGTTCATCCCGTACACCTACCAGCCCGAGAACAACAAGCTGAAGGGGCAGACGCAGGCCACCCTCTTCGAGTACCTGCGGATGATCTCGATCGCGCGTCTCTTCCTCGACAACGTCGCGCACATCCAGGGCTCCTGGCTGACCACCGGCAAGGAGGTCGGCCAGCTGTCGCTGCACTACGGCGCGGACGACCTCGGCTCGATCATGCTGGAGGAGAACGTCGTCTCGTCGGCGGGTGCCAAGCACCGCTCCAACCGGCTGGAGATCATCGACCTGATCCGCAAGGCGGGCCGCGTCCCGGCGCAGCGCGCCACCACGTACGAGCACCTCGTCGTGCACGACGACCCGGCCCACGACCCGGTCGACGAGCGCGTCGCCTCGCACATCTCGTCGACCGCGATCGAGGGCGGTACGGCGCACCCCGAGCTGAAGCTCATCTCCACCAACTGAGCCGGAGCGTCCGCGTTGGAGACCCTGCACGCCGCCGAGGGGCCCGGCGGCCACGCCGTGGTCGTGGCCGGTGACCGGATCGGCGCCGTCGGCACGTACGAGGAGCTGCGCGAGCGGTTCCCCGGCGCGCGGGTGCGGACCTGGCGCGGCACTCTGGGGCCCGCGCTGGTCCACGAGGGGCCGCTGCCCGACGCGCCCAGCCCGCGCGAGCGGGTGCACGCCGTGCTGAAGCGGGGCGCGGTGGCGGTGCTGGAGCGGCACGCGGCGGAGCCGGGCGTCCGGGAGGCGGCCTCCCGGGTGGGCGTCCTGGTGCTGCCCGCCGTCCGCCGTCCTGAGCTGACGGTGGGACACCGCGCGGACCTGGCCGTGTTCGACGCGGACGGCCGGTGCGTCGCGACGGTGTGCGCGGGTCGGCTGGTGCACCGCAGGGCGTAGGGCCTCTCGTTCGGACCTCGCCGGACTCCGTGGCCGCGCGCTCAGCCCGCCAGCGCCTTCGCGAAGGCCCCCGCCTTCTGCTCGACGCCGCTACAGGTGTCGGACGCCTTGGCCGTCGACGCCCCGGCCGCGCACGGCCGGTCGCGGAAGGCCGCCCACATCGAGAGCGCGCCCACGCCCTCGCGCCGGGCGAAACGGCGCAGTTCGGCGGCGTCCGCGAGGGTGAACGTCTCCGCGGCCACGTCGTTGACGCCGATCATCGCGGTGATGTGGAGCGACTTCCACGCCTGGGCCGACGGCAGGCCGAGGATGCCGGAGATCTGGTCGTGGGCGGCGCGCGCCGCCTGCCGCGCGTAGTCGCCCATGTCCCCGTCGTCCGAGGTGCTGTAGTTCATCGCCATGATGTTGACGGCCGACAGTTCCACGCCCTGCTCGGCGGCGTCGGAGAGGATCGCCGTCGCGGTCTTCTCCAGGCCGTCCGGCATCACCGGCAGGGTGTAGGTGATGTCCAGGTCGCGGCTCCGCTGGAGCGTGGCGAGCGCCTTGTCGCGCAGGGCCACGGACGCGGTGTCGGTGAGCGCGCCGCCCTCGATGTCGAAGTCCGCCTTGGTCGCGCCGACCGCGTCGAGCGCCTTCGCGTACGCCGCCGCCAGCTTGTCGGCGCTGCCGCAGGCGAGGGCGAGTTCGGTGCCCGCCGCGCCGCCGAAGGAGACCCGCAGATCGGCGCCGGACGCGGCGAGCGCCGCCGTACGGGACTTCACGGCCGCGCTGTCGTACGCCGCCGTACCGCCCCAGGTCGGGGTGCAGCTGTCCGCGTCCGCCGCGACGACGAACGCCAGGTTGTACGTGCTCGGTGCGCCGGCCGAGTCGGTCGGGGCGGCCGTGGTGGCGCTGACGTAGGGCGCGAAGGCCGTGGTGGCGGCCCCGCCGGTCGACCGGGAGGGCGCGGCGCGCGGCGCCGCGTCCTGGCCGGTGTCGGCGGCGGTGCCCGTCGAACAGGCCGCGCAGACCACCGTGAGCAGGGCCGGCCAGGTCAGCCGGACCAGCCGCCGGGCGCCCCTTTCCGGTTTCGGGAAACTTCGTTCCTTGGAAATCCGTTCCGGGGAAATCCGCATGCCGAACGCACCCGCTCTCGTGAGGGAAGTGAGGGAGAGCGGCGAGCTTCTCACGGCTGAATGTACGGCCGAATGGGGTGACGCATCGCACAGTTGGCCTTGAACGCGTCGCGCGGATTCTTCAACTTCCTCTCATGAAACGCTGGTTAGCTGGCGAACGGGGTACGGAGAGGGAATCCGGCGGCCTCTCGTCTCTCAGCGCGCTGACAGGCAGCGCGTTCTTTCACAGCAATGCGCCGCTGAATACACAGCTTTCACACATCGGTGCCCGCCAACGTGCTCGCATGCATTCCGACTCCGCTTTCGAGAAACGACCCGTGGCACACGGCCGACGCCGCAAGCGTGGCTCCGGCCCCCAGGAAGGCCCCGTATTCGTCGACGCCTCCGGGCGCCGGTCCCGGCTGCTGCGCCGTGCGGGGATCCTGTTCGGGGTCGTCTGCGTCGGATACGTGGCCGTGCTCGGGCTGGCCTTCATGGGCGGCATCTCGCTGACGCCGTCGGAGATCTCGCCGTTCGGCGGTGGACCTGCCGCGGCCGAGGGCGGCGGTGGGAACGTACCGCCGGGGGAGGGCCCGCCGCCGGGCGCGGGCGAGGCGCCGCCGTCCGCGCCGCCGTCCTTCGGCCTCGCCCGCGACGGCGTTCGAGACCATCAGGCCGCCGCAGATCAGCCCGCCGACGGCCGCGAGTCGCGCGATCCGCCGGAAGGTGCGTCGTGCGTGCCTCATGCGTGGCCCCCAAGGTCGTACC
>NZ_QQNA01000043.1 GCF_003346515.1 Streptomyces corynorhini
TTTAAAGGATCCGGGCCTTCGGTTTCAGTAGCGGGGACAGGATTTGAACCTGCGACCTCTGGGTTATGAGCCCAGCGAGCTACCGAGCTGCTCCACCCCGCGCCGCTGAACGCAACATTACGTCGCGCCACCGACCAGCGCAAATCCGTAGGACGGTCAGGCGGTCAGCTCCTGGTGCAGCGCCTCGCGCAGCCTGGCGGCCCGCTCCGCCACCTCGGCGGGGCCCAGCTCCACGGCGCGCGCGCACCAGCGCTGCCCCTCGGTCAGCTCCCCCCTGCGGGCGGCGAGCAGCGCCAGCCTCAGCGCGGCCCTGCCGTGCCCGGCCTGGGCGGCGCGGGTCCACCACAGGGCGGCCTCCCGCTCACCGCCCTCACGCGCGAGCAGGAGCCCGAGGTTGAAGGCGCCGTTGCGGCTGCCCGCCTCGGCCGCCTCCCGGTACCAGCGGGCCGCGTCGCCGTTGTCGCCGCGCGCGGCGGCCAGCATGCCGACCCGCACCTGGGCGCGCCGGTGCCCCTGCTGGGCGGCGCGCTCGTACCACTGCTCGCACTCGCTCTTCACCGTGTGCGGTTCACCGAGCGCGGGCGGCCCCGGCGGCGGCTGGCGCGAGTCGAGCACGGTCGCCAGCCGGAAGGCCGCCTCGGCGCTGCCGCCCCCCGCCGCGCAGCGCAGATAGCGCTCGGCCGAGCGGTCGTCGCCGTCGCGCAGGCAGGCGATGCCGACCTGGAGGGCGGCCTCGGTGTGCCCCGCCGCCGCGGCGCGCTCGTACCAGACCAGGGCAGTGGCGTCGTCGTCCCGTCCCGCGTACAGGATCCCCAGGTTGAACGCGGCGTCCACGCTGCCCGCCTCCGCCGCCTTGGAGAACCAGGGCTCGGCGCCCGTCGGGTCGTCGGCCTGGAGGAGCAGGACGGCGAGGGCGTTGGCCGCCTCGCGGTGGCCCGCGTAGGCGGCGCGCCGGTACCACTGCTCGGCCTGGGCCGTGCGGTCCTGGGCGGCGCAGAGCAGCCCGAGGTTGTACGCGCCGTTGACGTCGCCCGCGTCCATCGCGGCCCGGTACCAGCGCTCGGCGGTCTGCTGCTCGCCGCGCGCGGCGTGCAGCGCGCCGAGGGCGTTGGCGGCGTTCCCGTCGCCCTCCTGGGCGGCGCGCAGCCACCAGACGGCGGCGCTCTCCTCGTCGCCCGCGTCGCGCAGCAGGAAGCCGAGGGCGCAGGCGGCCCGGGACTCGCCGTCCCTGGCGGAGGAGAGGTACCAGCGGCCCGCCTCCTTGAGTTCGCCGCGCTTCTCCAGGATCGCGCCGAGGTACAGCGCGGCCCTGCGATGCCCCCGTGCGGCGGCCTGGCGGTACCACTGGGCGGCTTCGGCGATGAGCGTGGGCCCGGTGGCCGTGCCGCCCGCCGGGGCCCCTCCCGCGCCCGCCGCGCCGCCCGTGCCGGTGCGGAAGCCGGTGCCGGTGTCGGGGCCGGTGCGGAAGCCGGTGCCGGTGTCCGGGCCGGTACGGAAGCCGGTGCCGGTGTCGGTGTGCGCCCTGAAGCCCGCGCCGGTGCCGAACCCGATGCCCGTGCCCGTGCTGAAGCCCGCGCCGGTGTCCATGGGGCGCTCCGCCAGTGCGCCCCGCCGGATACGGCCCGAGGCGAGCGGTCCCGTACCGCTGTTGTAGACCACGTCGGCCCCGGAGCGCGCCGCCTCGCGGGCCCGCCGTTCCAGCGCGCGGGCCAGCCGGTACGCCGCCTCGCGGTGGCCCTGTTCGGCGGCGGCGCGCAGCCAGCGCTCGGCGCCGACGTCGCTGCGGTGCTCCAGGAGGTCGGCGAGGGCGTACGCGCCGAGGGCGTGGCCCTGTTCGGCGGACTGGCGCAGCCAGTACTCGGCGGCGGGCTCGTCCCCCAGCTCCCGGTAGTGCCGGCCCAGCGCGTGGGCGGCCGGCGCGGATCCGGCCACGGCGGCGATGCGCCACCAGCCGGACGCCTCGTCCACATAGCCGCGCTGGTACAGCAGGACGCCGAGGTTGTTGGCGGCCGCGCGCTCGCCCTCGGCGGTGGCCGCACGCAGGTACGGCTCGGCGGCGTCGAGATCGCCCCGGCGCAGCAGCAGTGCGCCGAGGACGCTCATCGACGCGGTGTCGCCGGCGTCGGCGGCACGCCGGTGGCGCGCCTCGGCGTCGGCGGTGTCTTCCGTGCCGACGGTGCCGGCAGCGCTGTCAGCGCTCTCGTCGTGTCGCCGCACAAACCGCCCTGTCTCCAACAGAGTTGCCCTATCCCCCATATTTTCCATCGTCGCACCACCTGCCACGCGCGTACAGCTGGTATATCGCGACCAACCAAGGTCACTTCAGCGTTTTGTCGACATGCCCACAGAGAGATAAGTCAAACACGCGCGGGCCCAACTCACCCGACCTGAAACGCAGTTCGTATCGGGCACATGGCAAGGGCCCGGATCCTTGAAGGATCCGGGCCCTTGCCTTTCTAGTAGCGGGGACAGGATTTGAACCTGCGACCTCTGGGTTATGAGCCCAGCGAGCTACCGAGCTGCTCCACCCCGCGCCGTTGTGTCCCAACCGTACCACGGCGCGGGGTGGAGCCCTGCTCAGCTGCTGTCGCCGCCCCCTGAGTCCGAGCCGGAGCCCGACCCCGAGCCGGAGCCGCCGCCCGACCCCGAGCCGGAGCCCGAGCCGGAGCCGCCGCCCGAGTCCGCGTCAGCGGCCCGCTGGAGGGCGTCCTGAAGGTCCTTCTGGGCCTTGCCGTACGCCGTCCAGTCCTGCTTCTTCAGCGCCGCCTCGCCTTCCTCGTACGCCTTCTGGGCGTCCGAGATGGCCTGTTGGAGCGCCTTGCCGCCGGTGGCCGGCGGTTTGGTGGTGTCCCCGGTCGGCGGCTTCGTCGGCTCTTCCTCGCTCTCGGCACCGAACACCGCGTTCAGCGCCTCCGGAAGACTGTCCTTGAAGACCGGCTTGCCTCCATAGGAGACGGCCACCTTCTTCAGCAGCGGGTAGTTGGCGCTGCCGCCTCGCGCGTACACCGGCTCGATGTACAGGAAGCCCCCGTCGAGCGGCACCGTCAGCAGGTTGCCGTACTCGATGTCCGAGTCGGTGCCTCTGAGGTTCCTGACGAACTCGGCGACCTCCGGCACACCGTTCAGCTCGCTCTGCACCTGCTGCGGCCCTTGGACCGTGGAGGTCACTCTCAGGACTCTGATCTTGCCGTAGTCCCCGCTGGTGGCATCCGCGTCCACCGCCATGAACGCCCCCAGGTTGGGGCGCCCGTTGGGCGTGAAGGTGGTGGTCAGGGAGAACTTCTGCTCGTCCTGCCCCGGCATCTTCAGGCTCAGGTAGTACGGCGGGACGGAGTTGCTCTCCTTGGTGGTCGGGTCGTCCGGCACCTGCCACGCGTCACTGCCGCTGTAGAACTGCGCGGCGTCCGTGACGTGGTAGCGGGTCAGCAGTTCGCGCTGCACCTTGAACATGTCCTGCGGGTAGCGCAGATGAGCCATCAGATCGTCGTCGATGGCGCTCTTGGGCTGCACCGTGCCGGGGAACGCCTTCATCCAGGTCTTGAGGACCGGGTCCTTGGTGTCCCACTGGTACAGCTTGACCGTGCCGTCGTACGCGTCGACGGTCGCCTTCACCGAGTTGCGGATGTAGTTGACCTGGTTCTGCTGCGCCACGACCGCGCGCTGACTGTCCGTCAGCGAATCCGCCGTGGTGTCGCCCAGGGTCGTCCGCGACGCGTACGGGTATCCGTTGCTCGTGGTGTACGTGTCCACGATCCACTGGATGCGGCCGTCGACCACGGCCGGGTAGGCGTCGCCGTCGATGGTCAGCCAGGGCGCGACGGCCTCGACGCGGTCCTTGGGCGTGCGGTTGTAGAGGATCCGCGAGCCGTCGCCGATGGCGCCGGAGTAGAGCATCTGCGGCTCGCTGAACGCCACGGCGTACGCCGCGCGGTTCAGCGGGTTGGAGAGGTCGACGCCGCTGTTGCCCTTGTAGCTCGTCGTCCGCTCGCCGTTCTTCTCGTAGTCCAGCTCCTTCTGCGGACCACCGACGATCGAGTACTGCTCGGTCTTCTCGCCGTAATAGACGCGCTGCTCGTACTTGCCGTCGAGCTGTCCGGTCGTCGGCAGGCCCGACTCCGTGAAGTCCGGAGCGCCCACGGTGCCCTCGTTCTCGTCGGTCACCGTGTTGGTTCCCTTGGAGGCGATCAGGCCGTATCCGTGCGTGTAGGTGAAGTGATCGTTGATCCAGTTCCGCTTCGGGATACCGGTGATGTTCAGCTCACGCAGACCGACCACCGTGTCCTGCGGCTTTCCGTCGGCGTCCTTGTACCGGTCGACGTCCAGCGTGGCGGGGAACTGGTAGTACTTACGTTCCTGCTGAAGCTGCTGGAACGCGGGCGAGACCACATTGGGGTCCACCAGCCGGTAGCTGGCGGCGGAGTCGGCGGCCTTGCGCTGCTCGGCCTTCTTCGCCGGGTCGCCCTTGCCGCCGTAGTCCTGCACATCGGCGGTGTTGATGCCGTACGCCTCACGCGTGGCGTCGATGTTCTTCTTGATGTACGGCGCTTCCTTGGCCTGCTCGTTCGGCTGGACCTGGAACTTCTGCACGATGCCGGGGTACAGGCCGCCGATGAGGATCGCCGACAGCACCATCAGACCGAAGCCGATCATCGGCAGCTGCCAGGTGCGGCGCCAGAGCGTCGCGAAGAACAGCACGGCGCAGATGACGGCGATGCAGAAGAGGATCGTCTTGGCCGGAAGATAGGCGTTGGCGTCGACGTACCGCAGACCGGTCCAGTTGCCCGCCGCCTTGAAGTCGCTGGACTTCACGGCCAGGCCGTACCGGTCGAGCCAGTACGCCACGGCCTTGAACGAGACGAAGACGCCCAGCAGCACCGACAGATGGCCGGTGGCCGCCGCCGTCGCGCGCGCACCCGGGCTGGTGACGCGGAGCCCTCCGTACAGATAGTGGGTCACCGCGGCGGCGATCAGCGACAGCACGGCCGCCGCGAAGCCGAAGGCCAGCAGGAAGCGGTACCAGGGCAGATCGAACGCGTAGAACGACACGTCCATCTTGAACTGGGGGTCCTTCTGCCCGAAGGGCACCCCGTTCACCCACATCAGCCACGTGCGCCACTGACCGGCGGCGGAGGCTCCGGCGATCAGCCCGATCAGGGCGGTGATCGCCAGCAGCACCCACTTCTTGTACGGGGCGATGCCCATCCGGTACCGGTCGAGGTTCTGCTGCTCCATCGACATCGCGCTCAGCGGCGGCCTGAGCCGGTGCGCCAGCCAGATGTTCACCCCGACGGCAGCCGCCATCAGCAGCCCGAAGACCGCGAACAGACCGATCTTGGTCCAGAGCGTGGTGGTGAAAACCGATGAGTACTTCACCGAGCGGTACCAGAGCCAGTCGGTCCAGAACCCCGCGAACATGATGAAGAGCATGGCCAGCACGGCCAGCACGCCCAACGTCATGAGCAAGGTCCGGGCCCGACGGGATGGCCGGCCCACTCTGATCCGTGGCCCTGTCGGGCCTCCGCCGCGGTCCGGCATCTGGAAAGCCAACGTGCGCACCTCGAAGTTCGCGGTCGTGTGTTTCAGCGGGTCATTCGGTGTCCCAAGCGGGCTCCGCGATCGTAGAGCCCACTCATGCAACTTACTGACGCTTTACCTAGTTCCCGCACCCGGGTCCGAAGGAGGCAGGATATTGGCCATGTCCAATGTTTCTCCCTCATCAGGCACACCCATGGCCGCGAGCCCGCTGACCCGCGCGGTGCTCGAAATCGACGAGTACGCCTCGGGGCTCGGCTGGGATCAGCCCGCCCGGCTCTTCGCGCTCGTCGACACCACGCGGCTGCGCGCCGACGAACCGGAGCTGGCGGTCCAGCTCGGGCTCGACGGCGACGACAGCGCCGTCGCGCCGCTCACCCCCGTCGAACAGGACGAGATCCCGTCCGGCACCCCGCTGGACGAGTTCCTCGGCACCATCGCCTGGCCCGGGGCGGTGGCAGGCTGCGCGATGACCGTCGAGCGGCTGATGCTGCCGCCGTCGGCGGAGGCGTCCGTACCGGACGGTCTCGACGAGGCCGCCCTCGCCCAGTGGGTCTCGGCCCACCCGGAGCGCCAGGAGGTGCGCATGACCGTCGCCGTGCTGCGGGACGGCGCCCGGGAGTCGGCGCTGCGGCTGCGCGAGAAGGACTCGCCGAACGAGGTCCTCACCGGCTCGGGGCTGGTCCCGGGGCTGGCCGACGCGCTCGCCGCCACCTTCGAGGCATGACCCACGGCCTCCGGGCGCCCGTGCCCCTGGGCGCGGGCGCCCGGAGGCACCATTCCGGCGCCGGGGCCTCTCTGGATCGTGCCGGGCCCGCGGGCCCGGCACGATCCAGAGAGGCGGGCCCGCGGGCCCGGTCCGGGTCAGCTCGCCGAGCAGCTCGGCAGGCCGGACGTCTTCCCGGCGCTGATCCTCTCCAGGGACTTCTCGGCGTCCGCGAGGGTCTTCACCCTGACCAGGGTGAGCCCGGCCGGGATGTCCGAGGCGGCCGTGGCACAGTTCTGGTCCGGGGTGAGGAAGTACTCGGCGCCGGCCTTGCGCGCGCCGACCAGCTTCATCCCGATGCCGCCGATGGGGCCGACCTTGCCCTCGTCGTCGATCGTGCCCGTACCCGCGATGAACTTGCCGCCGGTGAGAGAGCGGGGGGTGAGCTTGTCGACGATGCCGAGGGAGAACATCAGCCCGGCGCTCGGACCACCCACGTCGGCCAGCTTGATGTCCACGTTGAACGGGAACGTGTGATCCGTGCCGGCCTGGATGCCGACCACGGCCCGGTCGCCCTCGTCCGACTTCTTCGTGGTGATCGTGACCTTATCGGTGACGGTGGGCTCCTTGTGCGCCTTCTCCGCCGCCTTCGCGTCCTTGACGGGGACGATGGTGAACACGACGTCCTCGCCCGGCTTGTGCTTGGTGACGAGCTTCGCGACGTCCGCCGGCGCCTTCACCGCCGTACCGTCCACGGCCTTGATCACGTCACCGGCGTGCAGGGTCCCCTCGGAGGGGCTGTCCTTGAGCACGGAGGCCACGATGGTGCGCGAGGAGACCGGGATGCCGAGCTGCCGCAGGGCCGCGACCTTGGCGCTCTCCTGGGACTGGCTGAACTCCTCGGCGTTCTCCTGGGTGGACTGCTCCTCCGTCTTGCCGTCCGGATACAGGGTGTCGTGCGGTACGACGATGTTGTCGTGAGCGAGCCAGCCGTAGACCGCTTCCACGATGTTCATGTTGTAGTCCGCCCCGGTGACTCTGACCGTCGTCATATTGAGATGGCCCGACGTCGGGTAGGTCTTGCGATCGGAGATCTGCAGCACCGGCTCGCCACCGGCGTCACCGAGGGTGTTCACCGTGGGCCCGGGACTCATCTCCGCGTACGGGACCTTGATCAGCACTCCCGCGCAGAGCAGCGCGATGAGGAGGAGCGTGGAGGCGAGCATCGTCGCGGTGCGGCGTGGCATGGAACGACAGTACGGGAAGGGTCTGTCAGTGCACCTTGGGGGCCGGGCCGTACGGGGACGGTCCGCACGGGGCCGCGCGGCAGGGGTCGCGGCGGCCTCGTCCGGTGACACGGTGACACGACGGCGTCGAGGCGCGGGGGCATACTGACGCGAACGCGTCAGATGCGACGGTGGGACGGGATCAGACCGGATCGGACCCGGGAGCCCCCGGAACAGCCCTCTCCATCGCGTCACGGAACCGGGCATAACCGTTCAGCTCGGCTATGTCCCCGGTGGTGCGGTCCCGTGCGGCCCAGCTCCCCCATATCGCCGCGCCGACGACAGCGAAAAGCGGAATCAGCAACCAAGCAAGTGCGGCCATGCCAACCTCCCGACTCATGCGTGTCTGCTGAGGTCTACGACTGACCGATCAGCAGATTAACCATCTGCTGAACCAACGCTGCTGTCCGGGATGCGGTTACGCAAATCGGGCCGTACGGGTGCTGTGAGAACACTGACGCGGCCTCAGATTGCGCCGAAAGGCGGTACACGCCCTCTCAAAGAGGCGCTACACACCCACCCGTCACCCGACCGCCACCCCTCAAGGAGGCGCTACACACCCACCCATTCCTCTGTGCCGTCGGAGAACTTCTGGTGCTTCCAGATCGGGACCTCGCTCTTGAGGTCGTCGATCAGCCTCCTGCACGCCTCGAACGCCTCGCCCCGGTGCGCGCAGGAGACCGCGACCACCACCGCCAGATCTCCCACCGACAGATCCCCCACACGGTGGACGGCCGCCAGCGCGCGCACCGTATGACCGGCGACGACCCTCTCCGCGACCCGGCGCAGCTCGGCCTCCGCCGACGGATGGCACGAGTAGCCGAGACCGGCGACGTCCGCGCCCCCGTCATGATCACGCACCGTGCCGACGAAGAGAACGGTGCCGCCCGCCGCGTCGTCGCCGACCGCGCGGAAGACCTCGTCCACGCTCAGCGGGGTCTCGCGGATCGCCAGCAGCCGGATGGGATCCTGTGCCGCCTGTTCGCCCGGATGGGGGTGCCTGCTCGCCATGGGGTCCATCGTGCCGTACGGCGCGCACCGCGCGGACATCCACCGTCGCCGCCGCCTCGGCTGGGGTCTTTCGTTTGGATCAGGCGGGATGAGGGAGCGGGGTGCCGGGCTCGCGAGCCCGGCACGATCCAAACGAGAGGCCCTACAGCCTGCGCCGCGCCTTGCGGGCCCGGCGCACGAGCGCCGCCGTGCCGAGCAGCGCCACCGTCGCGCCCGCCGCGCCCGCGGCCGTGGCGTCCTTGCGGCCGAGCCTGCGGCCCGCGACGGTGTGGCGGCCCTCGACCTCCTCAAGGAGGGCGGCGAGCACCTCCTCGTTCGTCCACCGGGGGCGCCAGCCCGCGTCGTGCAGCCTGCTGACGCTGACCACCCAGGGGTGCATCGTGTAGGCGAGGTCCCCGGCGGGCGAGGGCGTCAGGCCGATCCGGTGCAGCCGCGCGGCGGCGCCCAGCGCCACCGCCGAGGGCAGCTCCATCCGGCGGATACCGCTCAGCTCCTCGACCTCCTCCTGCTCCAGCCAGCCGTCGCAGCCGACCGCGAACTCGCCCTCGGCCTTTTCGAGCGCGGCGTACTCCAGCGCGCTGACCAGGTCCTCGATGTGGCAGAACTGCCAGGTGGGGCGCGATCCCGCGACGACGAGCAGCCTCGGCGACTCGAAGTAGCGGGTGAGGGCGGTGTCCGTACCGCCGACGAGGACGGCGGGCCGTACGACCGTCACGTTGAGGCCCGGGTGCGCGCGCGGCGCGCGGCGGCCCAGGCGCTCGATCTCCAGGAGGTCGCCCACGCCGGTGGCCTCGGCCGTGGCGCGCAGCTCCGCGTCCTCGGAGAGCGGGATGTCGTTGTCCGGCAGCGCGCCGTAGACCATGGCCGAGGTGCAGAGCACCACCCGGTGCACCCCTGCGGCCGCCGCGGCCGTGAGCACCGTCTGTGTGCCGCGGACGTTGTAGGCGGTGCGGGCGGCGGCGTCGGTCTCCAGGTCGAGGTCGAGCGCCAGGTGCACCACCACGTCCACGCCGCGCAGCTTGTCCGCGATGGCCGGGTCGCGGACGTCGAGGATGTGCCACTGCGCCTCGGAGACCTCGCCTCTGCGCTCGTCGATGGCGATGACCTGCTTGATCTCCTCCGACGCGGCCAGGCGCCGGGTGAGCAGGTCACCGACGCCGGTGGCGGCGCCGGTCACCGCGACGACGGGGCCGCGGGACGGGGTGGGGGTCGAGTGGTTTCGCGCTGCGCGAACCTGCGGATCTGGGGAACTCACCGGGCGTCTCCAGCGGTTGTCTTCAATACGTACGTGAATGACACGTACGTACCAGGTGACGTCCATCCTGCCGCAGGCGATCCGCCGACGGAGCATCGAGCCCGGAAGCCACCGGGGTGTCGAGGCCGTTTCCGCCGGTGAAACCGGGGGAACGGGGGGACGAAACGGGTCGAAGGCAGGGTCCGGGCACAGCCGCCGGGCGGCCCGAGGCCCACGAGTCAGGCCCGCTCGGCCCGTCCCGCTTAGGCTGGGTGGTGCAGTCGGGCAGCCCGCCGCCGGCAGGAAGCCGGTGGCCCTACGAGCCGAGGAACCCCGTGAGTGACACCCCATTCGGATTCGGTCTTCCGCCGGAGGAGCCGGAGGACGGCGACGGCAAGAAGAAGGGCCCTGCCGGAGGTGGTCAGGGTGCCGGTGGTCAGGGCGGTCCCGGCAATCCCTTCGCGGGATTCGGGCTGCCGGGCGCGGGCGGCCCCGGCGGCCCCGGCGGCGGGGACAACCCGTTCGCCGCGATGTTCGGTTCGCTGAACCCCAACGACCTGGGCGCGGCCTTCCAGCAGCTGGGCCAGATGCTCAGTTACGAGGGCGGTCCCGTCAACTGGGACATGGCGAAGCAGATCGCCCGGCAGACGGTCGCGCAGGGCACGCCCGACGGCACGAAGGACGCGAGCATCGGCCCCGCCGAGCGTTCCGCCGTCGAGGAGGCGGTTCGGCTCGCCGACATCTGGCTGGACGGGGTGACCTCCCTGCCCTCCGGTGCGAACACGGCGGTGGCGTGGAGCCGCGCCGAGTGGGTCGAGGCGACGCTGCCCGCGTGGCAGCAGCTCGTCGACCCGGTGGCCGAGCGCGTGGGCACCGCCATGGGCGAGGTGCTGCCCGAGGAGATGCAGTCCGTGGCGGGACCGCTGATCGGCATGATGCGCTCCATGGGAGGCGCCATGTTCGGGCAGCAGATCGGGCAGGCCGTGGGCGTGCTGGCCGGCGAGGTCGTCGGCTCGACGGACATCGGGCTGCCGCTCGGCCCGGCAGGCAAGGCCGCGCTGCTGCCGCTGAACGTCGAGGCGTTCAGCAAGGACCTCGGGGTGCCCAAGGACGAGATCCGGCTGTATCTGGCGCTGCGCGAGGCCGCCCACCAGCGGCTCTTCGCCCATGTGCCGTGGCTGCGGTCGCACATGTTCGGCGCGGTCGAGGGCTACGCGCGCGGCATCAAGGTCGACACCAGCAAGCTGGAGGACGTCGTCGGGCAGTTCGACCCGTCGCATCCCGAGGAGCTTCAGGAAGCGCTCCAGCAGGGCCTGTTCCAGCCGGAGGACACCCCGGAGCAGAAGGCGGCGCTGGCCCGTCTGGAGACGGCGCTCGCGCTGGTCGAGGGCTGGGTGGACGCGGTGGTGCACGAGGCCGCCAAGCCGAGGCTGTCGGGGGCGGACGCGCTGCGCGAGACGCTGCGCAGGCGGCGGGCGTCCGGCGGTCCCGCCGAGCAGACCTTCGCCACTCTCATCGGGCTTCAGCTGCGCCCGCGCCGGCTGCGGGACGCCTCGCGGCTGTGGGCCTCGCTCACGGACGCGCGCGGGGTCGACGGCAGGGACCGGCTCTGGGAGCACCCGGACATGCTGCCGACGGCTTCCGACCTGGACGACCCGGACGGCTTCGTCCACCACGAGCAGGCGGACTTCTCCGAGCTGGACAAGATGCTCGGTGAGGCGGCGAACGGCGGCCCCGACCTGCGTAAGGAAGAGGGCGGGAACGGCACGGACGGCAAGGACGACACCGACGGCACCGACGGCAAGGACGACACCGGCAAATGAGTCTGCACGACGACGCCGTCCTCGTCCTGAAGGAGTACGAGGGCCAGCCGGAGCTGCGCGGGCTCTATCTCGACCATCTGGCGTCCCATCGGGACGCCATGTGGAAGTCGTGCGCGGCCGGGCATCTGACGGCCAGCGCGCTGGTGATCGATCCGGCGCGGGAGCGGGTGCTGCTGACCCTGCACAAGAAGCTCGGCATGTGGCTCCAGATGGGCGGGCACTGCGAGCCGGGTGACAGGACGCTGGAGCGGGCGGCCCTGCGCGAGGCCCTGGAGGAGTCCGGGATCCTGGGGCTGAGGCCGCTGGAGGGCGGGCCCGTACAGCTGGACCGGCACGCGATCCCGGCGCCCTGCCACTGGCATCTGGATGTGCAGTACGCGGCGCTGGCCCCGGACGGCGCCCTGGAGAGGATCAGCGAGGAGTCGCTCGACCTGCGCTGGTTCGGTTACGACGAGGTGGCCGGGGTGGCCGACGGCTCGGTCGTACGGCTGCTGGAGCGCACCCTGGCCGCGATGCCCGGCTGAGGGGCGCGGGCGGGTGGGGGCGGGCCGTGCACAAGGGCCCCTCCCCCACCCGTCCCGCGCCGTTCGGCCGCCGTCAGCGGCCCCAGTCATTGGTCGGGTTCTGGCCGTGCGCCCCGTTTCCGCCGATGCCGTACTGCGCGCCGAGCCCCTGCCCCGTCGCCGCGTTCTGCGGGGGCATGACCTCGCTGGGCTGGACGAGGGCGAAGCCCTCCCCCAGGAAGCTCAGTTCCCACCCCTCGCCGGTGTTGCCGCGCCGCCGCCGCACGCCCGAGGAGTGCGTCTGTGCCTGCATCTGTACGCGCAGGGCCGAGGACCAGGCGACGACCGCGTCGGCGTCGGCGCTGATGTACCTGTCCGGCGTGACCCGCATCATCAGCGGTCGTCCCGAGGTCATCAGCGCGACCTTGCCCCGGCCCGAGATGACGAGCTGGTACTTGCCGGAGCCGGAGATCCCGTACTGGCTGTCCACCGCGACGACCTCGGTGTGCAGCGTGGAGTCCAGCGCCAGCACGTAGGCGCTGTCGACCGTCATACCGTCCTGCTCGACATCCACTACGTGGATGTACTGGGCGAGGTTGGCCAGATAGACCGTGCCCTGCCCCGAGCAGCGCATCAGCTCCAGCCCCTCACCGGTGTGGGCGCGGGTCAGCCGGCCGCTGTGCGACTCGTACTCACCGTCGAAGTCGATCAGCCCCTGATAGGCGACCATGGCGCCCTTGCGGGCGAGGACATCGTCCTGGCCGGTCAGCGCGACGCGCAGGAGCTGCGGATTCTGTACCGCGTAACGGTCCTGGGTCTGCTGCTCCGTGTACGCGAAAAGCGGACTCTGCATGGTGTTCTCGCTCCTCTCAGCCCTGGATCCGCAGTCGGTCGGTGCTGTCCTCGCTGGGCTGGACGACGACGATGCCCTGGCCGGAGAAGGCCATCTGGTACGCCTCGCCGCTGCCGCGCCCGATCAGCGCGGACGCCTTGAAGCTGCGCTTGCCCTTCACCTTGAGGGCGGGCGACCAGGCGACGAGGGCGTCGGGATCGACATAGGTCTCGTCCTCGCCCCGGCCGCAGTCCACGACGACGGGGGTTCCGCGCGAGGTCAGGGCGACCCAGCCGGTCCCGGAGACGCGTACGTTCCACAGCCCCTGACCGGCGAATTTGGCCAGCCCCTTGACCCGTTCGACGCCCCACTGGAGGTGCGCGTCGAAGGCCAGCAGGTTGGAGCCGTTGACGGACAGCGCGTCGTCGTCGAGGTGGATCACGACGACGTCCGCGCCGTAGTCGGCGAGGTAGAGCAGTCCGTCGCCGGAGCACTTCATCACCGGGGTGGACTCGCCGGTCACCCACTGGGAGGCGATCTGGCGGACGGCGGGCGGGTTGGGCTCGTACTGGATGAAGCCCTCGTAGGCGACCATCGAGCCGGTGCGGGCGAACAGGTCCTGGCCGGTGGCCATCGCGACCTTGAGCATGGCGCGGCCGTGGTTCTCCATCCGGGCCACGACGGGGGTGGGGGCGTAGCCCGTGAGCTGCTGGTTCATGGTCAGGGCTCCCTCAGACCTCGTACGGCTGGACGACGATGAAGTTGCCGGGGGCGCCCCGGAACTGGAGGTTCACGGTCTCCCCGCTGTGGCCGGGATAGGCGTGGCGGCGCAGCCTGACCTGACTGGAGACGATCACCTGGGACGCGGCCGACCAGGCGACGACGGCGTTGGAGTCGGCGAAGGTCGTCGGGGTCACGGGCAGCACCACCGGGGTGCCGTGGGTCTTGACGACGACGGTGCCGGTGCCCTGGAACACCATGGTGAACAGGGCGCCGCCGGGGATGCCGTGGCCGTCGATGCGGCGGACCTCGTACCGCAGGCTCTCGTCGAAGGCCAGCACGTTCTCCGCGGAGACACAGATGCCGTCGCCCTGGAGTTCGACGGGGTGCAGATGCGCGCCCTCCTCCGCGAGGAAGACCTGCCCCTTGCCGGTGCAGCGCATGAGCTGCATCTCCTGGCCGGTGACATGGCCGACGACGCGGCCCGCGAAACCGGCGCCCTTGTAGCCGAAGTCGACCTTTCCCTGGTACATCACCATGCTGCCCTGGCGGGCGAGGACCGGGCTGCCGTCCATGCCGAGATCGACCCGGACCAGCTGGCCGTTCTGCGCGGTCCAGCGCTGCCCGGTGGGTACTTCCCGGTACTTCTGGAGGGCGGCCTGAAGTCCGGCGCCTTCGGGCGGCGGCCCCTGCGGGACCCCCTGGGGCGCGCCGGGCGGCTGCTGCCCGAAGGGCGCGGGGACGGGCTGTCCGAAGGGAGCGGGGGCGGCCTGTCCGTACGGAGGCGGAACCGACTGTCCGTACGGGGCGGGCGCGGGCGGCGGCGCGGGCGGCGGTACGGCGCCCTGCGGCACGGACAGCGGCGCCACGATCGTCGGTGCGGCGTGTACCGGCGTGGGTGCTGGGGCGGGGGCCGGCGCGGCGACCGGGGCGCCGAAGGAAGGAGCGGGCGCGGGCGCCGGTACATGCCCCTGCGCGGGCCCCGCGGGCGGGGCGAAGCCCGGGACCGGGCCGGTGGCCCGCGGCTCGGGCACCGACGGCTCCTCCTCGGCGACCTCGCCGCCGAAGTTCTTGAGAAGGGCGTCGAGCCCGCCGTCGAAGCCCTGGCCGACGGCGGCGAACCGCCAGACGTCCTTGCGGTAGAAGTCACCGAGCATCACCGCGCGCTCGGTGGTGAACTCCGCTCCGGTGAAGGCGTATCTGACGACTTCCTCCCCGCCCGCGACGATCCGGATGTACCCGGGGCCGATGTCGGACATCTGCCCGGAGCCGTCGACGGTCGCGGTGAAGGAGAGCTTGTGGAGGAAGTCGGGGACGCGCTCCAGCGTCACCCTGAAGGACTCGGTGTCACCGGCCTGGGCGCCCAGCAACTGGATCGATTCCTCGGGTGATTTCGGCTGGTTGAAGAAGATGAAATAGCGGTCGTCCGAAAGCTGTTCCTCGGCGTCCAGACCGAAACAGCTGATGTCGAAGGTCAGTCCGGGAGCGTCGATCCGTACGCCGACGTACAGATCCGTTCCCTGAGTGAGATCACTGACCCGGGCCTTGTGGCCGCGCTGGAATTCCCTGGCCATACGTAACGACCGTTCCCCGTCCCGAAGATGAATCCTTCGCGCCAGGCTAATGGTTCGCTGTGACAGTGGCCCGAGCCGGTACGGACTCGGTACCCGATCGCGGGACGCTCATTCCTCCCGCACGACGGGCAGCTGCGGCAGCCGCTCGGCGGCCACCACGCCTTCGAGGTAGCCGCGGGCCCGCTCGGTGCGGGGGTAGGACTCCAGCAGCTCCCAGAAACGCGGGCCGTGCCCCGGCACGAGCAGATGGGCCAGCTCGTGGACGAGTACGTAGTCGACGACGTACTCGGGCATGCCCTGGAGGCGGTGCGAGAGCCGGATGCTGCCTTCGGCGGGGGTGCAGGAGCCCCAGCGGGTGTTCTGGTTGGTGACCCAGCGCACGGTGAGCGGTCTGGCCCGGCCGTCGAAGTACTGGGCGGAGAGCCGCTCGGCCCGCTCGGTCAGCTCGTCGTCACCGAGGAGACGCTTGCTCTCCTGCGCGGCGAGCTTGTCCAGCATCACCGTCACCCAGCGCCGCTCCTCCGCCTCGGACATCCTGGCGGGGATGAGCACGATGGTCCGGTCGCCCTCGCGGTACGCCGACACCGTTCTTCTGCGGCGGGCGCTTCTGCGGACTTCGACAGCGCTCGTCGCCGAGCGGCGGGCGGCGGGATCGGCGGACACGCCATGACGTTACCCGCTGGCCGTGGGAGAAGTCCTGCCCCGCATTGGTTCCCTCTCGATCCATGCGATGACGTACCTCATTTTGAACGACTAATGACCGTACCTGTGGATAACTTTGCGCGCCGTCCGGCGCGAAGCCGCATTCTGAACCCACGGACGCGGAAATCGACGACGGGAGGCGGACATGCATCCGATGGTGAAGCCCGCGCTGCGGCGTGCCTGGCGGGAGCGGCAGACGGTGCAGTTCGGGGTGGCCCCGGCGCACGCGGTGCTGGTGGGTCCTGTGGACACGGCGACGGGCAGTTTCCTGGAGCTGCTGGACGGGACGCGCGGACTACCGCTGCTGCGGGAGGAGGCCCGTGCGATGGGGTTGCCGGACGGGCGGGCGGACGCGCTGGTGGAGCGGCTGACGGCGGCGGGGGTGATCGACGACGTGGGGGCGGGCGGCGCGGCGGCGGAGGCGTTGCGCGGGCGGACGGGGACGGTCGAGCGGCTGCGTCCCGATCTCGCCTCGCTCTCCGTCGTCCACGCGGAGCCAGGGGCGGGGATGCGGCTGCTGGCCGCGCGACGGACGATGCGGGTGCAGGTCAGAGGTGCGGGACGGGTCGGGGCGCTGGTCGCGGCGGTACTCGCCGCCTCCGGGGTGGGGCAGGTCGATGTGCTGGACGGCGGGTGCGTGCGGGAGGGGGACGTGGCGCCGGGCGGGCTGCCGCCGGAGTCCGTCGGGGAGCGCAGGGACGCGGCGGCCGGCCGACTGGTCCGGCGCTCGGCGCCGGGCCGGGGACCGGGCGCGGCGGAGCGGGCGCGGTCCGGGGAGGGAGCGGAGCCGGGGCTCGCGCTGGTGATCGTCGCGCCGCGCGACGGGCTCGCGGCCTACGCGCCCGATCCGCGGACCGCCGAGCCGTGGATCGCCGCGGGTACGCCCCATCTCTACGCGGGGGTGATCGAGGCCACGGGACTGGTCGGTCCGCTGGTGCTGCCCGGGGGCACGGCGTGCGCGGGCTGTGTCGCGCGGACGCGCGCGGAGCGTGATCCGGGGTGGCCGAGGATGCGGGCGCAGTGGGGTTCGGGTCGCCGGGCCACGCCCGTACCGGCGTGCGATCTGGGGCTGGCCACCGCGGTGGCGGGGCTGGCGGCGGCGCACGCGCTGTCGTTCCTGGACGGGGAGCTGCCGGCCAGCGCCGGTGTGCGGGGGGAGGTGTCGCTGCCGTTGCTGGAGTGGCACGCGGAGCGGATCGCGCCTCATCCGGAGTGCCCGTGCGGCGCTTCGGGGAGACAGGAAGGGGTGCGCGTCGCGGCCTCGGGGGCCGCGCAGGACACAATGGCGGGGTAACCGCCGTACCGGCTTTGCTGTCTGGGACTGGTCGCTGCACATCCGAGGAGGGGCTCATGTCCGATCTTCCCCGTAAGGCGGTCACCCGCACCGCGAAGTTGGCGACGCTGCCGTTGGGCTTCGCGGGCCGGGCCACCTGGGGCCTGGGCAAGCGGATCGGCGGGAAGTCCGCCGAGATCGTCACCCGGGAATTGCAGCAGCGCACCGCCGACCAGTTGTTCAAGGTCCTCGGCGAGCTGAAGGGCGGTGCCATGAAGTTCGGGCAGGCGCTGTCCGTGTTCGAGTCCGCGCTGCCGGAGGAGATCGCCGGGCCGTATCGGGCGGCGCTGACCAAGCTCCAGGAGGCGGCCCCGCCGATGCCGACGCGCACGGTGCACGCGGTGCTGGTGGAGCGGCTGGGCGAGGAGTGGCGTGAGCTGTTCGTCGAGTTCGACGACAAGCCCTCGGCGGCCGCTTCGATCGGGCAGGTGCACCGGGCCGTCTGGCACGACGGGCGCGCGGTGGCGGTCAAGGTGCAGTACCCGGGGGCCGGGGAGGCGCTGCTCTCGGATCTGACCCAGTTGAGCCGGTTCGCGAGGCTGCTGGGGCCGCTGATTCCGGGGATGGACATCAAGCCGCTGATCACCGAGTTGCGGGACCGGGTGTCCGAGGAGCTGGACTACGCGCTGGAGGCCGAGGCGCAGCGGGCACACGCGGCGGAGTTCGCGGACGATCCGGATGTGGTGGTGCCCGAGGTCGTGCACCAGGGCGAGCAGGTGCTGGTCACCGAGTGGATGGAGGGCGTGCCGCTGGCCGAGGTGATCTCCGGGGGGACGCGGGAGCAGCGGGACCGGGCGGGGCAGTTGCTGGCGCGGTTCCTGTTCTCGGGCCCGGCGCGTACGGGGCTGCTGCACGCGGATCCGCATCCGGGGAACTTCCGGCTGCTGCCCGCCGCGGCGGGTGCCGGGGGGTCCGGGGCTGGTATCGAGGTCGGGGCCGAGGGCGAGGAGGGCGGTGCGGGTGCGTTCCGGCTCGGGGTGCTGGACTTCGGGACGGTGGACCGGCTGCCGGGCGGGCTGCCGGACATCATCGGGGAGGCCCTGCGGACGGCCTTGGCGGGCGACGCCCAGGCGGTGTACGACCGGCTGTGCGAGGAGGGCTTCGTCAAGGGGTCCATCGATCTCGACCCGGACGCGGTGCTGGAGTATCTGCTGCCGATCATCGAGCCGACGGCGGTGGAGGAGTTCACCTTCACCCGGAGCTGGATGCGCGAGCAGGCCACCCGGATCGCCGATCCGCGCTCTCCCGCGCACCAGTTGGGCAAGCAGCTGAATCTGCCTCCGTCGTATCTGCTGATCCACCGGGTCACGCTGAGCACGATCGGTGTGCTGTGCCAGCTGAACGCGACGGTGGGGCTTCGGGAGGAGCTGGAGTCGTGGCTGCCCGGGTTCCTCGCGAAGCCCGCCCCGGACGACGGGGCCGGGATCGAGGCGGAGGTCTGAGACAGCCGCACGGGGCCGGTCCTTGTGGACCGGCCCCGTGCGACAGCGGTGGTGGTGACACCGGTGGGCCGACGGCGGTGGGCCGACGGCGCCCCTGCCGCTACTGCATGACGGCCATGGCGAGCGCACGGCGGGCGCGCATCGACACGCGCTCGGCTCTGCGCTGCATGCGCCGGGCGGCGACCAGGCGCACGGCCCGGCTCTCCGCCGAGGCTTGCCGCATACGTTCGTCCATATGCGCGCGAGCCAGGGCTTCTGGGATGAGTTGCATCTCGCGGGTCCTGTTCTGGCGCGACGCGTTCGCGCCCATGGTGCTGACAACGGGGGTGGCGGAGCCTGACGGCTCACGCGTGGAAGAGGTCATCGGAGCCTGCTTCTGGGGATCGTGCGTGGAGGGACGGTCGATGGTTCCGGAGACGTTCATGCCGCGACCGGGTTCTTGCGCGGACGCCCACGCGGACGCTTCCGGGCGACGACCACGCCCTGGACGAACAGCTCGCCGCCCCAGACGCCCCACGGCTCGCGCCGCTCCTTGGCGCCCGCGAGGCAGGCTTCGATCAGCGGGCAGGTGCCGCAGAGGGCCTTGGCGTACTCGACGTCGGCCGGGGACTCCGCGAAGAAGACCTCCGGGTCGTAGGCACGACACGGGACGGGTACGCCCAGGTTCTCGATGGCGTCGTCGAGCGCGGTGAGCGCGGTCAGGGGGGTCAAGGTGGAGTCCTCCGTGGGGACGGGCGGGGCGTTCGTTTCGGAAGGCGGTACGGACGTGGCGTGCGCTTCGAGTTGCACGGCGGTGTCTTCCTCGTCTAGTTCGGTCCGGCCTGTTGGCCGGTGTCTGCTGGTACCGGGTGTCGCTTGCCCGGAGGCCCCTTCTGCCCGTCCGCCCCGTTCGGGGCAAACAAAAGGGCCGCGGATCCCGAGTGGGGTTCCGCGGCCCTGAAGGCGCCTGCCTGATGGTGAATCAGGCTGGATCGCTCCAGGGTTCGAGCCCACGGAAGGCCCACATCGTGTGATGCTTCGTCTGCTTCTTCGCCTCGGCACCGGTCGCCGCAAAGGCATAGGCCAGGGCCTGTGCCGTCGCGACTCCTGCTTCCGGTGCCTCGGTCGGTCGCTCATCGCTCACCAGGACGGGGCGCTCCCGGACGGGGAGAGCCGACAAGTTCACCGGACGTGCGGCAATGGAGCCGGACAGTCCACTGGCGATGAGTTCGGAACGGGAGGCGCCGAGCGAGCAGGCGGAGACGACAGAGAGACCGGTCATTTTCTCGGGGCTGGTGAAGCCTGTGTTGATGCTGATCACTGGAATCGCCTCCTCTCGGCGTCTCGAAGACCGGCCGGAGCCAGTCGTACGTATATGGACAAGTACAGCTGAGATAAGTAGAGCACGGAAGAGGGGCTTCGGAGAAGCGTCCGTTTCCGTGGTTAAGAACCTATGGGGATTCGCGGGGCGGGCGCAAACTATTTTTTCGTCGAGTTCGCATCAGCTGTCCGTATCGTCCCCGGCAACCTCCTCACCAGCACAGATCGCCAGCACATCCGCGCCGAAACGGTCAAGTTTCCGAACGCCGACGCCGGAGATCCGGGTCAGCTCCCCCTCGGTGCCCGGCACCGCCTCGGCGATCGCCATCAACGTCTTGTCGGTGAACACACAGAAGGCGGGCTGTCCGATCCGCTCCGCCTGGACCGCGCGCCAGTCGCGCAGCCGCTCGTACAGCGCCTCGTCCATGTCCGACGGGCACTCCTCGCAGCGCATGAGCTTCATCTCGCCCGCGTCGGTGAGCGTCTTGCGGCACACCCGGCAGCGCGCGGGGCCGCGCTGCTTGCGCCGGAGGGTCCCGCCGCGCTCGACGGATCCTCCCGCGCCCGGCCCCGCACCCCGTGCGCCGGGGGCCGTGGAGCCCGGCCGCAGCCCGTTCAGGAAGCGGGTGGGCCGCCGGGAGGCCCGGCCCCCCGGCGAGCGCGAGAGCGCCCAGGACAGCGTGAGATGGAGCCTGGCCCTGGTCACTCCCACGTAGAGGAGCCGTCGCTCCTCCTCGACCTGCTCGTCGGTCTTGGCGTAGGTGATCGGCATCATGCCCTCGGTGAGCCCCACCAGGAACACCGCGTCCCACTCCAGGCCCTTCGCCGCGTGCAGCGAGGCGAGCGTGACGCCCTGCACCGTGGGCGCGTGCTGCGCGGCGGCACGCTCGTCCAGCTCGGCCACCAGATCGGCGAGCGTGGCCGTCGGCTTGGCCCGCACGAAGTCCTCGGCGAGCCTGACCAGGGCGGCCAGCGACTCCCAGCGGTCCCGGACGGCGCCCGAGCCCGTCGGCGGTTCGGTGGTCCAGCCCTTGGTGGAGAGCACCGCGCGCACCTGGGAGGGCAGCTCCACGACATCGTCGAGCAGCGCGTCGTTCCCCCCGAAGCGGGCGGCGCCCCGCAGCGCGGCGCCCGCTTCCCGTACCTCCTGGCGCTCGAAGAACCGCTCGGCGCCCCGCAGCTGGTAGGCCACGCCCGCGTCGGCCAGGGCCTGCTCGTAGACCTCCGACTGCGCGTTGATCCGGTAGAGGATGGCAATCTCCCCGGCCGGGACGCCCGCGGCGATCAGATCGCGGACGCGGCGGGCGGTGCCCTCGGCCTCGGCGGGCTCGTCCGCGTACTCCGCGCAGACCGGCTCGGGGCCCGGGTCGCGCTGCGAGATCAGCTCCAGCCGGTGCTCGGCGGCCCGGCCGCGGGCCTGGTTCAGCAGGCCGTTGGCCAGATGGACGACCTGGGGGGTCGACCGGTAGTCACGGACGAGCTTCACGACGGTCGCGCTCGGGTGCCGGGCGCGGAAGTTCAGCAGGTGGTCCGGGGTGGCTCCGGTGAACGAGTAGATCGTCTGACTGGCGTCGCCCACGACGCACAGGCTCTCCCGCTCCCCCAGCCACAGGTCGAGCAGCCGCTGCTGGAGCGGGCTGACGTCCTGGTACTCGTCCACCACGAAGTGCTGGTACTGGCCGCGCACGTGGTCGGCGATGTCGTGCCGGTCCTGGAGGATGCCGACCGTCAGCAGCAGCACATCCTCGAAGTCGATGACCGAGCGGTCCCGCTTCAGCTGCTCGTACATCCCGTAGACCTGGCCGATCTCCGCCGGGTCGCGGGGTGCCTCGCGCAGCGACTTGGCCACGGCCGCCGGATAGTCGGCCGGGACCGTCTGGGTGACCTTCGCCCACTCGATCTCGCTGGTCACGTCCCGCAGCTCATTGCGGTCGAGCCGGATCCGGCAGCGGGCGGCGGCCTCCGCGACCAGCTGGACCTTCCGGTCCAGCAGCCTCGGCAGCTCACCGCCGACCGCCTTCGGCCAGAAGAACTGCAGCTGGCGCAGGGCCGCCGAGTGGAACGTACGCGCCTGGACACCGCCCGCGCCGAGCTGGCGCAGCCGCCCGCGCATCTCGCCCGCCGCGCGGTTGGTGAACGTGACGGCCAGCACGCTGCCCGGCTGGAGTATCCCCGCCCGCACCCCGTAGGCGATCCGGTGGGTGATGGCGCGCGTCTTGCCCGTGCCGGCCCCCGCCAGCACGCACACCGGCCCGTGCAGCGCCGTCGCCACCTCGCGCTGCTCCGGGTCGAGCCCGTCGAGCACCGCGTCGGCGTCGCGCGGCGGCGTCACGATCTGACC
>NZ_QQNA01000430.1 GCF_003346515.1 Streptomyces corynorhini
CCGTACCGCGCTCCGTACCGCGACCCGGTCGGGGCGCGGTACGGAGCGCGGTACGGAGCCGGTGCCGACCTTGTCACTCCGCTTTCGGCTTGACGCATCCAAGTAACGCTGCGTAACCTCACAGTGAGTTACCAACCACGCGGCGGAGCCGCACAATGTTCCAGCGTCCGGGGAGCTATATGTCCAGCGAATACGCAAAGCAGCTCGGGGCCAAACTCCGTGCCATCCGCACCCAGCAGGGCCTCTCGCTCCACGGCGTGGAGGAGAAGTCCCAGGGCCGCTGGAAGGCAGTGGTGGTCGGTTCGTACGAGCGCGGGGACCGTGCTGTCACGGTGCAGCGCCTCGCCGAGCTGGCGGATTTCTACGGGGTCCCGGTGCAGGAGCTCCTTCCCGGCACGACGCCCGGTGGAGCCGCTGAGCCGCCGCCGAAGCTCGTTCTCGATCTGGAGCGGCTGGCGCACGTCCCGCAGGAGAAGGCGGGCCCCCTCCAGCGCTACGCGGCGACGATCCAGAGCCAGCGCGGCGACTACAACGGCAAGGTGCTCTCGATCCGCCAGGACGATCTGCGCACCCTCGCCGTGATCTACGACCAGTCGCCCTCGGTCCTGACCGAGCAGCTCATCAGCTGGGGTGTCCTGGACGCGGACGCGCGTCGCGCGGTCGCCCACGACGAGGGCTGACCGACCGGCAACCCGTCAGAGAAACGTCACCTCCGGAGGGCGGCCCCGTACATCCTGTGTACGGGGCCGCCCTCCGGTGCGTCGCGGTGGAGCCTCAGGCGCGGCGCAGGTTCTGCTTGAGGCCCTTGAAACGGCCCAGCAGGCCGTTGACGAAGGCCGGGGACTCGTCGGTGGAGAACTCCTTGGCGAGCTGCACCGCCTCGTCGATCGCCACCGCGTCCGGCGTGCCGTCCGCCCACACCAGCTCGTACGCGCCCAGCCGGACGATGTTCCGGTCGGCCACCGGCATCCGGTCGAGCGTCCAGTCCACGGCGTAGGTGGAGATCAGCTCGTCGATCCGGGCCGCGTGCTCCGCGTACCCCTCGACCAGCTCCATCGTGTACTCGTTGACGGCGGGCTGTCGGTCGTCGCTCCGGGAATGCCGTACCCAGTCCGCGAGGACCGTCTGCACGGATTCCCCGCGCTGGTCGGCCTCGAAGAGGATCTGGAAGGCACGCTTTCGGGCGTTGCTCCGGGCAGCCACGGTTAGCTGTTCACCCGGCCGAGGTAATCGCCGGTACGCGTGTCGACCTTGATCTTCTCGCCGGTGGTGATGAAGAGCGGAACACCGATCTCGTAGCCGGTCTCCAGCGTCGCCGGCTTGGTGCCACCGGTGGAGCGGTCGCCCTGGACGCCCGGGTCGGTGTGCTGGATCGTCAGCTCGACGGCGGCGGGCAGCTCGACGTAGAGCACCTCGCCCTCGTGCTGCGCGACGCTGGCCTTGAAGCCCTCGATCAGGAAGTTCGCCGCGTCGCCGACCGCCTTGCGGTCGATCATCAGCTGATCATAGGTCTGCATGTCCATGAAGACGAAGTACTCGCCGTCCATGTAGGAGAACTCCATGTCGCGGCGGTCGACGGTGGCCGTCTCGACCTTCACACCGGCGTTGAAGGTCTTGTCGACGACCTTGCCGGAGAGCACGTTCTTCAGCTTGGTACGCACAAAGGCCGGGCCCTTACCGGGCTTGACGTGCTGGAACTCGACGACGGACCAGAGCTGGCCTCCGTCGAGCTTGAGCACCAGGCCGTTCTTGAGGTCGTTCGTGGAAGCCACGGTTGCGGAATCTCCTGGACTGAAGCTGGTGGACGACCGGGGTCGCGCACCAGGAGCGGGTCCTAGAGCGCGAGCAGTTCCTTGGTCGTGATGGTGAGTAGCTCGGGTCCGCCGTCCGCCTCGGGGCGGACGACGAGCGTGTCATCGATCCGGACACCGCCCCGGCCCGGGAGGTGGACCCCCGGTCCGACGGTGACCGGCACACAAGCGTCCAGTTTACCCATGGCGGCGGGGGCGAGCTGCGGGTCCTCTTCGATTTCCAGTCCGACTCCGTGTCCGGTACGCGGCGCGAGCCCCTCGCCGTACCCCGCCGCCTCCAGCGGCTGCCGGCTCGCGCGGTCCACGTCGCGGTAGCCCATCCCGGGCACAAGCCCCTCGCGACCTGCGCGTTGTGCCGCGAAGACGAGTTCGTACAGCTCGATCTGCCAGTCGGCGGGCGAGGTACCGATGACGAAGGTACGGCCGATCAGACACCGGTAGCCGCGGTAGTCCGCGCCCAGGCCCACGAAGAGGAAATCGCCTTCCTCGACCCGCCGGTCCGAAGGACGGTGTCCCGGTCGGCCGGAGTGCGGTCCGGTGGCGACGCTGGTGGGGAACGCGGGGCCGTCGGCGCCGTGGTCGATGAGGCGCCGCTCCAGCTCCAGCGCCAGATGGCGTTCGGTGCGGCCCACCAGGATCGACTCCAGGAGTTCGCCCAGCGCCTGGTCGGCGATCTCCGCGGCGATCCGCAGACAGGCGATCTCCCCCTCGTCCTTGACGATCCGCTGCTGTTCGACCGCGCCCGCCAGATCCGTGAGGGCCAGCCTGGGCGCGACCGAGCCGATCGCCCGGTGCCGGGAGACGGTCAGATGATGTTCCTCGACGGCCAGCGACTCGGCTGCCGAGGCGACGAGCAGCCCGGCGGCGGCCACCGCGGGATCTCCGGAGGCGGTGGGCAGCACCGAGACCCGCAGCCGCTCGTCGACCCGGCCGCCGCCCTCGGTCCCGGTCCCTTCGGCGGTACGGGGGCACAGCAGCGTGTCCTCGCCCGGCCCGAGCAGCAGCACCGCACCCGGCGGCGCCCCACCCGCGAGATAGCGGACGTTGGCGGGGCGCGAGACCAGAGCCGCGGTGCTGCCCGCCGCGGCGTACCGGTCCCGCAGCCGCGCGCGGCGGACCGCGTACACGTCTGACATGACCCGATCGTACGAGCGGGCCCGTCACCCGGCCGGTTCAGCGCGTCCGGACGGGTCAGGGCGTCCGGACGGGTCAGGGCGTGTCCGCGACGGAGCGTCGTCCGCCCGCGGCGCGGGGCCGACGGCGTCCGGCGCGCTGATTCGTCCTTCGGACGCCGAGCGCCTCGCGCGAGGCGCGCGCGAGGCGGAGGGGCGCCCGGTACCGGAGGTACCGGGGAGATCCCGACATCGCCGCGAGCGTGCGTGCCGGACGCCGTCGACCGGGCGGGACTTCGCGGACCCGCCCCCGGGACCCCGGCCGGGCACCGCGCCCGCCGGGGCAGCGCGCCCGACGGGTCCGCGTCACCAGCTGGGCGGGCTGGCCAGCGAGCGGGCCAGGACGTCGTCCAGGACCCGGGCGGTGGTCTCCACGTCATAGCCAGAGTTGTCGATGATCGGCAGCCCCGAGCCGTACCAGCCCGCCATCCGGCCGTGGATGCCGGCCACTTCCTCGTCGTCGAGCCGCCGGTTGCCGCTGCGCTCGGCGTTGCGCTCCAGGACGATCTCCAGACCGGGGAGCAGGACGACCGGCAGCAGACCGGGGCCCACATGGCGCTTCCAGCCGCCGAGGCCGACCACCGGGCGGTCCGGGAAGACGGCGTCGTCCAGGATGCAGGAGATCCCGTTGGCCAGGAAGTTGCGCGCGGCGAAGCCGCAGGTGCGCCGGGCCAGCCGGTACTGCGCCTCGGAGTGCTCGTTCCACCCCGTCTGCGGGTCGGCGAATCCGGCGCAGACCCACTCGCGGACGTCGTCGAGGCTGATGTGCGCCGTGGGCACCCGGCGGCTGCGCGCCCAGTGCCGCGCCACGGTCGTCTTGCCCGCACCGGCCGGGCCGATGAGCAGGACCGCGAGGGTCGCCGTACCCGTGCCGCCCTCGGCCTGGGGCGGGGCGGGCAGCGGGACCGGGCCGCCCCGCCCCAGGCCGAGGG
>NZ_QQNA01000431.1 GCF_003346515.1 Streptomyces corynorhini
GCGTGGGTGCGGGGTGTTCCTGTGGACTGGACGGCTGTTCTTGCCGGTCAGGACGGCACCACCGTCCCGCTCCCGACCTACGCCTTCCAGCGGCGCCGGTACTGGCTCGATCTCCCCGAGCCCGTTGTCCGCCCCGCCGCGCCGGGCGCGACCGGGGACGACGTGGACGCCCGCTTCTGGGAAGCGGTCGAACGCGAGGACCTCGAAGCGCTCGCCGACACTCTCGACCTGGCGCCCGAGCTGCGAGGGACGCTCGGCACGGGCGGAGCCGTGCTGCCCATGCTGGCCGAGTGGCGCAAGCACCGCAGGGAGAGCACCCTCCTGGACTCCTGGCGCTACTCGGTGGCCTGGCAGCCCTCCGAAGGGCCCGCCGCCAATACCGGTGCACTGCCCTCCCATTGGCTGGTCGTGCTGCCCGCAGCCGACAGCACCGACGGCGACGGCTCGGACGCGGACCCGGTCACCCGCGACCTGGTCGAACGGCTGCGAGGCCACCAGGGCGTGGACGAGGTCGTCACGTTCACCGTCGACGTGACCGGCGAGGAAGGAACCGAACTGGCCGACCGCCTCAGGAACGCCTTCGACCGGTCGCCCGCCACGAGCGCCGTCCTCAATCTCCTCCCGCTCGCCCCAGCCACCGCCACGTCGAACGACGGGCAGGACATCGCCGTACCTCAGGTCCTCGGCGCCACCTTCCTGCTGATGCGGACGTTGACGGACGTCAAGGCCGACGTGCCACTGTGGACCGTCACGCGCGGCGCCGTCGACGTGACGGGCGCACGGACGGTACAGGACCCGGCCGATGAAGGACCGCTGCCCGAACAGGCGGCCGTCTGGGGGCTGGGCCGGGTCTACGGGCTCGACCATCCGCAACTCTGGGGCGGCCTGATCGACCTGCCGACGCGTGCCGGACTCGACGGCCGTAGCTGGAACCACGTCGCCGTGGCCTTGGCCGGCGCGGACGACGAGGACCAGTTCGCGGTGCGCGCGGAAGGGCTCCTCGTCCGCCGTATGGTCCGCAAGCCCGCCGGCCCCCGGCCCGAGGCCCGTACGGACGCCGTCTTCGGCGGCTTCACCGGAACGACCCTCATCACCGGCGGTACCGGTGCCCTCGGCGCCCACCTCGCCCGGCGGCTCGCCGCGACCGGCGCCGCGCACCTGCTGCTGGTCAGCCGACGCGGCCCCGAGGCGCCAGGCGCCACCGACCTGGCAGCCGAACTCACCGCGCTCGGCGCCCGCGTCACCGTTGCCGCCTGCGACATCACCGACCGCACCCAGCTCGCCGCTCTGCTCGCCGCCGTACCCGACGACGCCCCGGTCGGCACCGTGGTGCACGCGGCGGGCGTCGAGCCGCCGTCCGCCGCGATCGGTGACACCGGCCTCGGCGACCTGAGGGATGTGATGAGCGCCAAGATCGCGGGCGCGGTCCACCTCGACGAACTGCTCGCCGACCGCCCCGAGGTCGCCTTCGTGCTGTTCTCGTCCGGCGCGGGCGTCTGGGGCGACGGTGGCCACTGCGGGTACGCGGCGGCCAACGCCTACCTCGACGCGTTCGCGGAGCGCCGCCGCGCGCGGGGCCGGGCCGCCACCTCCATCGCCTGGGGCGCCTGGTCGGGCGGCGGAATGGTCCACGCGGAGGAGAGCGAACGGCTGCACCGCTACGGCGTCATCACGATGGACCCCGAGGTGGCCGTCGGCGCCGTACGGCAGGCCCTGGAGCTGGACGAGCCGTCGCTCGTCGTCGCTGCGGTCGACTGGGACCGGTTCGCGCCGACCTACTCGGCCACCCGCCGCCGCCGTCTCTTCGACGGGATCCCCGAGACGCGACGCACCGAATCCGCCACGCCGGGTGCCGACGCAGACGGCACCGGAGGAGGCGGTGAGCAGTCGGCGGGGCCGGCGGCCGCCTTCGCGCAGCGGCTCGCGGGCGCGGGCAGCGCCGAGCGGGAGCGGACGGTCCTCCACCTCATCCGTACCCAGGTCGCGGCGGTCCTCGGACACGACGGCGTCACCGCGATCGCGCCGGGGCAGGCATTCCGCGACCTCGGCTTCGACTCGCTGACCGCCGTGGAACTCCGCAACCGGCTCAAGGAGGCCACCGGGCTCGGCCTCCCCGCCACCCTGGTCTTCGACCACCCCACCCCCGCCGCCCTCGGCGAACGCCTGCTCGCCGAACTCGCCCCGGACACCGCGCCCGTGGACCAGGGCGACCTCGCGTCGCTGGATGCCCTGGAGGCGACGGTCGCCGCGCTCGACCCGGGCGACGACTCCGCCCGTACGCGCATCACCACCCGCCTCCAGGCGCTGTTGTGGCGGCTGTCCGATCACCCCGCCGACGTCGCGGCACCCGAGGACGGAACTCTCGGAGCCGCCTCCGACGACGAGATGTTCGACCTCATCAACAAGGAACTCGGTCTCGGCTAGAGGAACCCGCCGCTACCACTCACGCTCCGCTCCACCAGCTCCACCAGCTCCACCGCTCACCCTTCGTTCCCCGCTCCACCCGCTCCACCCG
>NZ_QQNA01000432.1 GCF_003346515.1 Streptomyces corynorhini
CGCCTGGCGTCCCTCGCGGCCGCTCGGCCGCGAGGGACGCCAGGCGCTGCTCCCTGGTCGAGCCGAGGAGCGGTCCCGTCGACAGCCGTACGCGCAGTGCGCCCGGTTCGTCGCCGAACCGGTGACCGCCGGGTACGGGCATCGCCAGCCGCCCGCTCAGATGCGTCTCCAGCTCCATCGAGTCGGTGATCCCGGCGCCCGCCAGCCGGTCGCGCAGCGGCCCGAGGTCGGCGTAGAGGTGCCGTCCGGCCTGCGGGGTCCTGGCGAGCGCGCCCGAGACGAGCACCGCGCGGTGGGCGGCGGCGGCCACGCGCGCGTGGAGTGCGGCGGCGGCCCGCGCCCTGGCCGTGACCGCCTCGGGGTCGCCGAGCGCGTAGCCGGCCGCCGCCGCGACCGGTCCCGGGACCACCGCGCCCAGCGCGGTGAGCAGATCGAGCGTCCTCGCCCGCAGGGCGGCGCCCCGCGGGGTGGCGGGACAGCGGGCGACGGCCATCGGCCAGCCGGCCGGCAGCAGGGAGCCAGCGGAGTCCGCGACGACCACGACCTCGTCGGGCCACATCTCCGCCGGGCTGAACAGCACGGTCTCGCGCGGCCGGTGCACGGTGTCGCGCCAGGTCTCGTCGCTGACGATGCGCAGCCCCTCCCCGACGGCCGCCTCGCACACCTCGCGGACCAGTTCGGGCGGGGCGACGGTGGCGGTCGGGTCGTCGGCGGGCGAGAGCAGCAGCACCCCGGGGGCGCCGCCCTCGGCCCGCACCCGGCGCACCGTCTCCAGGAGCGCGAACGGATCGGGCACGCCGCCCGCGTCCGCCGGGGCGGGTACGTGGTGGGCGCGTCGGCCCAGCAGCCGGACCTGCGGGGTCCACCAGGCGGGGCAGGGCCGGGACATCAGGACGTCCCCGTCGTACGCGGCGAGCAGCGCGAACAGCAGCGGCTGCGCGCCGGGGGCGGCGACCATGTCGTCGGGGCCGCCGTGCAGACCGCGCCGCCACCAGTAGCCGCAGGCCGCCTGCCGCAGGGCCGCGCCGCCGCCGGGCGGCTGGGGCGTGCCGTGCCGGGCCGCCGCCGCGCAGACGTCGGCCAGCTCGGGGAGTACGGGCAGTCCGCTGCCGGGCGCGGGCGGGCCGTACCGTACGGGGCCGCGGCCCCCGGCCGTCATGGGCCGCACGGCGACACCTCCCGTCGAGCGCGTCGGGGCCGAGCCCGCCGAAGCGGGGCTTTCAGACGCTTCGTCATTCTTTGTGCTCTTTATACGGAGGTTTACGGCTCCGCGCTTGCCGGACCGTGCCGCTTGACCCCGCGCCGCCGGGGTAGCCGGGTGCCATGGCTGACACCTTCGCGACACTGCTCGACTCCTGGGACCAGCGCGCCTTCCGCTCCGTCGCCGGCCGGCACTGGCCGGGCGCGGACCCGGTGCTGCCCCGGCTGAGCCGCGCCGCCAACCACGGACTGCTGTGGTTCGGCGCGGCGGCGGGGATCGCCGTGCTCGGCCGGGGGGCG
>NZ_QQNA01000433.1 GCF_003346515.1 Streptomyces corynorhini
ACGATGACGGCGTCCAGTTCCTGGGCCTGGAGGGGGGCCCGCAGGGCGGCCGGGCGGCGGTCGTACTCGGCGGCCGGGAAGACAGGGGGCATGGGGTGCTCCTGAGGTGTCGTCGGGGGAAACGGGGGGCTCGGGGCGGGTGGCTCGGGGCGGAGACCGCTCGTGCGGCGCGGTGGATCAGCCGGTCAGCCGGTCAGCCGGATCCTGGTGAGCGGGGGCGGTGGGGCCTGCCCGAGCAGGTCGGTACGGAGGTCGGTCAGATACGGCAGTTCCTCGCGCGCGGCGGTGGTCGCGGCGGCCGACACCGTCACGACGCGCAGATCGTCGCGACCGTCCGCGCAGGCGGTGAGCCGGTGGCCGTCGGGGCCCCAGGCGCCGCTGCGGCCGAAGTAGCGCTCCCCCGCGATGTCGCCGACCGCGTTGACGACCAGGGTGCTGACGGTGTTCTCCACGGCGCGCGCCGGGTGGTAGACGCCGTAGCGGTACTCGGTGGGGCCGTGGGCGAAGGCGGAGGAGAACAGTACGGCGTGGGCTCCGGCGCGTGCGTAGGCGCGGGTCAGCTCGGGGAAGCCTGCGTCGTAGCAGATGCCGAGGCCGAGGCGGATCCCGCCGTCCTCGATCATGACGAGTCCGGTGCCGGGATCGAAGGCGTCGCGCTCGCCGTGCCACAGGTGCGCCTTGCCGTAATGGCCGCGAACCCGGCCGTACGGGTCGATGACGAGGACCGCGTTGGCCGGTCGGCCCCGGGTGGCGACGGCCGCTCCGAGCAGCACCCAGAGCCCGTGCTCGGCCGCCGCTTCCGCGAGCGGGGCCAGCGGGGAGCCGGGCGGTGGCTCCGTACCGGCCGGGGGCTCGGTCAGGGACCGGCCGTCGGGGTCGGCGCGGATCGCGTCGGGGTCGTAGCCGCAGGCGTACAGCTCGGGCAGGGCGAGGACGCGCGCGCCGCGCGCCGCCGCGACCGCCACCAGCCGGGTCGCCGCCGCGAGATTGGCCGCGAGGTCGCCGGGGACGCTGCGCTCCTGGCCGAGCGCGACGGCGAGCCCCGCGGTCGGCGCGGTGGTCGGCGCGGTGGTCGGCTCGGTGAACTGCTCCGTGGTCGGCCCCGCGGTCGGCTCTGTCGTCAGCTCTGTCGTCAGCTCCACGCCGGGCTCCGCGGGTCCGCCGCGAGGGCCTCGGTGAGGAGCGCCCGGAAGAGGCCGACGGAGTCGCGCAGTTCGTCGACGACGATGTGCTCGTCGAGCGCGTGCATCACCTCCAGACGCCCGGGGCCGCAGACCAGCGCGGGTACCCCGGCCGCCCTGAAGTGCGTCATGTCGCAGTTGACGGTGAGCCCGCCGAGCGAGTCGTCGGCGCCCGCCGAAGCGAGCGCCCGGCGGCACAGCCGGACGAACGGATGGTCCTCGGGCGTCTCCGAGGGGCCGCCCGTGCTGGGGGCGCAGGCCACGACGGACGCGCGCGCCCCGCCCTCCGCCGCGTTGAACCGGTCGAGCACCTCTTCGACCGCCGCCACGACGGACTCCGGGGTCTCCCCCGGCAGCAGCCGACGGTCCAGCGTGATCCGGCAGCGCTCGGGGACCGCGTTGGGCGCCTCGCCGCCCTCGATCAGCACAGGCGTGCAGGTGGGAGCGGTGAGCAGCGGGTGGCCGTGGTCCGCGAGCGAGGCGCTGTACTCCTCCAGCAGGCCGAGGACGCGCCCGGCGGCGGTCACCGCGTTCACGCCCTGGCCGGGGGTGGCGGCGTGCGCCGCGACGCCGACGACCTCGATCACCGGGCGGACGGAGCCCTTGTGGGCGGTCAGCAGCCGCATTCCGGTGGGTTCGCCGACGACGACCGCGTCGGGCAGCCTCCCCTCGCGGGCCAGCCTCGGTACGAGATGACGGGCGCCCGCCGAGTCGCCCTCCTCCTGCGACACGGCGGAGAAGACGATCTCGCCGCGCGCCGGGCCCGTACCGTCACCGGCGTCCGCGGCGCGGGCCAGCTCGATCGCCGCGCACGCCATGGCGGCCAGCGGCCCCTTGGCGTCGGCGGTGCCCCGGCCGTACAGCCGTCCCTCGCGCAGCGCGGGCACGAACGGCGGGCTGGTCCAGCCACCGCCCGCCGGGACGACGTCCAGATGCGAGTTGAGCATGATCACGGGTCCGCCCGGCCCGAACCGGCGGCGCGCGGTGAGGTTGACGCGTCCCGGCGCCAGCCGCTCGGTCTCCACCTCGAAGCCCGCGGCGGCGAGCGGCTCCGCGAGCAGCGCCGCGGTGGACTCCTCCTCGCCGGTCGGCGTGGTGGAGTCGCACGCGACCATGGCGGTGAGCAGGGCCAGTACGTCGGGTGCGGCGGTTCCTGGGGCGGTGGTTCCTGGGACGGTGGTCACTGCGGGCGTCGCGGCGGTTCGCGTTGTGTCCGTTGTCCCGGCGGTTCCGGTTGTCTCCGTTGTTCCGGCAGTTCCTGTTGTTCCGGCAGTTCCTGTTGTTCCGGGGGCTGTGGTCATGGTCAGAACGTCCTTGCTCGGTCGGGTGGTTGTACGGGGGCCGCCACCGGCAGCGGGGTGCCCACCGGGGTCAGCCCCTCGGGGTCCACCGAGACCCGGACACCGAGTCCGGCGGCCTCGGGCAGGCGGACGGCGCCGTCGCGCAGGTCGATGCCCTCGGTGACGTCGTGCGCGAGGTGGGCGCAGCCCCAGAGTTCGGCCACTTCGACGCCGAGACCGGCCGCCAGGTGGGCGGTGGTCGCGCAGCCGAGGCGCCCGCAGTCCATCTGGCCGAGTCCGACGTCGAGTCCGCGCGAGCGCGCGGCGTCGAACGCGGCGGCCAGGGCGGCGACGGTGCCCGCCTTCTCCAGCTTCAGATGGACTCCGTCGGCGGCGCCCGCGTCGGCGACGGCGTGCACCGAGGCCGCGTCGCGGACCGACTCGTCGGCCCACACCGGTACGCGCGAGGCGGCGCGCACGGCGGCGAGCCGCACCAGGTCGCCCGGTGCGACGGGCTGTTCGAGCCAGGCGACACCGTGGTCGGCGAGCCAGCGGGTGGCGGCGATCGCGGTGTCGGGCGCCCAGCCCCCGTTGGCGTCGGCGGCCAGCGCGACCGTGCCGCTGCCCGCGACCCGGTCGACGGCCTCCCGTACGGCGGCGATCCTGGCCCGGTCCAGGCCTGGATCGCCGCCCACGCGGACCTTGACCCGGCCGAATCCGGCCCGCGCGGCGGCGGTGGCCAGTGCTGCCGCCTGCGCCGCCGTGCCGAAGCCGATCGGCGCGTGGGTGGGCAGGGGCCCGGGGGGCCGTGTGTGCGAGGGGTTCAGGGTCGCCCACAGGGGCAGGCCCAGGGAGCGGGCCGAGGCGTCGCGCCAGGCGATGTCGAGGAGCGCGGCGGCCGGTGGGCAGTGGGCGGCCAGGCCGTCCGCGAGGGCGGCGGGGCCGGCCCACACCGGATCGGTGACGGGAGGCAGTGCGGCCAGGGCCGCGGCGATGTCATCGGCCGTGTGGTGGGTGGCGTACGCGCCGTTGCCCCTGGTCTCGGCCCAGCCGGTGTGTCCGTCGGCGAGCCGGACGCGGACAAAGACCTCCGTCAACTCCACTGTGTCCACCGAGTGGTGACGGAGCTTCAGCCGCAGGGGCAGCCCGATCACCCCGTACCGCACCTCGACCACACCGGACGGTGTCACGGGCGTCGCGGACGACACCGCGCGCGGGCCCCGGCCCGCTGTCACGCCGGGTCCAGCGAGCCCACGACCTCGATGATCCGGTCGAGGGCGGCGTCCCAGACGGTCTCTTCCTGCGCGAAGCACAGCCGCATGCGGCCGGTGCCGGCGAGTCCGAACTGGTAGCCGGGGTTGACGACGACGCCCGCGTGTTCCTTGAGGGCGAGTGCCACGGCCTGGTCGCTCGCTCCGGTCAGCACCTCGGGGAAGAGGTAGGCGGTCCCGTAGGCGGCGTTGACACGCATCACCGAGGAGGCGTTGATCTTCTTGACGGTGGTGTCGCGCAGGGCCTGGTACTCCACGAGCCGCCGGTCGAGGAAGTCGGTGTCCTCGGCGATCCACCGCGCCAGCAGGTGCTGGGCGTACGAGGGAGCCCGCAGCGCCGTGCAGGACTGCACGTCCTCCATCGCGTCGACCAGCGCGCCGGGCGCCACGGCGACGCCGAGCCGGTAGCCGGACAGCGACTCGGTCTTGGAGGGGCCGAGCAGGGTGACCGTACGCTCGGCCATGCCGTCGAAGGCGGCGAGGTGGTGGAACTTCTCGCCCTCGTACACCAGTCGGCAGTACAGCTCGTCGGCGATGACGGTGAAGTCGTGGCGGCGGGCCGCGTCGGCGATCGCCGCGACCGTCTCCTCACCGTAGATGGCACCGGTGGGGTTGTTGGGGTGCGAGAAGACCATCAGGCGCGGTCCCTCGGCGGCGGCGTCCTCCAGCGCCTGGAGGTCGAGGGTGGGGCGGGCGCGGTCGCCGCCGGTGGACTCGTCGGGCCAGATCATCGGGATGCGCCGGACCCGGGCGCCGAAGTAGCGCAGCATGCGCTCGGTGGAGAGGTAGTCGGGGTCGGGCAGCAGGACGAGGTCCCCGGGCGAGAGGATCGCGGCGAGCGCGGTGAACAGCGCGCCCTGGGTGCCGGGGGTGAGGATGACGTCCGCGGGTCCGGTGGCGGGGATGCCGAGGCCCGTGGAGACGTTGTGCGCGACGGCCTCGCGCACGGCGCGGTCACCGCGGTAGGGGGTGTACGTCATGCCGTCGCCGCCCGCGGCGGCGTTGAAGGTGGGCAGCGCCCACTCGGGGGCCGGGAAGCGGTGGGTGTCGGCGTAGGTGGCGTCGAGCAGGCGGTCGGGGCCCGGCCCGTTCTCCAGTTCGCGTTCGGCCTCGCGTACGGACATCCCGAGCCGGGCGGTGTGTTCGGGCAGGGACAGGCGCTCGATGGCCTCGGGCAGATGGATCACGATCGTTTCCTCACTGTGTCCGGTTCGGTCGAATGGGTCGAATGGGGGTTGTGACGGGAGAGGTGGTGGGTCGCGCGGCCCTTCCGGGGCCGACCGGGTCGGCCAGGCGCGCGGGCTGGCCGCCGATGGAGCCCGTCAGCAGTGTCAGTCCGCCCAGGACATGGGCCCGGGTCAGCGCGGCGGACTCTTCGGCGTCCCCGCACAGCAGGGCGTCGAGGATGGCGGTGTGTTCGTCCACCGAGATCTGGGCCCGTTGGGAGTCCGCGAGGTAGAGGGCGAGGTAGCGGTCGCTCTTGGCCCGCAGCTGGTTGAGCGCGGCCAGGGTGGCGGGCATCGCGGCCATCGCGTAGACCGCGTCGTGGAACTGCCGGTCCAGCATGCGCACCTGCGCGGCGTCTCCGAGCGAGACGGCGATCCGCTGGCGCTCCAGCAGCAGGCCGAAGTCGGCTGCCTGGAAGTCGCGTTCGGACGCGTCCGCCTGGGCCGCCGCCGCCGCGAGCACCCCTTCCAGGGCCGCCCGGCCGTTGTAGATGTCCCGGGCGTCCGCGACCGAGACCTCGGCGACGATCGACTTCTGATGGGGGCGGTCCACCACCAGGCTCTCGGCGGCCAGCCGGGACAGGGCGTCGCGCAACGGGCCCCGGCTGATGCCGAGTTCACCGGCCAGGGCCTCCTGGCTGAGCTGCTCCCCCGGGGCCAGCGCACCGGTCAGGATGCGCTCGCGGAGCTGCTGGTAGGCCCAGTCCTGTTTGCGCAGGGACCAGGGTGCGGTCGGGCGGGCGGCGGAGACCCGGCGTTTCGCGGGCGGCGCGGTCGGCGCGGTCGGCGCGGTCGGCGGCGGAGACGGGGTGGGGTCCGGAGTCGAAGTCGGCGGCGGAGTCGGAGTTGTCATGGTCCTACTCTCCGAGGATCTGCTCGAAGAAGGAGCGGGTCCGCTCATGTCGCGCCGCCGTGAACAGGGTCTCCGACGGGCCGTCCTCCACGATCCGGCCCTCGGCCATGAACACCACCCGGTCGGCGCTCCTTCGGGCGAAGCCCATCTCGTGTGTGACGACGACGATGGTCATCCCGCTGTCGGCGAGGTCGCGCATGACGGCGAGCACCTCGCGCGTGAACTCCGGGTCGAGCGCGGAGGTGGGCTCGTCGAAGAGCATCAGCTCGGGGCGCATGGCCAGGGCGCGGGCGATGGCCACCCGCTGCTGCTGGCCGCCGGAGAGTTCGTACGGATAGTGGTCGCGACGCTCGGCGAGCCCCACCCGTTCCAGGAGTTCATGGGCCTCCTCGCGCGCCGTGGCGCGGGAGACCCCTCGTACCCGTACGGGCGCCAGCGCCACGTTCTGCGCGGCGGTGAGGTGCGGGAAGAGGTTGAACTGCTGG
>NZ_QQNA01000434.1:0-146 GCF_003346515.1 Streptomyces corynorhini
CCGGCGCCCCGGCGTCCGCGCGCCACCCCCGCCAAGCCGACCGCAGGGAGCGCAGCCCCCGCGCCGAACCCATCAACCTCACCGAACGCACCAGCTCACGACCGTCCATGCCGCTCACCCTGCCACCAGCGCCGACGGCGGCGGGC
>NZ_QQNA01000434.1:324-600 GCF_003346515.1 Streptomyces corynorhini
CGGATCGCCGCCGCGGCCGTCACCCGCTTCCAGAGCTGGGCGGCCGAACGGTACGGAGCACCCGCCGAAGGCGGCTACCCGGCCCTCCAGCGCTGGTCCGTCGCGGAACTGGAGACGTTCTGGGCCGCCGTCGCCGACTGGTTCTCCGTCCGCTTCGCCACCCCGTACGAACGCGTACTCGGCGACCGCGCCATGCCCGGCGCCCAGTGGTTCCCCGGCGCCACCCTCAACTACGCCGAACACGCCCTGCGCACCGCCGAGGACCCGGCGCGCGCC
>NZ_QQNA01000435.1 GCF_003346515.1 Streptomyces corynorhini
GGCCGCCGGGTGGGACCGGGCGGTCCGGGTGGGACCGGGCGGTCAGCCCTCGGCCGGTACGCCCGCGTGCGCCTGCTCCACCACCCGCTCCACCACCCGCTCCTCGATCCGCTCCTCGTCGGGCGCCTCGGCGGGCTCGGCGGGCGCTGTGGTGCGGGGCGGCAGCAGGTCCTGGACCGCCCGGCGGTGCGTCTCGCCCGTCGCGTCGTCGTACGGGTCGGGGGTCGCCGGGACCTGGAGCCTGAGCACCGGGCCCCGGCCCAGCCGCGCGTACCCCCGGCCGGGCGGCGCCTCCGGGGTGGGCGTGGTGTGCGGCGGCGCCCCCAGTACCTCTTCCACCTGCGCGGGCGAGGCCGGTCCGAGGATCACCCGGGCGCGGGTGTGCGACCGGACGGCCTCGTCGACCATGTCCATGTTGTCGAGCTGCTCGGCCACCACGACCGTCACCCGCACCGCCCCGCCGTGGCGCAGCGGCATCCGCACCAGCTCCTGCGGATCGGGCCGCCCCTCGGCCGCCGCGAGATGGCCGAAGACGCTCGGCCGGTCCAGCAGGATCCACAGCGGACGCCGGGTGTCGGCGGGCGCGGGACGGCCGGACTGCCGGGCGCGACTGGCGGCGATCAGCCGCCGCTCCGTCTCGTTGGCGGCCCATTCGAGGCCCGCGAGCGCGCCGGAGAGCCCGCTCTCCACCGCCAGGACGCCCGCCCGTCCGTCCAGACAGGCGAACTCGCCGGTGCCGCTGCCCTCCACGATCAGGACGTCGCCGCCCTGGAGGGCCTGGAGCGCGAGACTGCGCAGCAGGCTCGTCGCCCCGCTGCCCGGCTGCCCCGCGACCAGCAGATGGGGTTCCGTCGCGCGCAGTCCTGTCCGCCACAGCACCGCGGGCGCGTCCACGCGCTCCTCGCCCGCCAGCACCGGCACGGTGCGCCGCACCGAGCCGTCGTCCGTGAAGCCCAGCACGCTCTCCCCGGGACCGGTGACGAAGCGCTGGGCGGCGATGGCGGTGGAGAGCGGCGAGAGCACCGTCATCACGAGCTGATTGGCCTCTTCGTCCCAGTCGAAGAGATATTCGCGGCCACGCCCCGACTTGGCGTGCAGCAGATGCTCGATCCGGGCGCGGGCGTCGGGCTCGCCGTCCGGGAAGTACGGGGGATACGTCAGCCGGAGCCGGGTGAGCCGCCCGTCGCCGTCGAACACCGGCGAGTCCAGGGCGCTGCTCCACTCGCCGCCGTGGGCGAAGAGCGGACTGGGGTCCTCCGGTACGGAGAAGTACGGCACGAGCGCCTCGTAGAGGGACTGCAGGCGCCGCGCCTCCGCTTCGTCGGGCCCGGTCCTGACCGGGGTGCGGTCGCGCCCCTGCCAGCCTGCCGCGCCCATGACGGCGATCAGGGCCAGCAGCGGCCCGTACGGCATGAGCGCCACCACCAGGACGACGGCCGCGACCAGGAACAGCGCGGGACCGCGCCGGTCCTTGGGCGTGGCCGACCATCGGCGCCGGCCCCCCGCCGCCAGCATCCGCAGACCACGGGCGATCGTGATCAGGGGATGGAGCACGTCGGTGGCGCCGTCGGCGGCCGTGCGCGCCATGTCGCGGCCGCGGGCGATCTGGGCGCTGCCGCCGGTCAGAATGCGGGGGAGTGGTCGCCGGGTCACGGCTGTCTCCTGGTGCGGGTGGGAGGGGGGAGCGGGACGGGAGGGAGCGCGGCGTCAGAACTTGATGCCGCCGAGCAGACCGGCGAGGCTGGCGCCGCCGGCCGTGATGCTCGGGGCGATGGCGGTGCCCGCGAGATAGAAGCCGAAGAGGGCGCAGACGATGGCGTGCGACGCCTTGAGCCCGTCCTTCCGGAAGAAGAGGAAGACGATGATTCCGAGCAGTACGACGCCTGACATGGACAGAATCATGAGAATTCTCCTGGTTGCGGGGACAGTCACCATGAGTTCTTCCAGGATCACCAAAAGTATCTATGCGACAAAAGGTGCAAATGAGTGAAATATCAGTTATTTCACTGAACTGGCGCACATCGGGGCACGGCTCGGGTGGCGGACCGGGCGAACTCCCTGTTCCGCGCGCGAGCAGTACTCTTTCGGTTCACTCGTGCGCAGAAAGGCGGTCCCCCATGAGCGTGCCCCCGGATCCCGAGGTCGTCGAGCTGGCCACGAAGGTCTTCGACCTGGCCAGGAGCGGTGAGACGGAGACGCTCGCCGCCTACGTGGACGCGGGCGTCCCCGCGAACCTCACCAACGACAGGGGCGACTCCCTGCTCATGCTCGCCGCCTACCACGGCCACGCCGCGGCGGTGGAAGCGCTGATCGCCCGGGGCGCCGACGCGGGACGCGTCAACGACCGGGGCCAGACCCCACTGGCCGGTGCGGTCTTCAAGGGCGAGGACGCGGTGATCCGCGCGCTGCTCGCCGGCGGCGCCGATCCAACCGGAGGAAACCCTTCCGCGGTGGATACCGCGCGCATGTTTGGGAAGACGGACCTTCTGGAGCTGTTCGGAGCCCGGTGAGACAGACGCCGTAAATGTGGTCGCGGTGGCGAAATCGCTCGGTCATCATGACGTCGGGCCCGCACGGGGCCACCGACGAGAGGCAGGGAAGATGGTCTGCGTTCAGCACACGACGACGGTCGGCCGAACATGTCGCCGCGCGGGCCGGTAGGGGCAGCGGTGTGCCGCCCCGCCAGGGGGCCCCGGGAACCGGGCAGAGTCCGGGGCCCACGGGCTTCGAATCACACTCCCCGGTCGCTTCGACAGCTTGATGTGAGGCTTTCCCCATGTTCGATCCAGTCATAGCGCCGAGCGGCACGCTGCTCGGTCTGCTGCAGCGCGGCCGCGGCGACGGCACGCTGCACGCGCTCGCCGCACCCCGGGCGGAGGCGCTCGCCGCCCTCGACCACTGCGTCCTCCACGACCCCCGGCGCGACTGGCAGGTCGAGAACCGCTCGCTGTACTACGCCCGCCTCTACCTGGACATCCGCGGTGGACTCGACGCCGTCGAGAGCCACCTCTTCCGGGCCGAGGACCACTTCGACACCGACGAGTCCAGGACCGGGCTCTCGCTCGCCGTCCTGGGCCACCTCGCCTCGTACGGCAGGCGCGACGCCCTGGAGATGCTCAGGCGCTACGCCGCCACCGGCACCAACTGGGCCTGGGCGCTCGACGAACTGGCGCTGCGCGACGACGACGCGGGACTGCGCTCCCTGGCCGAACCGGTCCTCGCCCGCTTCCCGGCGGGACCCGAGGGCGACGCCGAACTCGCCGCCACCGTCCGGGACGCCTTCGAACCCCGGCCCTGGCGGCTGTGGGCCGACGACCCGAGGGCCGCCGTCGGCGCCCGCATCAGGGCCGCGGCAGAACAGGGCTCGTTCGACCGATGGCAGCGCCAGCTGCGACCGACCGGCCCACGCCCCGGCTGGAGCGTGCGCGCCGTCTTCGACTGGGCCCAGCAGGCACTGGACCGGGGCACCGCGCTCCACGTGCCCGCCGCACGCTGCCTCACCGCCGTCGCGGGACCCGACGACCGGCCCCAGATCGTCGAGGCCGCGCGCGGCGGCCCGGACGGCGCGCGCTGCGCCGCCCTGCACTACCTCGCCGAGAACCGCGACCCCGTCGTACTCGACCTGATCGAAGCGGCGGCGCTCGCGGGCCGCGGCACCGTCGCCGACGCCGCCGTCGCCGCGTTCGAGCGCATGACCGGCGAAGCCGCCGTCGACCGCGCCAGGGGCTGGGCGCACCGGCCCGACGCCCTCGGCGCCTCGGCCGCCGGCGTCCTCGCCGCCCGGGGCACGACCAGGGACACCGCGCTCGTGCTCGGCGCGCTGCGCGAGACCGTACGGGCCGAGGGCCCCGACGCCCAGCGGCTGTGGACGCTCGTGGACGGCGCCGGTCGCCTCGGCATCGTCTGCGCCGCCCCCGTACTGCGCCACATCTACCGCGAGACGGCCTCCTCGCAGCTGCGGGGCCGCGCGGCGCGCGCGCTGGCCGCCACCGACCCCTCGTACCCCACCGGGTTCGCCGTCGAATGCCTGTGGGACTGCGAGGAGACCACCCGGGAGGTCGCCGCGCTGCACGCCGAGACCGGGGACGTACGGGTGGCGGATCGGCTGCGCAGGCTCGCCGCCGACCCCGCAGAGGAGGACGAGGTGCAGACCGCCGTACGCAGCCGGATGGGCCCCGACGCCGCCGCGCTGTAAGCCCTTCCGGCTCTCGCGGAGCGGGCGGCAGCGGGATCCGCGCGATGGCGCGCGGGTCCCGCGACGCCCCAGGACGCGGGCCGGGGCGCGGGCGCGGCCGGGGCGCCGCTTCGAATGCCCACGGGACGTTCCCCGCCCGGAAAGATCCACGTTGGCAGGGGCACGTTCGGTACGACGACAACACGAATATGCGCGTCTTCATCGTCACCCGCCTGCGCCCGCACCGGCCCGCCCCGTCCGGTTCGCGGCGCTCGGCGACTCGCTCACCGCCGGGATCGGCGACCCGGTCGGCGCGGGGTGGCGCGGCTGGGCCGCGCTGCTCGGCGCCGCCACCGGGGTGGAGTTCCGCAACTTCGCCGTCAGCGGAGCCCTCACCCGGGACGTGGAGGAGAGCCAGACGCCGCAGGCCGTCGCGTTCGGCCCGGATCTCGCCGCCGTCGTCGTCGGGGTCAACGACACGCTGCGCCAGGGCTTCGACATCGAGGACCTCGCCGTCCGGCTGGACCGCGTCTGCGCCGCGCTCGCGGACTGCGGAGCCGTACTGCTGACCGCCTGCCTGCCCGACCCCGGCGCGATGCTCGGCCTGCCCGCGCCCCTCGCCCGGCCGCTGGCCAGGCGGCAGCGCGCCGTGAACGCCGTCGTACACGCCCTGGCCGCCCGCTACGAGACCGTGCACCTGCACATGGCCGACGCCTCCTGGGTGGCCGACCGGTCGCTGTGGTCCGTCGACCGGCTGCACCCCGCCGAGCGCGGCCACCGGATGATCGCCGCCCGCTTCCACGCCCTGCTCGCCGGGCGCGGCCCGGCCTTCGGACCGCCGCCCTCCCTCACCGGCGACCAGCCGCCGCCCACCCGCGCGGCGGCTGGTCGCCGGTGAG
>NZ_QQNA01000436.1 GCF_003346515.1 Streptomyces corynorhini
CCCCGGTCACCCCGCCTGCCCCGGTCACCGCGCCCGCCCCGGAGTCGGCCGTTCTCACCATCGGCTCTCCCGGCGAGATGAGCGCGCTGGGCCGGCGCCTCGCCGCCCTGCTGCGCCCCGGGGACCTCGTGATGCTCACCGGCGAACTCGGCGCGGGCAAGACCACGCTGACGCGCGGCCTCGGCGAGGGCCTCGGGGTCCGGGGCGCCGTGACATCCCCCACGTTCGTGATCGCCCGCGTACACCCGTCGCTGACCGGCGGTCCCGCGCTGGTCCACGTCGACGCGTACCGGCTCGGCGGGGGACTGGACGAGATGGAGGACCTCGACCTGGACGTCTCGCTGCCCGACTCCGTGGTGGTCGTGGAGTGGGGCGACGGCAAGGTCGAGGAGCTGTCGGACGACCGGCTGCACGTGGTCATCGACCGGGTGGTGGGCGCCGTGGACGCCGGTACGGAGGACGACGACCGGCGGACCGTGACGCTGACCGGATACGGCGAGCGCTGGTCGGGGGAGGCGGCGCCGGGGCGCTCCCCGGGGCTGTCGCCCGGCCCCGCGGAATGATTCCGCCGGGACGCGGCCAGGCGTTCCGTACATTCCGACAAGACGTCGGCAAAATGTTGCGCGTGCCGTGCCGCGCATGGTCACATGGTTACCGAGACCTGGTTAGGTCTACCTAACCACGCCTGCCCCCGGAGCCACAGGAGGCATCCATGCCGGCCCCCGAGCGTGCCTCACGTCCGCAGTCAGAGCCGCAGCCGCGGCAGCAGTCCTCGGCCTATTTGTCGCGGGAGCTGTCGCCGTCCTCCGTACCGATGAAGGATCTGCTGGCGTCCTGCGCGGCGGCCAGAGCCGTCTCCACGCCGCCGTGCCCGCCCTCGGCGGTCGCGGTGGCCGACGAGGCGGCGCGGCGGGAGGCGGCGGACGTGCTGCGTCGGGACGCGGCCTGACCGGCGGGCGCTGGACTGCGGGCGCTGACCCCGGCGGGCGCTGGACGGCCCGCTCTGAGCGACGGGCTCTGGCCGACCGGCTCTGAGCGAGCGGTTCTGGCCGACGGGCTTTGGACGGCCTGCTTTGGACGGCGGCCCGCTTTGGACGACCGGCTCTGAACGACCGGGCTTTGAGTGACCGGCTTTGGTCGACCGGCTTTGAGCTACAGGCTCTGAGTGACCGGCTCTGAGCGACCGGCTCTGAGTGGACCGATTCTGAGCGGCTGGCTCGGGGTGACCGGCTCGGGGTGACGGCGAGATCTAGACGACGACGACCTTCGTGCCGACCGTCGCGAACGTCCACAGCGCGTTGCCGTCCGCCCGCTTCATCCGGACGCCACCCGTCCGCAGGGACGGGTCCGGGGCCGACATCGTGCCGTCGAGCGCCGCGCTGAAGCCGATGGCCACCTCGTTGACGTTCGCGAACCGGACCACGTGTTCGACCCGTACCCCGTCCGATCCGGTGACCGCGCCCGACCGCGAGGAGACGAGATACGTACCGGCGTCCGGGCTGATCGTGCTCGGCACGACCGCGAAACTCCGCTCCGGCTTGCCGCCCTCGCCCACCAGCCACACCCGCCGGTCGCGCAGCGAGTAGACGACCCGCTCGCCGCTGCCCGAGTCGGCGGGCAGCGAGCGCGGGTCCTTGCGCGGCTGGGCCGCGGCGCCGGAGGCGGACGCGGAGGCGCTCGGTGTCGCGGAGGGGCCGCCGAGGGCCTCGGACGCGTTCGCCGACGCCTGATAGGCGAGGAAGCCGACCGTGGCGATGGCCGCCGCCGTGAGCACGGCAACGATTCCGGAGCTGCTCCTGGACACCCTTGATCCGCCTCTCGCGCGTACGACCCGTGGGGACCGTAGGACCCCGTGGGGACCGTAGCAGCAGCCGCCCGGCTACCAGGGGCGGCGTGCTCCGGCGCCGGGGAGCCGTAGGCTGTTTGCGTGCTTCTGCTCGCCGTTGATACCGCCACGCCCGCCGTCACCGTCGCCCTCCACGACGGAGACTCCGTCCTGGCCGCCGAGAGCGCGGTCGACGCCCGCCGCCACGGGGAGCTGCTGCTGCCCGCCGTCGACCGGGTACTCGCCGGGGCCGGGGTGAGACTGGACGCCGTGACCGACCTGGTCGTGGGGGTGGGGCCCGGCCCGTACACCGGGCTGCGCGTCGGCCTCGTCACCGCCCTGTCGTTCGGCTCGGCGCTCGGGGTGCCGGTGCGCGGGCTGTGCACGCTGGACGGTCTCGCGTACGCCGCCGGGCTCGACGAGCCCTTCGCCGTGGCGACGGACGCCCGGCGCAAGGAGGTCTACTGGGCGCGGTACGCGGACAGCCGTACGCGGCTGACCGAGCCCGCCGTGGACCGGCCCGCCGACCTCGCCGGGACGCTCGCCGGGCTGCCCGTGGTCGGGGCGGGCGGGCTGCTCTACCCGGACGCGTTCCCGGACGCCCGGGGCCCCGAGTACCAGTCGGCGGCGGCGCTCGCCGCGCTGGCCGCCGAGAAACTGGCGGCGGGGGGCGCGGTGGAGGGCGTGGCGGAGGGTGCGGTGGAGGGCTTCCTGCCGCCGCTGCCGCTGTATCTGCGCAGGCCCGACGCGCAGGTGCCGAAGAACTACAAGGTGGTCACCCCCAAGTGACCGGCCCGGAGTCCGCCCCCGTGGTGCTGCGCGAGATGCGCTGGTGGGACATCGAGCCCGTACTCGCCCTTGAGCAGGAGCTGTTTCCCGAGGACGCCTGGTCGCAGGGCATGTTCTGGTCGGAACTGGCGCACGCGCGCGGCCCCCGGGCGACCCGTCGCTACGTCGTCGCGGAGGCCGCGCCTTCCGGGCCGCTCGACGGCGGGCCGTCCGGCGGCGAGCCGTCCGGCGGTGGGCCCCTCGACGGCGGGTCGTCCGGCGGCGGGTCGCTCCACGGCGGGCCGTCCGGTGGCCGGATCGTCGGATACGCGGGGCTCGCCGCGGCCGGCGGGCTCGCCGACGTACAGACCATCGCCGCCGCCCGCGACCAGTGGGGCACCGGCCTCGGCGCGCGCCTGCTGACCGACCTCCTCCAGCACGCCACCGCCTTCGAGTGCGAGGAGGTGCTGCTCGAAGTACGGGTGGACAACACGCGGGCGCAGCGGCTGTACGAGCGGTTCGGCTTCGAGCCCATCGGCTTTCGCCGCGGCTACTACCAGCCGGGCAACGTCGACGCGCTCGTCATGCGCCTCCATGTGAAGACCCATCAAGGAACCGAGCCCCAGATCTGATGAGAATGGCTGATGACAATGGCTGACGAACCCCTCGTCCTCGGTATCGAGACCTCCTGCGACGAGACCGGCGTCGGCATCGTGCGCGGCACGACCCTGCTCGCCGACGCCGTCGCCTCCAGCGTCGACGAGCACGCCCGTTACGGCGGTGTCGTACCGGAGGTCGCCTCCCGGGCGCACCTGGAGGCGATGGTTCCGACGATCGAGCGCGCGCTGAAGGAGGCCGGGGTCTCGGCCCGCGACCTGGACGGGATCGCGGTCACCGCGGGCCCGGGGCTGGCCGGTGCGCTTCTGGTCGGCGTCTCGGCGGCGAAGTCGTACGCGTACGCGCTGGGCAAGCCGCTGTACGGCGTGAACCACCTCGCCTCCCACATCTGCGTCGACCAGCTGGAGCACGGTCCGCTGCCGGAACCGACGATGGCGCTGCTGGTCAGCGGGGGCCACTCGTCGCTGCTGCTCGCGCCGGACATCACCTCCGACGTACGGCCCATGGGCGCGACGATCGACGACGCGGCGGGCGAGGCGTTCGACAAGATCGCGCGCGTGCTGCACCTGGGCTTCCCCGGCGGTCCGGTGATCGACCGGCTGGCGCGGGAGGGCGACCCGGCGGCGATCGCGTTCCCGCGCGGTCTGACCGGGCCGCGCGACGCCGCGTACGACTTCTCCTTCTCCGGCCTGAAGACCTCGGTGGCCCGCTGGATCGAGGCGAAGCGGGCGGCGGGCGAGGAGGTGCCGGTACGGGACGTGGCGGCTTCGTTCCAGGAGGCCGTGGTCGACGTACTGACGCGAAAGGCGGTGCGCGCCTGCAAGGACCAGGGCGTGGACCACCTGATGATCGGCGGCGGAGTCGCGGCCAACTCCCGGCTGCGTGCGCTGGCGGCCGAGCGCTGCGAGCGCGCGGGCATCCGGCTGCGCGTGCCGCGCCCGGGGCTGTGCACGGACAACGGCGCGATGGTGGCGGCGCTCGGCGCCGAGATGGTGGCGCGCAACCGGCCCGCCTCGGACTGGGAGCTGTCGGCGGACTCGTCGCTGCCGGTGACGGAGCCGCATGTGCCGGGGCGCGAGCACGAGCATGACCACAGCGGCGGGCATGGTCACGGCGACGGTCACGGGCATGACCACGGCGGCGGGCATGGTCACGGCGCTGGGCACGGTCACGGCGGCGGGCACGACCACGATCACCTGCACGAGCTGAGCAAGGAGAACCTGTACTCATGACCGTGGCGCTGATGTGGGAGGCCAAGGCGGCGCCCGGCCTCGGTGGGGAACTGCTGGAGTGGGCGCGGGCACACGCCCGGGAGCTGACGCCCGAGCCGCTCCGCCACGAACTCCTGCGCGCCCCTGAGGACCGCGTCCTGGTCATCACCTGGTGGAACGGCGCGTACGACGCGGACGTCCCCGAACTCCCCGCCCCGCCGCCCGCCCTGCTCGCCCGCCCGGCTCACCGCTGGCGCTTCGAGTCGCTCGCCGCCGACAGCACCGCCGACAGCACCGCCGACAGCACCGCCGACGGCGCCGCCCGGCCGCTGTCCTACGGACCGCAGAGCACCGACGTGTCGAGCGAGGGATAGGGCTCCGGCGTACGCCGTGCCCTTCTGAAGCGGACGAGCACGTGGCTCGCCGGCGGCATCACGCTCACCCGGCTCCCCGTCATGCCCGTGGTCCCGTGCTGCCTCTGGGGCGTGCGGCGCGGCGGGTCGGCACGGCCGAGGGCGGGCCGCCGTCGGTCCCGGGCGGCTGTTGTACCGGCAGAACCCGTATCCCCACCCGTCGTTCGCTTCCCTTGTCTCCTATCCTCGGTCGGACGCAATGCCTGGGGATTAGGGAGCATCCATGGACGGTCTGCATCCGGATGATCCGGTCTGGATCGGCGGCTACCGGCTGCTCGGCAGGCTCGGTGAAGGCGGCATGGGGCGGGTCTATCTGGCTCGCTCCGCGCGGGGCCGTACGGTCGCGGTCAAGGTCGTCCGGGAAGACCTGGCCCGCAAGCCCGACTTCAGGCGCCGCTTCACCCAGGAGGTGAAGGCGGCCCGGCGGGTCGGGGGTGAGTGGACGGCGCCCGTGCTGGACGCCGATACGGACGCGCCGACGCCGTGGGTCGCCACCGGCTATGTCGCCGGGCCGTCGCTCAGCGAGGTGGTGGACGTTCAGTACGGGCCGCTGCCCGCGAAGTCCCTGCGTGCGCTCGCGGTCGGGCTGATAGGCGCGCTCCAGGCCATCCACGGCGCGGGACTCGTGCACCGCGACCTCAAGCCCTCGAACGTCCTGGTGACGATCGACGGGCCCCGCGTCATCGACTTCGGCATCGCGCGCGCCCTCGACGTGGCGGAGCAGTCCGCCGACGGAATCACCAGAACGGGCGCCCTCGTGGGATCGCCGGGCTTCATGTCGCCCGAGCAGGTGCGCGGGGAGCGGGTGTCGTTCGCGAGTGACGTCTTCTGCCTCGCCGTCGTGCTCGCGTACACCGCGACGGGGCGGCTGCCCTTCGGCAGCGGCGAGGGCGGGGTCCACTCGCTGCTCTTCCGTATCGCGTCGGAGGAGGCGGACCTCACGGGGGTTCCCGAGCCGTGGGCGGCGCTGATCGCGCCCTGCCTCGCGAAGGACCCGGCCCAACGGCCTTCACTGGAAGTGCTGTTGGCGTCCATCGAGGAAGCGGTGGGCGAGGAAGGCCCTGCCGACGGGGCCGCCGACGGGGCCTCCGGTGTGGCTCCCGGTGTGGCTCCCGGCGGGGCGTGGCTTCCCGGCGAGGTACTGGCGGCGCTGGGCCGACGCGCCGTACAGCTGCTGGACGTCGAGGACCCGGAAGGGAACGCGCTGAACGCACTCGCCGGGAGCGCGGCCACCTCCGGAGCGGCGGCGGAGCCGGGGCCCGGCGCGGGGTTCGGGCCGCCTCTCGCCTACCTCCCGTCGACTCCGCCGCCGCTCCGGAGGTG
>NZ_QQNA01000437.1 GCF_003346515.1 Streptomyces corynorhini
CGCGCGGGGATGGGGCGTCTCGGACGCGGGTGCCGGGCCGGAAGGAGAGGCGCGGCGCTCACCGGGGTGCGGTGGGACGGGGTGCGGTGGGGCGCGGGTGCGCGGTGGGTGCGGGTGCGCGGTGGCGTGCGTGTGCGCGGTGCGGTGCGGGGCCCGGAACGGGGGGAAAACCGGCCGGGGCCCCCGGGGATCAGGTGCGCGGGCGGCGGCGGACGAAGTCGGTGGCGATCTCGTCGAAGGTGACCCAGCGGACGCCCTCGTGTGCGTTGATGTGGTCGATCAGCCGCTCGTGCATCAGCAGGTTCTGCGGGCGGCCCGACACATCGGGGTGGACGGTCATGGTGAAGACCGCGTAGTCGTTCTCGCGGTGGACCCAGTCGAACTGGTCGCGCCACATCTGTTCGAGGTCGCGGGGGTTGACGAAGCCGTGGCTGTTGGGGCTGGCCTTGATGAACATCATCGGAGGCAGGTCGTCGAGGTACCAGTTGGCCGGGATCTCCACCAGGTCGGTCTCCGCGCCCCGCTCCAGCGGCTTCATCCAGTCGTGGGCGGGCCGGTCGTAGTCGATCTTCGTCCAGGTGTCGCCGACCCGGACGTAGTACGGCTCGAAGTCGCGGTGCATCAGCGAGTGGTCATAGGCGATGCCGCGCTCCAGCAGCAGTTCGTTGGTGACCCCGGAGAACTCCCACCACGGCGCGACGTATCCGGTGGGACGGCGTCCGGTACGGGTGGAGATCAGGTCGATGCAGTGGTCGAGGATGTCGGACTCCTGGGTCCGGCTCATCGCGATGGGGTTCTCGTGGCTGTAGCCGTGCACCCCGATCTCGTGGCCGGCGGCCGTACACGCCTCGAACTCCTCGGGAAAGGTCTCGATGGAGTGGCCCGGCCAGAACCAGGTGGTCCTCATGTCCCGGCGGCGGAACAGCTCCAGCATCCGGGGGACGCCCACCTCGCCCGCGAACAGGCCGCGGGAGATGTCGCAGGGCGAGTCCTCTCCCCCGTACGAGCCGAGCCAGCCGCCGACCGCGTCGACGTCGACTCCGTAGGCCACGAGGATCTCTTTCGGCATGTCGCTTCTCCTGTCGGTGTGTCGCGTCGCGTGTGCCGCGCCGCGTGTGCCGTGTGCCGTGTGTGGTGTGTCGCGTGTGGTGTGTCGGTCTGTTCCGAGGTGGGTGTTCCGGGTCGGTGTTCCGGGTCGGTGTTCCGGGTCGGTGTTCCGGGTCGGTGTTCCGGGTCGGTGTTCAGCGCCGCGTATCGGTGTGTCCGCCGGGTCTTCGGTGTGTTCACCCGGTCCGGTGACCGGCGTCGGCCAGCCACAGACGTGTCGCCTCGGCGGCCCCGGCCGGGCCCGTGCCCGCCGTACGGTGCAGCGCGGCGGCGAGCAGCAGCCGCAGCTGCCACGGCGAGAGGTCGGAGGCGAAGACCGCGCCCGCCCGCAGCAGGTCGGCGCCGCCTCCCGCACCGTAGGCGGCCGAGGTCGCCCCGGTGGGGACCCTGCTCGCGACGGCGACCGCGATGCCGTCGGCGACCAGTCGGCCGACCGCCTCGGTCACCTCGGGCGGGGCGTTTCCCGCGCCGAAGGCACACAGCACGACGCCGCGCGCCCCGGCCGCCACGGCCGCGTCGAGCAGGGCCGTGTCACAGCCGACGTAGAGCGGGACGACGTCCACCCGGGGCAGTCGGCCGAGGTCGTCGGCCGAGATCAGGGCGGCGGGGCGCGGCGGGCGGCCGATCAGCCGTGCCCGGCCGTCGTCCACACGGGCGAGCGGGCCGCGCCCCGGCGCGCCGAAGGCGGCGGGCGCCAGGGTGTCGGTCTTGCGCAGGCCGATGGCGGGCCAGACCGCGCCGTCGAAGACCGCGCCGACGCCGTGGCGCCGGGCCGCGGGGTGGGCGGCCCAGGTCAGCGCGGCGGCGAGATTGCGCGGTCCGTCGGCCGCCGGGTCGTCGGCGGGCCGCTGGGCGCCGGTCAGGACGATCGGCCGGTCGTCGTCGTGGACGAGGGCGAGCGCGAAGGCGGTCTCCTCCATGGAGTCCGTGCCGTGGGTGATGACCACGCCGTCGGCTCCCCCGGCCAGGCCCTCGCCCACCGACCCGGCCAGCCGGGCCAGATCGGGCAGGCCGAGCGCGAAGCTGGCCCGCAGGCCGATCTCCTCGCAGACGACCCGGACCCCCTCGGGCACCGGATGGACCAGCGCCGACTCCAGCAGCTCCTTCACACCGACGGACGCGACCCGGCCGGCGGGGGTGGAGCGGCTGGCGATGGTGCCACCCGTACCGATGAGACGCAGCTGCATGCGAGGCTCCACAATCGATTGCGAGAACGATTGCGCAACTGTGCTCCATACTCCCCCCGGAGGGCAACCCCCGTAATCGGATCTTCATGGAAGATGATGGTTCCGGAAATTCGGGGACAGGACCGAGGAGACGACGCCCGTGAGACGAGACCCCGCGGACACCCGCGATCCCCGTGAGCAGGGAGACAGCGGTGTGACGCTGGCCGACGTGGCGGCCGACGCGGGGGTCCACCAGTCCACCGCCTCCCGCGCGCTGCGTGACGGCGCCGGAGTGGGCGCGGCCACCGCCGAGCGGGTGCGCGCGTCGGCCAGGCGGCTGGGCTATGTGGTGAACCCGGCCGCCGCCAGCCTGCGCACCGGGCGCTCCCGGCTGCTCGGGGTGCTGGTCCCCCGGCTCACGGACATCGTGCTGGCCACGGTCTACGAGGGCATCGAGGCGGGCGCGGCGGCGGCCGGGTACCACGCCGTGGTCTCCAACACAGGCGACGACCCGGCCGTGCAGCGCGCCAAGGTGGAACGGTTGCTGGCGCTACGGGTCGACGGGCTGCTCCTCGGTGACGCGCGCGGCGACACGACCCTCGCGTCCGAACTGGTGGCGCGTGGGGTGCCGGTGGTGCTGGTGTCCCGGCGGCTGCCCGGTGTCACCTCCTTCACCTGCGACGATCTCGTCGGCGGGCGGCTGGTGGCGGAGCATCTGCTCTCCCTGGGGCACCGCAGGGTGGGCGTGGTGGCGGGTGAGCCGTACGCCTCCACCGGGGTCGAGCGGACCAAGGGGTTCACCGACGCGTTCGCGAAGGCGGGCATACCCGTGCCCCCGGAGCTGATCGTCAACGCGCCCTTCGACGTGCACGGCGGTGAGCGGGCCGCGCACCGGCTGCTGGCCGCCGAGCCGCGGCCGACCGCCGTGTTCGCCGTCAACGACTTCGCCGCGATCGGGGTGATGGGCGCGCTGCGTGCCTCGGGGCTGACTCCCGGCCGGGACATCGCCGTGGCCGGCTACAACGATGTGCCGCTCTCCGCCCAACTGCCCATACCGCTCACCTCCGTACGCTCCCCGATGCGTGACATGGGCGAGCGGGCGGCGACGGCGCTGGTGGGCTTGGTCGAGGGGCGCACCGCCCGCTCCCGCCGGTTCACCCCGGAGCTGATGGTGCGTGACTCCACCCTCGCGGCGGGCTGACTCCGTACGGCGGGGCGGGCCACCGGCGCTCCGCGCGACCCGCGAAGATGAACCGACGAGAAGCCGAACCGACGAACCGACGAGCCGATCGCACCGACCGATCGCGCCGACCGATGTGGAGGAGTGCGCAGATGCCGCACGAACGAGCGGGACAGCCGGCACAGCCGGCGGATCTCATCGATGTCGCCCGGCTGGTGACCTCGTACTACGCGCTGCACCCGGACCCCGAGGAGCCGGCGCAGCGCGTCGCGTTCGGCACCTCGGGGCATCGCGGTTCTTCGCTCGCCACCGCGTTCAACGAGGACCACATCGCCGCGACCAGCCAGGCGATCTGCGAGTACCGGACCCGGCAGGGCACGGACGGGCCCCTCTTCCTGGGCGCCGACACCCACGCGCTGTCCGAGCCCGCGCGGGTGACAGCCGTCGAGGTGTTCGCCGCCAACGGGGTGACCGTGCTCGTCGACAGCGCGGACGGCTACACGCCCACCCCCGCCGTCTCGCACGCCATCGTCACCCACAACCGGGGCCGTACCACCGGGCTCGCGGACGGCGTGGTGGTCACCCCGTCCCACAACCCGCCCGCCGACGGCGGTTTCAAGTACAACCCGCCGAGCGGCGGCCCGGCGGGTTCCGAGGCGACCAACTGGATCCAGGACCGCGCCAACGAGATCATCGCGGCCGGTATGAAGGACGTGCGCCGGATCCCGTACACCCGTGCGCTGGCCGCCGAGGGCACCGGACGCCACGACTTCCTCGGGACGTACGTGGCGGACCTGCCGTCCGTCCTCGACCTGGACGCGGTGCGCGCCGCCGGGGTACGGATCGGCGCCGATCCGCTGGGCGGCGCGTCGGTCGCGTACTGGGGCCGGATCGCCGAGCAGCACCGGCTCGATCTGACGGTGGTCAATCCGCTGACCGATCCCACCTGGCGGTTCATGACGCTGGACTGGGACGGCAAGATCCGGATGGACTGCTCCTCGCCGTACGCGATGGCCTCGCTGATCGGCCGGAGCGGCCAGTACGGGATCGCCACCGGCAACGACGCGGACGCCGACCGGCACGGCATCGTCACGCCCGACGGCGGGCTGATGAACCCGAACCACTATCTGGCCACCGCCATCGGCTATCTGTACGCGCACCGCGAGCGGTGGCCCGCGGGCGCGGGCATCGGCAAGACGCTGGTGTCCTCCGGCATGATCGACCGGGTCGCCGCCGATCTCGGCCGCGAGCTGGTCGAAGTGCCGGTCGGCTTCAAGTGGTTCGTGGACGGGCTGCTCGACGGCTCGCTCGGGTTCGGCGGCGAGGAGTCGGCGGGCGCCTCGTTCCTGCGGCACGACGGTTCGGTGTGGACCACCGACAAGGACGGCATCCTGCTGGCGCTGCTCGCCTCCGAGATCCTCGCGGTCACCGGGACCTCGCCCTCCGCCCACTACGCGGCCCTCACCGAACGCTTCGGGGAGCCGGCGTACGCGCGGATCGACGCGCCCGCCACCCCGGCGGAGAAGGCGGTCCTCGCCCGGCTCTCGCCCGCGCAGGTCGGCGCGGACACGCTGGCCGGGGAGCCGGTGACGGCGGTGCTGACCGAGGCGCCCGGCAACGGCGCGGCCATCGGCGGCATCAAGGTGACCACGGAGAACGCCTGGTTCGCGGCCAGGCCCTCGGGCACCGAGGACGTCTACAAGATCTACGCGGAGTCCTTCCTCGGCACGGACCATCTCGGGCGGGTGCAGGAGGAGGCCAAGGCGGTGGTGTCGGCGGCGCTGAGCGCCTGACGCGCGCGGAGGGCGCGCGGAAGGCGAGCGGGCGCGCGGCGGCGCGGTCAGCGGGGGTCCCCGGGATCCTCCGGCTCCGCGCGCTCCTCGTCCCGCTCGCCCTCCTCGCCCTCCGCCTCCCCCTTGCCTTCCTCGTTCCGCTTGCCCTCCTCGCTCTCCGCCTCCCGCTTGCCTTCCTCGTCCCGCTTGCCCTTCTCCCTCTGCGCCTCCCGCTCGTTCTCCTCGTTCCGCTCGCTCTCCCGCCGCGCCTCCCCGCGGCGTCTGCGCAGCCCCCATACCGCCAGCGCCACGAGGACGACCGCGGCGACCGCCGCCACCGCGATCACCCCCACCTTCGACTCGATCCGGGTGAACGCGGCCCCGGCGAAGTAGCCGAGCACCGTGCAGCTGACGCCCCAGCTCAGCCCGCCCAGGGCGTTGAAGAGGAGGAACCGGCGGTACGGCATGCCCGACAGGCCCGCGAGCGCGGGCATCAGCGCCCGCAGGAAGGCGACGAAGCGGGCCAGGAACACGGCCCACGCGCCACGCTCCCGGATCATCTCGCGGGCGCGGTCGGTGCGCTCCTGACGTCGGCGCAGGGTGCGGGTGGTCAGGATCCGGTCGCCGAAGTGGCGGGCCAGCGCGTACCCCGTACTGTCGCCGAGCACGGCGGCGAGCACCACCACCGCCGTCAGCCACCACAGGGACACCTTCCCCTGGCCCGCCAGGACTCCGCCCAGGATGGCGGCGGTCTCCCCGGGCAGGACGAAGCCGAAGAACAGGGCGTCCTCGCAGAAGACGAGCGCGCCGACCACGGCGTAGATCAGGGGGCCGGAGAGCCCGTTCAGCCAGTTGGTGATCGTGTGCATCCGGCGCGTCCTTCCGGGTCCGTCCGGACGATACCCGCCGCGAGGGCGCCGACCGGCGCGTGGACACGGCCGGTGGCGCGGAACTTCGATCCCCCGGGATGCGGCGGGCGCCGCTCAGCCCCGGCCCGTGTGGATCGCCGCCTGGATCTGCTCGTACACCCGGGCGCGCAGCCGGGCGAAGGCGGGCTCGGCCCGGGTGGTGAGCTGGTCCCGGTCGGGCGGCAGGTCGACCGTCAGCTCTTCGCGTACCACCGTCGGTGAGGCGGACAGGATCAGGACCCGCTGTCCGAGGTAGACGGCCTCGTCGATGTCGTGCGTGATGAAGAGGATCGTCATACCGCGCTGCCGCCAGAGCAGGCGGACCAGATCCTCCAGCTCCGCGCGGGTCTGGGCGTCGACGGCGGCGAACGGCTCGTCCATGAGCAGCACTTCGGGCTCGTACGCCAGGGCGCGGGCGATCGCCACCCGCTGCTGCATGCCGCCGGAGAGCTGCCAGGGGTACGCGGCGCCCGCGTCGGCGAGGTCGACGGCGCGCAGCGCGTCGGCGACGAGCGCGCGGCGGCGTTCCTTGCCGAGGTCCTTCTTCTGGCGCAGCGGCAGTTCGACGTTGGCGTACACGCTCATCCAGGGGAAGAGGCTGCGGCCGTACTCCTGGAGGACGACGGCCATCGCGGGCGGCGGTCCGGTGACGCGCGCGCCGTCGAGGAGCACCTCGCCTGAGGTCGGGGCGAGCAGTCCGCCGACGCACTTGAGGAGGGTGGTCTTGCCGCAGCCGGAGGGGCCGACGAGGCAGCACAGTTCACCGGCGGCGACGGTGAAGGTGAGGTCGCGCAGCGCCTCGACCCGGCGGCCGTGCCCGTCGTAGGTCTTGCGCAGTCCGCGCACGTCCAGCATGGGGTGTCCCTTCATGACGGCCGCCCGGCGGCGCGCAGCCCGTGGTACCAGCGCAGTACGCGGCGTTCGACCAGCCGGAACACGGTGGCCAGCGCGAAGCCGAGGAGTCCCAGGAGCAGGATGCCGCTCCACATCTCGGGGATCGCGAACCCGCGCTGGAACTGGACGATGGCGAAGCCGAGGCCGTTGCTCGCCGCGAACATCTCGCTGATGACCATCAGGATGAGACCGAGGGAGAGCGCCTGGCGCAGGCCCGCGAAGATCTGCGGGCCCGCCGAGGGCAGGGTCAGGCGGCGCAGCCTGGCGAGGCCGGTGATGCCGTAGGACCGGGCGGTCTCGGACAGTACGGAGTCCACCGCGCGAGCGCCTTCCACGGTGTTGAGCAGGACGGGCCAGACCGTGCCGCTCGCGATGACCACGATCTTCATCGTGTCGCCGATTCCGGCGAACAGCATGATGACCGGCACCAGCACCGGCGGCGGAACGGCCCGCAGGAACTCCAGTACGGGTTCGGCCGTCGCCCGTACCCGGCGGTGCGTTCCGATGAGGATCCCGGCGGCCACCCCGGTGACGGCCCCCGCGGTGTACCCGGCGGTCAGCCGGCCGAGGCTGGGCAGGACGTCGTGGGCGAGCCGGTCGGCGTTCCACACCTCCGCGAAGGAGCCGAGGATCGTGCGCAGGGGCGGGAAGTAGACGCTGTCGCCGCCGTCGGAGGCGGCCAGCCACAGGAGCAGGAGCAGCGCGGGCAGCGCGACGGTGAACAGCGCCCGGCGCAGGGCGTGTCTCACAGGGCGGCCTCCCCGCGTACGGACTGGTGCCAGAACAGGGCCCGGCGTTCCACCAGCCGCGCCCCGAGGTTGATCAGCAGCCCGAGCAGTCCGGCGACCACCACCAGGGCGTACATCTCGGGGACGGCCTGCGAGGTCTGGGCGACGGCGATGCGGGCCCCGAGTCCCGGTGCGCCGATGACCAGTTCCGCGGTGACGGCGAGGATCAGCGCGACGGAGGCGGCCAGCCTGACGCCGGTCATGACGTACGGCAGCGCGGTGGGCCAGAGCAGATGGCGGATCCGCGCCCAGGTGCCGAGGCCGTAGGAGCGGGCGGTCTCCTCGGCGACCGGATCGACGTCCTGGATGCCGAGGACGACCTGGACCAGGACCTGCCAGAAGGCCGCGTAGACGACCAGGAGCAGGGTGGAGCGCAGGTCGGTGCCGTAGAGGAGGACGGCGAGCGGGATCAGCGCGACGGAGGGGATGGGGCGCAGGAACTCGACGGTGGAGGCCGTCGCCGCCGGGACCGTGATCGCCGTCGTACCGTATCTGCGCGAGGCGACGGCCTCCACCGTCGAG
>NZ_QQNA01000438.1 GCF_003346515.1 Streptomyces corynorhini
AGCGGTGGTCCGTGTGCCGGGGTACGGGCGGGGCGCCGTGTGCCCCGCCCGTACCGCGCCACCTCGCGCCCCCGCGCCGGTACCGCTCAGGGTGTCGTCGAGCCCGCCGAGAGCATGATCGCCCGCAGCAGTACGGACTGGATGTCCGCCGGGTCGCTCACCTCGTACCCGGCCCCACCGGTCGCCTTGGCCACCTTGTCGACCTCCGCGCGGTCGGCGTCCGGGCCCACGGCGACCGCGATCAGCGGAACCGGGCGTTCGGGGTCGGCGAGGGCCTTGAGCCGTTTGATCAGCTCGCCGCGCGAGATGCCGTCGTCGTCCTTGTTGGAGCCGTCCGTGAGGATGATCAGCGCGTTGAACTTGCCGTCCACATAGGTGGCCCGCGCCTTGCGGTAAGCGGCCAGCGTCGTGTCGTACAGCCCGGTATCGGCGTCGGGCACGGGCTTGAGCGCGCTGAAGGCGTCCGACAGCCGTTCACGGTGGGTACCACCGCCCTTGACCGGGTCGCCCAGCCGCGCCGTCTTCTCCAGCTCGCGGTAGTCCTTCTTGCCGTCGAGCCGGGTGGCGAACTCCCACAGGCCGATCTCGTCCTCCGAGGTGAACTGGTTGAGCGCCCGCAGCAGCGACGCCTTGGTGACATCCATCCGGCTCTGTCCGGCACGGCCCGGCACCGGCGCCGCCATCGACCCGGAGGTGTCGACGACGGTCGTGAGCCTGGTGCTGCGCACCGTCACCGTCCACAGCCCGAGCGTGCGCTGCACGGTCTCCACCGACGGCGGCCGCGCGTCGGCGCCGTCGTACGGCTGGGGTGACCGGCCGCCCGCCGTGCGCAGCACCTCGCCGTGTACCGGGGCGTTCGCCACCCGGAAGCCGTGCTTCTCCAGCGTCCGGTACGAGGGGTCCTCGCCGAGGAGCGCCATGAAGCGCATCGCGGCGCGGCTCTGGTCCGTGCTCAGCGCGGTCTGGTTGACCAGGCTGTACGGATAGTCGAGCACCGGGGCGCCGTCGGTCGGATAGAAGAGGTCGAGATTGTCGGCGCCGCTGCCTTCGGAGTTGTGGGCGAACGCGGCCTGTTCGGAGAGCAGCAGTGCCTCATTGCGGCGCGGATTGCCCTTCTCCGCGGCGGAGTCGTCCTGGGCCAGGGTGTCCAGCAGCCGCGGGTCCGAGTCGGCCACCCGCCCGGACAGCAGCTGGGCGGTGGCGGCGGCGAGGGTGTCGCCCGTGCCGTCCTGCCCGCCCTTCCCGTCCTTCCCGTTCCGCCCGTCCTGTCTGTTCTGTCCGTTCTGCTGTGCGGACTCCGCGACGCTGCTCAGCGCGAGCAGTCCGGTGGCGCTGCGCAGCGGATCGGCCGAGCCGAGGCGCGGGCGGCCGGTGCCGGTCGCCGCTGCCGCCAGCTCGGCCCAGGTGTACGTCTCGTGCGGCCAGCCGAGCGTCCGGGCGGACCGGGGTACGGCGGCCAGCGTCACCGGCGACGACGCCACGTTGCCCGCCGGGGTCAGCGCGATCCCGTCACCCGAGCCCTTCGCGCGGTCCACCCACACGTCGGAGTCCGGCACCCACACCTGGTAACCGGGGGCGGTGCCGCCGGCGAGCGCGGCGGCGGCCTTGAAGTTCTCCCGGGCGCTCACCCGTATGTCGAGACAGTTGCCGTCGGACGTCACCCGGTCCCGCCGCGCACGCTCGGCGATCTCGCGCAGGGCGGGCGCGATGTCCGGCGACGCGGCGATGTCCAGCCGTACGGGCGCCTTGTCGCAGGGCGTGCCGAACGAGAGCAGACCGGCGCGCGCCGCGACTCCCGTACCCGCGGTCACCGCCAGTACGAGCGCGGCGGCGATGGAGACATGACGGCGGCGCGGCGAACGGGCCCTGCCCGCGCCTGTCGGCCGCACGTCGGGCAAGCTGTGACGTCCCATGACGGTGACGCCCCTCCTTGGCTTCGTGAAGGGTGGGGAAGAGTGGGAAAGAAGGGGCCTCGAAGCAGATCGGAGCGGATCGGAGCGGATCGCACGATCTTCGTACCCGCATTCGAGACCCTAGCGGCAGTGATGGAATTCAATACCGGTAATGACGCAACTGGAGGCGGGCGTGCAGGTGGAGGCGGGGCGGGCGGACGGTACCGGTCCCCGGGAGGCCATCTCCCACAGGACCCTGCGGTCCGAGACGCTGCTCGTACTGGCGCTCTCGCTGGGTGCGAGCGGTGTGTCGGCGCTGATCAGGTTCATCGGTTCGCTGACGGCGCCGCAGGCGCTCAACGAGCAGGCGGCCAGGCTCAACTCGTCGGCGGCCCCCGGACGGCCCTGGCTCGACCTGGCGCTTCAGCTCTTCTACATCAGCACGGCCCTGGTACCTGTCGCGCTGGTCGCACACCTGCTGCTGCGGGAGGGCAGCGGGATGCGCGACATCGGCTTCGACGGGCGGCGGCCCTGGCCTGATCTGGGGCGCGGCACGCTGGTGGCGGCCGGGATCGGCAGCGCGGGGCTGGCGTTCTACCTGGTGATGCAGACGGCCGGGTTCAATCTGACGGTCGAGCCGGAATCGCTGCCCGATGTCTGGTGGAAGTTCCCGGTGCTGATCCTCTCGGCGGCGCAGAACTCCGTGCTGGAGGAGGTGATCGTCGTCGGGTATCTGCTGCGCAGACTCGGTCAGCTCGGCTGGACGCCGATGGGCGCGCTGGTGGCGAGTTCGGTGCTGCGCGGCTCGTACCACCTCTACCAGGGGATCGGCGGCTTCATCGGCAACATGGTGATGGGCGTGGTGTTCGTGCTGCTGTACCGGCGCTGGGGCCGGGTCGGTCCGCTGGTGGTGGCGCACACGCTGCTCGACATCGGGGCGTTCGTCGGGTATGCGCTGCTGGCGGGGAAGGTGGACTGGCTGCCCACGCTGTAGGGCCGTGCGGGGGTGGGGGCGGCGGGGGTCTTTCGTGTGGATGGGGCCGGGTCAGGGAGGGGGCTGGTGGCGTGGGTCGTGAGGCGGCGGGTCGCCCCCGTACTGGATGCACTGGGGTGATCCCGACCACGCGG
>NZ_QQNA01000439.1 GCF_003346515.1 Streptomyces corynorhini
CCTCCGGAGGCTCCAGCTCCGGAGGCTCCAGCTCGGGGGGCTCCAGCTCGGGTGGCAGCAGCAGCGGTGGCGCGTCCGGAGGCGCCTCGGGAGGTTCCAACGGCGGTTCCAGCGGCGGCAGCAGCGGTGGATCATCGGGCGGCTCGTCCGGAGGTTCTTCCGGTGGCTCGTCCGGTGGCTCAAGCTCGGGCGGCTCAAGCTCTGGCGGTTCGTCCGGTGGTTCGTCCGGTGGAAGTAGCGGCGGGTCCAGCTCCGGCGGGTCCAGCTCTGGCGGGTCCAGCGGCGGCAGCAGCGGCGGATCGAGTTCGGGCGGCTCGTCCGGCGGTTCCTCGGGCGGTTCTTCGGGCGGATCCGACTCGGGCGGCTCCGTGGGCGGTGCCGTAGGAGGCGTAGGCGGCGCGATCGGGGGTGCCATCGGCGGCGCCTTGGGCGGCTCCAGCTCGGGTGGCAGCAGCAGCGGTGGTTCCTCCGGCGGGACTTCAGGGACTTCAGGGGGTTCCTCGGGCGGTTCCTCCGGTGCGGCTTCCGGCGGTTCCAGCGCCAGTGGCAGGACGGACGGAGACCCCGACCCGGACGAAGAGGACGACGATCCGGACGACGAAAAGGACGACTGCGACCAGTCCGGCGGCAAGATCGGAAGCAACTTCGTCGGCCTCCCTTCGTCCGTGCCGGACTCCGACGGCCGGGTCACCCTGGCCGCCGGACCCGGTGGCGGCACCGGCTCCACCACGCAGGAGGTACAGGCCGCTCTGGCCAAGGCGGCTGCTGCCGCCCTGTCCGCCAGCAGCGCCGCGGTTCCCGGCTACGACACGTACGAAGAGGCCGAGCAGGCCCTCAGGGACGCGCTGGACGCGAGCGCCGCGGATGGCGACGCCGGCCTCAATCCGAACGTGGGCGGCGGCGCCGGTCTCAACCCGAGCGTGGGCAGCCACTGCGACCCGCAGGGCAACCCGAACACGCCGAACAACGACCCGATGCACGCTCTGGACGACGTCCCGGACTACCGGCCGGGTATCCAGCAGAGCAAGGACTGGGCGAGGGAGGTCGAGGAGATCGCCAAGAAGAACCCCTTGACCGAGGACCTGACGGCGGAGGACGCCTGGGTCATCGCCAAGTACACCGGGAGCTGGGCCTCCGACCTGAACAAGTACCTCCGGGGCGGCAAGGTGCCCGGATCGTTCCACGACCCGTCCGCCAAGGTTGATCTGATGGACGATGCGCTGAGCCACCTCCCGCCGGTCCCCGACCTCACCGTCTACCGGGGAACGTTCATGCCGGACAACATCCTCCAGCAGCTCCTGGACGGTGACCCGGTCACCTTCCCCGAGTACCTGAGCACGTCCACCGACCTCGGCAAGGCGGAGACCGCCCTCGGCCGGGCCAACGGAGGCGGCATGAAGGGCGAGAAGGTCCTGCTCGAAATCGAGACCAGCAACGGCCGCAACGTCGACCCCCTCTCCCGCTACCGGGGCAAGGAATCCGAAGTACTCATCCCGCGCGACGGCAAGTTCGAGATGACCAGCGTCGAAACCCGCGTCATCGACGGGAAGGAAGTCAAGGTCGTCAAGGTGAAGCAGACCGGCTGACCCCCCGCGCAGAGCTACGCGGGCCCCGGTCACCACCGGGTCGTGGGAGTACGCGACCCGGTGGGCCAACTGGCATATGAGTTAACGGCCCCCGCCGGAACTACGAATCCCGGACAAGGGGCCTGACCACCTGGGAAGCCGAACCTTCCCGACGGCTCTTCAGCACCTCAACGCGCGCACGTTCGCCCGGTGAGAGATTCCGGGGACGACTCCCTCTCCGGACTCCCCTACCGGTACGGGAGTCCGGCATCAACGCCACGGCCGCACCTAGGGCCTCTCGTTTGGATCATGCCGGGCTCGCGAGCCCTGGCACCGCGCCTCGCCGCGTTGTCGTCAGTCGCCTACGCTCCGCGTGGGCTCCCTCCTCCGNNCCAAACGAAAGACCCTAGCGGTTCACCGTCGTCGGCAATCACCTGGCCCAGCACCGGCAGCTGTCACTCACCGAGCGGGAAGCGGCCCCCGAACCGCCCCTACATTCCCACCCGTCATCCCACTCCGGAACCGCGACCCCTGCGACCGCGTGGTTATCCGGGGTGCGGGGCGTCTCCGTAGTCCGGGATCGCGAGGCGTTCGCCGTTCTTGAGGGCCGATTCGTGGGCGACGATGCCGGGGAGGGTGTAGCGGGCGGCGGTCCAGGCGTTGACCGGGGGGAGCGTGCCCGTGTTGACCGCCGTGACGAAGTCGTCCGCGAGGAAGTGGTGGCTGCCCTCGTGGCCGTTGGAGACGTGCGCGAACTCCGCCGGGAGCCGGGAGCGGTCGTGGACCGGGGCGGAGCCCGACGTGAAGGCGTCGCGCAGGGCGGGGGCGACGTGGTCCAGGGAGGGGTCGTCGGGGGAGAGGGTGGGCTTGGGCCTGAGGCGGTCGGTGACGTCCTCGACGCCCTTCTTGTCCTGCCACAGGCTCACCGTGGCCAGCTGTTCGAGGCTGCCCTCCGTACCGAAGAAGCGGAAGCGCGACTCACGGATGTGCGAGGGGTAGCCGACCCGGCGGAACTCGTTCGTACGGAACGATCCGCCGCCCGCGACCTCGAACAGTGCCGTCGCGTTGGAGAAGTCGTTGTCGAACTGGCTGACGTCCTTGTCGAAGACCCCGTCCCCGCGGTCGTCCTTGACACCGATCGCCGACACGCTCACCGCGTGCGTCTGCCACGCGCCGAGCACACCGCCCACCGAGTGTGTCGGGTAGAGGAGGGGCGGGTAGCTGGCGGTGGACTTCCACTGCTCGCCGCCGCTGTACTGGTACGCGGCGTAGAAACCCAGGTCCATGTCGTGGACGTAGTCGCCCTCGGCGTGGAAGAGGCGGCCGAAGGCGCCCGCGGCGATCTGGTCGCGGGCGTAGACGGTGGCCGGGTTGTACTGGCTGGTCTCGCCCATCATGTACGTCAGCCCGGTCTCCCGCACGGCGTCGATGATGGCCGCGATCTCCTCCTCGGAGATCGCCATCGGCACCGCCGAGTACACGTGCTTCCCCGCGCGCAGGGCCTTGACGACGAGCGGGCCGTGGGTCCAGCGCTGGGTGAAGATGGCGACGGCGTCGATGTCCGGCGACGCGATCGTCGCCTCGAAGGACGGGAAGGTGCCGGCCAGGTCGTAGTCGGCGGCGAGCTTCTCGGCGCGCTCGGGCAGCAGGTCGGTGGCGTGGATGTCGCCCACGCCCGGGTGCAGCCGCCAGAGCTTGGCGAACTGTCCGGCGAACTGTCCGGCGC
>NZ_QQNA01000044.1 GCF_003346515.1 Streptomyces corynorhini
GCGGCCGGGGCGGCGGGCGCGCTCCGGTCCGGCCGCGTCCGGACGGGAGACCCCAGCCCCGTGTCGGCGACCGGGCCGAGGTTCACCGACAACCACGGCCGCCCCGCCAGCCGTTCGGCTCCGGCGAAGGAGTCGAGGAAGGCGTTGGCGGCCGCGTAGGCGCCAAGTCCCCCGGCCAGTCCCGGCAGTACGGAGGACACGGAGGAGAACGCCACGCACAGCGCGGGGCTCCGGCCGTGCCGGTCGAGGGTCCGCGCCAGCAGCACGGTGCCGAGCGTCTTCGCGCCCAGCGCCTCCATCGTGTCCTCCGGCTTCGTTCCCCGCAGGCTGCCGGGGCGCACCACTCCGGCCGCGTGGAAGACGGCGTCCGGCGTCGTGGGCAGCGCGGCGACGAGTGCCTCGACGTCGTCGCGGGAGGTGAGGTCGGCCCGGTGGTAGTGCGCGTCGGCGCCGAGCGCGGTGAGTTCCGCCAGCAGGCCCGCGGGCGGCCGCGCGGAGCGCCCGGTGAGCCGGAGCACCGGCCTGCCCCGGCCCGCGAACTCCCGGGCCAGCGCGGATCCGAGACCGCCACCGCCGCCCGTGATCAGGAAGGTCCCGTCGGCGGGCAGCCGGTCCGGGACAGCGGGCAGGTCGGCCGCCCGCGCCGCCACGGTCCGCACCAGCCGCTGTCCGCCGCGCCAGGCGACGGGTCCGGCCGCCTGCGCCGCCGTCGCCTCGGCGAGGACGGCCAGGAGCCGCTGCCCCGCGCCGTCGAGGGAGCAGAGGTCGACCCAGTTGGCCACCACCGCGTCGGACTCGGACGGCACGGCCAGGGTCAGACCGCCCAGCACGGCCTGTACCGGGTCGGGCCGTTCACGGCCCGACCCCGTGGTGTGTACGTCCTCGGTCACGACGAGCAGCCGGCCGGAGCCGGTCCGGTCGACAAGGGCGAGAGCCGTGTGGAACTCCGCGACCAGCTCGCGCTGGAGCCGGTCGATGTCCGCGGCGGCGGCGCGGCCGGCGGGCCCGGCGAGCAGAACCACTGCCCGCGGAGGGGAGTCGGGGGACTCGGTGGTCCGTACGCCCTGTTCCGCGAGCCGTTGTGTCAGGTCGTACACGGCGGCCCGGTCCGGGCCGGTCACCAGTACCGGTCCACCGGCTCCCGGCGGCAGGGGCGCCGCCCGCCAGACGACGCGGTGCAGGAGGGTGTGTGCGGGCCGCGTCTCGTGCGGCCAGTGGCGGCGCCGCTGGTAGGGGTAGGGCGGCAGCGTGACCCGCCGGTGTCCCGCGTCCGGTTCCGTACGGTCCAGTCGCGCGCCCCTGGCCCACAGGCGCGCCACCGTCTCCAGCAGCTCCCGCCCCCCGCCGGGGGCGGCGTCCGGGCCGGTCCCGGAACGCCCGGGTGCCACGGGGGCGGAGAGCACGACGACGTCTCCGCCGCCGCGCGCCGTGTCCGTGTCCGGGGCCGTGTCCGGGGCCGTGTCCGTGTCCGGGGCCGTGTCCGTGTCCGGGGCCGTGTCCGGGGCCCGGTCCGTGTCCGTGTCCTGAGCGCGACCGCCCGCACCGGGGCTCCGGCGGCGGGCCGCCGCGGCCCGTACGGAACCGGCCAGGGTCTGCCACGGGCCCAGCTCCACGAACGTGTCGTACCCCTCGTCGAGCAGTCGCTCCACGGCCCGTCCGAACAGCACCGGCCGCAGGGCGTGCGCGCGCAGGTGGTCCGGGTCCATGGGCGGCCGCCACTCGGCGGTGAGCGTGCTCATCACCGGGATCAGGGGAGCCCTGACGTCCAGCGCGCCCGCCGCGTCCGCCAGCGCCTGGGCGATCGGCTCCATCAGCGGCGAGTGGAAGGCGCGCGAGACCTCCAGCGCGCGTACGCCCGCCCCGCGCGCGGCGAGCTTCCGCGCCGCCTGCCCGACCGCGCCGGGGCTGCCGGAGAGCACCAACCGGCCGGGGCCGTTGTACGCCGCGACCGCCAGCTCCCCGGGGGCCGCGGAGACCAGGGCCGCGACGTCCTCCTCGGCCGCTCCCCGTACCGCCACCATCGCGCCCTGCGGGGTGGACTCCCCCATGAGCCGCCCGCGCCGCGCCGCCAGCGTCAGCGTGTCGGCGAACGACAGCGCTCCGCCGACACAGGCGGCGGCCAGTTCCCCGACACTGTGCCCGACCAGCGCGTCCGGCCGTACGCCCCAGGCCAGCAACTGCCGGGCGAGCGCCACGCCGTGGGCCACCAGCAGCGGCTGTGCCACCTCCGTGGCGGCCTGGTCCCGCGCGTCCACGTCGGCGTCGACGCACCAGGCGGTCAGCTCGCGTCCGCGCACCGCGCCGATGTGGGCGGACGCCTCTTTGAGGGTGGCGCGGTAGACCGGCGCCGTCGCGTACAGCGCCCGCCCCTGGCCCGGTCGCAGCGCGCCCTGGCCGGGGAAGACGAGGACGGTGCGCGGCCGGTGCGTCACCGTCGCGGCGACCGCTCCCGGCGGCCGTCCGGCGCCGGGGGCGGTGGCCGCGCGCAGGCGTTCCCGCAGATCGCCGTCGGCGACGACGGCGAGCCGGTGGTCCCCCTCGTCGCGGGCGGTGGCCGCCGCCCGGCACACCGCGCCCTCGTCCAGCTCCGGGTGGTCGTCCAGATGGCCCAGCAGCCGGGACGCCCAGGCTTCCAGACCGGCCGCGCCACGCGCCGACAGCCTCAGCAGGTGCGGGCCGTCCTCGCCACGCGGCTCGCGCGCCTCGGGCGGCGGCGCCTGCTCCAGCACCGCGTGCGCGTTCGTGCCGCCGAAGCCGAAGGCGTTGACACCGGCACGGCGGGGGCCGGACGACGGCCAGGCGCACACCTCGGTGACCAGGGCGAATCCGGACCGCTCGACGGCGGGCGACGGCGGCGTGTGGTGCGGTGAGGCAGGCAGCCGGCCGTGCCCGAGCGCCAGCACCACCTTCACCAGCGAGGGCAGCGCGGAGGCGTTGAGCAGGTGCCCGACATTCGACTTCACCGAGCCGAGCAGCCGCGGCCGGCCGTCCGCGTGTGCCGGGAAGGCGTGGGCCAGGGACCGCAGTTCGATGGGGTCGCCGACGGCCGTTCCCGTCCCGTGCGCCTCGACGTAGGTCACGGAAGCCGGGTCGACACCGCAGATCTCGTACGCGCGGCTGATCACCTCGCGCTGTCTCAGCGGGTTGGGTGCCAGGAGGCTCAGCGACGTACCGTCGTTGTTGACCGCCGTGCCCCGCACGACGGCGAGCACCTCGTCGCCGTCCCTGCGGGTGTCGGCCAGGCTGCGCAGCACCAGGGCGGCCCCGCCCTCACCGGGGACGAACCCGTCGGCGTCCGCGCCGAAGGCACGGCCGCGCCCGGTGGGCGACAGGGCCCGTGCCGCCTCCAGGGCCCGGTGGGCGTCGGCGGTGAGATGGAGATTGACGCCGCCCACGACGGCGATGTCGCACTCGCCGTCCCCGAGGCTGCGGCGGGCCAGGTGCAGCGCGACCAGCCCCGATGAGCACGCGGTGTCCACGGCGAGGGCCGGGCCGTCCAGGTCCAGGCAGTGGGAGACCCGGGCGGCGACGAGGTTGGGGAGGTTGCCCGTCAGCGTCGTCGCGGACGGTGGTACGGCGGGAGAGGCATCGGCGAGGATCTGCCGGTACCCGCTCTCCCCGACGGCGGCGAAGACACCGATCCGCAGGCCGCGGCGGCGGGGTCCGGCGTAACCGGCGCGTTCCAGGGCCTCGTGGGCGAGTTCGAGGAAGATCCGGGCCTGCGGGTCGAGGGTGCGGGCCTCCTCGTCGCCGATGCCGAAGTGCTCGGCGTCGAAGGCGGCCACGTCGTCCAGGAAGGCGCCCCGACGGCCGCCCGTGGCCGCCTCGGCGGCGCCCCAACGGTCCGGTGGCACGTCGGTGACGGCGTCGCGACCGGCCGTCAGCAGCTCCCAGAACTCCTCGGGTGTGCTCGCGCCCGGGAACCGGCAGGCCATCGCGACGACCGCCGTCGCGGACGCGTCCCGTGCGGAGGGCGGTGGTACCGGCTCGTTCGCGGCGGGTCGGCGCGCGGCCGTGTCCCCCTCCTCGGTGGCCAGCAGCTGGCCGGTGAGCGCGGCGACGGTGTCGTCGCGCATCACGGCGGGGCTCAGTGCGACTCCCAGGGCCTGTTCCAGCTCGGCGAGGGCCTCCATGGCCTTCAGCGAGGTGCCGCCCAGCTCGGCGAAGCGCTCCCGGTCCCCGAAGGACGCCTCGGGCACGTTCAGCACCCGGGCCCAGACGTCGCGCACCACCCGCCGCACATCGCCGTACGAGCGCGGTGTCGCGGCCGGTCGCTCCCCGGGCCGGGCCGCCGCTCGCCGCCGCTCAGGACCGGCCGTCGGCAGGGCCGGTACGGGGTCGGCCGGGCCCCCGGACGACACGGCGGACGCGTACGCCCCTTCCTCGAAGCGCGTCCGCATCCGGTGCCGGCGCACCTTGCCGCTCGTGGTCCGGGTGAAGGCCGAAGGCGGCAGCGCGAGCACCCGTACGTCGTCGTGTCCCAGGGCGGTGCGCACCCGCCGCGCGACCCCCGCCAGGACCCCGGCCGCACCGGTCGGCGGCCGGGCCCAGGGCACGAGGACCACCACCCGCTCGCCGCCGGTCACCGGGTCCGTGGAGCCGACCACCACCGGGCTGCCCGGCGGCAGCCCGGGGCTCGTCCGCGCGACCTCCTCCATGTCGGGGGCGTGGAAGGTGCGGCCGTTGAGGAAGAGGACATCCTTGTGCCGCCCGCTGACGCACAACCGGCCGTCGCGCAGGAACCCCAGGTCCCCGGTCCGCAGCCAGCCGCCGGAGAAGGAGAGCGCCGTCGTCTCCGGCAGGCCGTGGTACCCGCGGGCGATCTGCGGGCCCCGCACCTCGATGTGCCCCACCCGCCGGTCGCCCAGCGGTCGCCGGGAGTCGTCGGTGATCCGGACCGTGCAGCCGGGCACCGGCGGGCCGACGTCCATCACCTCCACGGCGTCACCGCCCGCCGCGCACTCCACGGCCGTGCCCCGGCCGAGCGCCGCCCGTTCCAGGGCGACCGGCACCGCCACTTCGCCGAGGGGCGGGAAGGTGACGGCCAGGGTCGCCTCGGCCAGTCCGTACACGGGGACCGTCGCCGCCGGATCCAGCCGGGCCGGCCGCGTCTTGGCCGCGAACTCACGCCACACCGTCGCGGAGATCGGTTCGGCCCCCACCAGGATCAGCCGTACGGCGCTGAGGTCGAGTCCGGCCAGTACCGGGTCGGGAACACGGCGGACGGCCAGCGCGAGCGCGAAGTTGGCGGCCGACAGGACCGTGGCCCGGTGCCTCGCCGCCACCTCGAACCACAGGGCCGGGTTCTTCGCGAACGACAGGGGAGCCATCTTCACCTGTTTCGACCGCGCGGCCAACGGTGCCAGATGAGTACCGATGAGGCCCATGTCGTGGAAGTACGGCATCCAGCTGACCACGACATCGCGATCGGACAGGGCAGAGGCCCCGACGATCTGCCGCAGATTGGCCACCACGGCCGCGTGGGTCACCTCCACGCCCTTCGGAGATCCGGTGCTGCCGGACGAGAACTGCAGGAACGCCAACGCGTCGGGCGACGGCACGGCGGGCACGGCCGGGGTGCGGCACTCCCGCAACGTCTCCAGGCGCAACACCTCGACGTCCGCGGGCAGTTCGCCGACCACCGTCACACCAGCGTCGACCACGACGGGCGGGCGGCCGAGGTGCTCCCACACCGGAGCGACCCGCCGCGCGTCGGGTGCCAGCGGCACCGGGACCAGACCGGCCGCCAGCGCGCCCCAGAACATCGGCTGGAAGTTCTCGCCGCGCTCCGCGAGCAGCGGCACACAGGTACCGGGGGCGACCCCCGCGTCGCGGAAGCCGCCCGCGACGCGCAAGGACTCGTCGAGGAGCTGCCGGAAGGTGACCGCCGACTCGCCGCCGTCCCCTCGGACATGCACCAGGACCTGTGCGGGGGCCAGGCGGACCGCGTCCAGCAGTACGTCCAGGAGCGTTTCGCGAGCCGCGGGTCCGCCCTCGGCCGCTCCGGGGCAACTGGCCCCCCGGCCACCGTTGTTGTGCGCCGCGATATGCCGCTGCTCGCCGTCAGGCCCCACGAAACCGCTCCTCAGCCGGGTACGAACGGCACTTCGGCAGCGCCGCTACGATGATCCTCGACGCCGGTCCTTCCGTCGTGCATGAGTACGGGTACTCACCTTGGCCCGCTCGGCAATTCCGTGCCGGGGGCACGCGGCGGCCCCGCCTTCAGCCGCCGAGGCCCGGATGGTCCCTGAGCTGTCTGCGGGAGGAGATGCCGAGCTTGCGGAATATGTTGCGCAGGTGGGCGTCGATGGTGCGGGGGCTGAGGAACAGCCGGGCGGCGACCTCCTTGGACGTCGCCCCGGTGGTGACGAGCCGTGCGATGTACACCTCCTGCGCGGTGAGCCGGTCGTAGGCGGCCCCGGACCGGCCCTGGGCCTTCTCGCCGGTGGCGCGCAGTTCGTCGGCGGCACGCCGGGCGAACGCCTCGACGCCCGCCCCGGACAGCAGCTCGTGGGCGGTGCGCAGATGCGGACGGCAGTCGCGCCTGCGGCCCTCGCGCCGCAGCCACTCCCCGTACAGCAGATGGGCCCTGGCCCGGTAGGGGACCATGGGGCTCTCTTCGAGGTACTCGATGGCTTCCCGGTAGTGATCCTCGACACCGGTCACCAGCCCGCGTGCGTACGCGGCGATGCCCAGGCCCGAGGAGGTGCCGCTGGCCGCGGTGCGCTCGGTCAGCGATTCCAGGGCGGTGGCGGCGGCGTCGGGCTCCCCGCACCGGACGGCCGCCTCCACCAGCTCGGGCAGGGAGATCCCGGCGAGGAAGAGGTCGCCGTGCGCGGTGGCCCGCCGGGCGGCGGCCAGTGCGGCCGGGTACTCCGCCAGTCCGTTGTGGAGCAGGGCCGCCGCCCAGTGGGTGTTGGCGATCAGCTGCCCGGCACCGCGCTCCCCGGCCGCCGCGGTGACCGTCTCGAACAGTTCGAGCGCCTCTTCTCGGCGGCCCCGCATCGCCGCCAGTTGCAGCCGGTGGTACGTCACCGGGGGCGCGTCGATCGCGTCGGCGATCGCCTCCTCCTCTGCGACCGCCTCCATCGCCTGCCCGAGGTCGCCGGAGAGCACGGCGCAGGACGTCGTCTGGGCGAGCCCCAGACGCAGCAGGAGGGGTGAACCGGACTCGCGGCCGGTCTTCATCAGCCACTCCGTGATCGCCGCATGGGTGAGCGGGTCCCACAGCTCCGAGGCGAGCAGCACGGCGAGCGCGGGCCGCCGGGTCCACAGGGGAGTGTCATCGCCGTCGAGAGCGCTCCGCAGCAGGGGCACCCCGGCCCGGTGCCCGTCCGATTCGAGCCGGATCAGGGCATCCAGGACGTCAGGGGAACGGGGTGCCGGCGAGGCGGACCGTGCCGCCGCCAGGACCATGTCCATCACGCCGGTGGCCCGGCCGACGACCAGGCTCATCTCCAGCGCGTCCAGGAAGCACTCGCGTGACCACTCCGGGTCGAGCCCGGCGAGCCGCTGGGCGGCGCGCAGCATGAACACGGGGCCGTGGCCGTCGTTGTGGCTCACGAAGGCGATCTGTCCACGCAGCAGATCGACCCTGGCGCGCTGGTACTCGTCCAGTGCCGCGTTCGCCACGGTCGTGAGCAGCTCCGCCGCCGTGCCGTTGATACCGGCGTCGAGTTTGGCCCGTACGGCGGCGAGCGTCCTCTCGGTCCGCGCGGCGCCGTCCAGCGACAGCTCCGCCGCGCGTTCGAGAAACGCCGCCGCGGCGGCCACACCGCCGCGTGTCTCGGCGCGGGTGGCGGAGCGCTCCAGCTCGGCGGCGACCTCGTCGTCGGGGCCCGTACTGGCCTGCGCGCGGTGCCAGGCCCGCCGGTCCGGGTCCGTCACCGGATCGGTGACCTCGGCCAGCGCGCGGTGGGCGGTACGGCGCTCTTCCGCCGCCGCGGCCCGGTAGACCGCGGACCGGGCCAGCGGGTGGCAGAAGCTGACGCGGGTGGAGAACTCGATCAGCCCGGTGGCGGTCGCGTCCGCGCCGGCCGCCCGGATGTCGAGACCCAGCCGCCGCGCCGCGGGCCACAGCAGCCCGGGATCGCCGATCGGGTCGGCGCTCGCGACGGTCAGCAGCGACCGCGCGCCGTCGGACAGACCGCTCAGCCGGTCCCGGAAACTGCGCTCGATCCTGGACGGTACCGAGGAGGCGTCCGGCGGCGCGAACCCTCCGGCTCGGGGCAGTTCGAGCAGGGCCAGCGGGTTTCCCCGCGCCTCCGCCATGATCCGCTGGCGCACCTGCTCGTCCAGCGGCACGTGGCTTCTCGCCGCCAGGAACGCCCGCGCGTCGGCGTCGCCCAGCCCGCCGACGAAGAGGCCGGGCAGGTCGTCCAGTTCGCCCGCCGTGTGAGGGAGCCGGGCGGCGAACACCATGGCGACGGATTCGCAGCCGACGCGCCGGGCGAGGAAGGCCAGTACCTTCGCCGACGCCGTGTCCAGCCAGTGGCAGTCGTCGATCAGGCACAGCAGCGGGCGCTCGCGGGTCGCGCACGACAGCAGTTCCAGGGCGGCCGCTCCGATACGCAGGACGTCGGGAGCGCCGGTGGACAGTCCGAAGGCGTTCCGCAGGATCTCGCCCTGCCGCGCGGGCAGTTCGGCGAGACGCGGCAGGATCGGCACGCAGAGCTGGTGCAGCGCGGCGAACGGCAGCTCACTCTCGTACTGCGACCCGCAGGCCCGGACCACCCCGAATCCGGTGGCCGCCCGCACGGCGCCGTCCAGCAGCGCGCTCTTGCCGATACCCGCCTCACCCCGCAGCACCAGCGCGCCGCCCCGGCCCGCGCGCGCGGCGCCGGTCAGCTCGTCGATGCGCCTGGTCTCGTCCTGTCTGCCGATGAGTTGGCCGGAAGTCTGCGCCGAAGTCATGCGCCTACGTTAGGCCCTGCCATGTGGATCACGCCGGGCTCGCGGGCCCTGGTGCCGCTCCCCGATCCGGCCCGACCAGACGAAAGACCTGGGCGAGGCGCGGGCGCGCGCAGCGGGCGCGTGCCGGTGGCCGCATAGGCGGCCTTCACCGACGCGAGCGGGCGCGCGTCCGTACGAGGCTGGCCGCTCGACCTCGTCATGCCCCAACACGGCGCAACCGAAAGAGGATCCCGATGATCTACCACGGCAACCGGATCAAGCTGAAGGAAGGCATCAGCCAGGAGCAGATCGAGCAGGCTCTGGAGATCATCCATGAGCAGGGCCGGACCATCCCCGCCGTGAAGTCGTACTTCGTCGGCCGCGAGTACGGCGGCGCGTTCGAGTGGAACGCGTTCTTCGTCCTGGAGGACCTGGAAGCCTACGAGGAGTACCTGAACCACCCGGCCCACACCGCGTCGGAACGGTTCGCGCTCCCCTTGCTGGAGAAGTTCGAGGCGTACGACATCACGGACGATCCCGACCCCGGGTTCGGCGCCGAGGTCGCGCGGCTGCAGCGGCGGCACTACGCCGCCGACCCGGAGTTGGTGCGCCTGGTCTCGGCGCTCCCCTCCCACACGGGCAGCAGCGCCCTCCCGGACCTCGCCCCCGAGGTGTGACGGCGGGCCTTGCCGCCGCACAGCGGCGCCCCGGCCACCGGGGCGGGTGACACGCGGGAGGGGGCGTGGGCCGATGACGGCCCACGCCCCCTGGTCGTCCGGAGCGTCTCGTATCCGTGAGGGCTCGCGCGGCGCGCGTCCCGCGGACGGAGTGTCTAGAAGAAGTGTTTGCGTCCGGCGACCTGGCGTCCCGTCGCGCCCAGGATCCACAGGACCGCACCCACCACAACGAGTACACCGCCGACGGTCGTCAGCAGCGAGACACCGGCCAACAGGCCGATGATGAGCAGAATGGCACCAAGGACAATCATTTCGAATCCGATCTTCGCGTCTCTTCGGTGCTGCGAGCGTTCGATTCGTCGGCTCACAACACCCTCATCCCGCCCGCCGCACAGCGCGGCCCGGGTGAAATCCCGGCCGTCCGCGCCCTGGGCGGTGACTGGATCCCTGTCGTGCTCCCTCCGTCTGCCCCGGTCCCGGGGACCCATGCGTGGCGAAGGCCCACGAGCGAGAAAGTCCCGTCCGGCCCCTTGACGTGAGCCCGCCCGAGGTCGAAAGTGCTCAGTAATGCGCATTACTAATACGCATTAACGATCGTTGGCGGTCATCGGGCAGCCATCGAGCGGTCATCCCGAGAAGGAGTGCCGGTGGAGGAGCCACGCAAGCGAGCCAGGCCGGGACGCGCCCCCGCGCCCCCGGGCGGGCGGACCTCACGGCCGCGACAGGCCGAGGTCGCGGGGCTGGCCGGGGTCTCGCAGGCGACGGTCTCGCTGGTGCTCGGCGGGAAGAAGCAGGGGGTGGCGATCTCGGCGGAGACCCGGCAGAAGGTGCTCGAAGCCGCTCACCGCCTGGGCTACGTGCCCGACCCGGCGGCCCGCAGACTCGCCGCCGCGCGCAATGACCTGCTCGGCGTCTTCAGCTTCACCGCGACCTTCCCCACGGACGTGCGGCACTCGTACTACCCCTTCCTGGTCGGCGTGGAGCGGGAGGCCGCCGCGCGCGGCTACGACCTCGTGCTCTTCACCGGGTCCAGCTCCGGCGGCGCCGGAGCGGGCGGGCCCGAGGCGCTCAGCCGGGTCAGGCTCGCCGACGGCTGTCTCTTCCTGGGGCGCCATGTGCCCACCGAGGAGCTGCGGCGCCTGGTCACCGACGGTTTTCCCGTCGTCCATGTGGGCCGCAGGGACGAGCTGGAGGGGCTGGCCTGGGTGGGCGCCGACTACGTGAGCGCGAGCCACGAGGTCGTCACCCGGCTCGCCGCGCTCGGCCACCGGCGCCTCGTGCTGGTCCGCGAGGACGACGAGGCGCCCGCCTCCACCGACCGTGAGCACGGCTTCCTGAAGGGGCTGGAGAGCGCGGGGCTGCCCGCGGGGCCCGAGGCGGTCTTCCGCACCGCCGCCCCCGAGAGCACGCTCACCCCCGAGCGGCTGCGGCGGTGGCTCGACGAGGGTGTCACCGCCCTCGTGGCCGAGGAGACCGACACCGGCGGCCCGTGGCGCGCGCTGCGCGCCGCCGTACGGGAAGCCGGTCTCGACTGCCCCGGCGAGCTGAGCCTCGCCCTGCTCGGCAGCCCGCCCGCCGACCTCGCGGCGGAAGCGGTCCCCACGGGCTTCGACATCCCGAGGCCCCAGCTCGGCGCGGCCGCCGTACGGCTGCTCGCCGCCCTGGTCGCCGGGGAGGACGCCGAGGAACCGCTCGTCGTCTGCGCCTTCAGGCCCGGCGCCACGGCGGGACCGCCGCCGCACCGCCCCTGACCCGTACGACCGCGCCACCACGCACCACCACGCACCGCCCGCGTCACCGGGCACCGCAAACGCACCACAACGCACCACAACGCACCACAAGGAGAACCGTGATCAGCCAACCCGACATCCTCGTCGTCGGCGGTGGACTCGGCGGTGTCGCCGCCGCCCTCGCCGCCTGCCGTGCCGGCCGTACGGTCGTCCTCACCGAGGAGACCGACTGGATCGGGGGCCAGCTCACCTCGCAGGCCGTCCCGCCGGACGAGCACCCCTGGGTCGAACAGTTCGGCGTCACCGCCTCCTACCGGGCGCTGCGCGAGGCGATCCGCGGCTACTACCGCGACTGGTACCCGCTGCGCGCCGAGGCCGCCGCGCTGCCCACGCTCAACCCCGGTGCCGGCCGGGTCAGCAAGCTGTGCGCCGAGCCCCGGGTGGCGCTCGCCGCGCTGGAGGGGCTGCTCGCGCCGCACCGTGCCGCCGGCCGGCTGACCCTGCTCACCGAGCACCGCCCGGTGGCCGCCGACTCCGACGGCGACACCGTGCGGTCCGTCACGCTGGAGGACCTGCGCGGTGGCGGGCGGCGCACCTTCACCGCCCCGTACGTCCTCGACGCCACCGAGACGGGCGAGCTGCTGGAGCTGGCCGGTGTCGAGTACGCGCTCGGCGCCGAGTCCCGCGCCGAGTTCGGCGAGCCGCACGCCCCCGAGCAGGCCGATCCGCTCAACCAGCAGGGCATCACCTTCTGCTTCGCGCTCTCCCACCACGAGGGCGAGGACCACACGATAGAGAAGCCCGCCGACTACGACTTCTGGCGCTCCTACACACCGGAGTTCTGGCCCGGCCCGCTGCTCGGCTTCCTGGCCCCGGACCCGCGTTCGCTGGAGGCGGTGCCGCGTACGTTCGTACCGAACCCGGACGTCGACCCGCTCGCCGTCAGCGCGGACCAGTCCGCCGACGCGGGCGACAAGGAACTCTTCGGCTTCCGCCGCATCCTCGCCCGCAAACTCCACCGGGACGGCGCCTTCGACTCCGACATCACGCTCGTCAACTGGCCCCTCAACGACTACTGGCTCAAGCCCCTCATCGGCGCCGGCGAGCAGACCGCGGCCGAAGCGGTCCGCGAGGCCAAGCAGTTGTCGCTGTCCGTCCTGTACTGGCTGCAGACCGAGGCCCCCCGCCCCGACGGCGGCACCGGCTTCCCCGGGCTGCGGCCGCGGCCCGACGTGATGGGCAGCGAGGACGGTCTCGCCAAGGCGCCCTACGTGCGCGAATCCCGCCGGATCAAGGCCGTCACGACCGTCACGGAACAGGACGTGGCGATCGACCTCGTCGGTCCCACCGGCGGCACCCGCCACCGCGACGCGGTCGGCGTCGGCAGCTACCGCATCGACCTGCACCCCTCGACCGGCGGCGACAACTACATCGACATCGGCTCCGTGCCCTTCGAGATCCCGCTCGGCGCGCTGATCCCGCGCCGCACCCGCAATCTGCTGCCCGCCGGAAAGAACATCGGCACGACCCACATCACCAACGGCTGCTACCGGCTGCACCCGGTGGAGTGGAACATCGGCGAGGTCGCGGGGGCGCTCGCCGCCCACTGCCTCGACGAGGGCGTCGAACCGCGCGAGGTACAGGCCGAGGAGAAGCGGTTCGAGACCTTCGCCGCGCTGCTCGACCGGGCCGGAGTCGAACGCCACTGGCCGCGGGTGCGCGGCTACTGACCCCACCGGAGACCGGCAGAGCAGCACGGCGCGCCCGGTCTCCCGAGGGCGGGACGGCCGGACGGGAGCAGCTCCACCTGCCCCGTCCGGCCCACCGCCCGCGTACGCGCCGACCCAGCACAAGGAGGTGCTCGGACCATGACCACACACCGAATCCGCGTCGGCATCGACGTGGGCGGAACCTTCACCGACGCCGTGGCGGTGGACGCCACGACTCTCGACCTGCTCGGGCAGGTGAAGGTTCCCACCAGCCACCATCACGAGGACGGAGTCGCCCACGGCATCGTGGAGGCGCTCGACCGCCTGCTGGAACAGACAGGACACGCCCCTGAGGACGTCGCCTTCCTGGCCCACGGCACCACCCAGGCTACCAACGCCCTGCTGGAGGGCGACGTGGCGACCGTCGGACTGCTCGGCATCGGCACCGGAGCCGGGGCGGTCTTCACCCGTCGGCTCGCCTCCCTCGCCAAGCTCGAACTCTCCCCGGGCAAACGGCTTCCGCTAGCCTACGCGCACATAGCGGACCCCGGGGACCGGGCCGCCGTCGCGTCCGCCGTCGACGAGGTGGCACGCCGGGGCGCCCAGGTCCTGGTCGCCACCCAGCCGTTCAGCGTGGACCGTCCGGAAGGCGAGGAGGCGGTAAGGGAGTTGGCCGCCGAGCGCGGCCTGCCGATGACCGCGGCCCACGACATCACCTCGCTCTACGGACTCCAGAAACGCAGCCGCACCGCGGTCGTCAACGCCGCGATCCTGCCGAAGATGTTCGCCACCGCCGACCTGGTGGACGCCTCCATCACCAAGGCGGGCATCGTCGCGCCGCTCATGGTGATGCGCTGCGACGGCGGCGTCATGTCGCTCGACGAGATGCGCCGGCGCCCCCTGCTGACCGTGCTGTCGGGCCCCGCGGCGGGCGTCGCCGGGGCGCTCATGCGCGAACGCGTCAGCGAGGGCGTCTTCCTGGAGACCGGCGGGACCTCCACCGACATCAGTGTGGTGCGCCGGGGCAAGGTCGCCGTGCGGCACGCGACGCTCCTCGGCAAGTCCTCCTATCTCTCCGCGCTGGACGTACGCACCGTCGGCGTCGGCGGCGGCTCGATGATCCGCGTCGGCGGCGGGAAGGTCACCGCCGTCGGCCCGCGCAGCGCGCACATCGCCGGACTGCCCTACGCCTGTTTCGCCTCCGCCGACGACCTCGCCGACGCGCGGCTCGCCACGGTCCGGCCGCTGCCCGAGGACGCCGAGGACCATGTCGTGCTCGACGCCGCGGGCGGCCGCTACGCGCTCACCCTCACCTGCGCCGCCAACGCCCTCGGTCTGGTCCCCGAGGGCGACTTCGCGCGCGCCGACCGCGAGGTCGCCCGCGCCGCCCTCGCCCCGCTGGCGGCGGCGCTGTCCACCGATGTCGACGGCGCCGCCACCCAGGTGCTCGACTCCGCGATCGCCCAGGTCAGGACCGTCGTCGACACCATGATCGACGACTACCGGCTCGACAAGGACACCGTCCTGCTCGTCGGAGGGGGCGGCGGCGCCGCCTCCGTCACCCCGCATCTGGCCTCGGTCACCGGCCACGAGGGCCGCATCGCCGCGCACAGCGAGGTGATCAGCCCCATCGGAGTGGCCCTCGCCCTCGTCCGCGAACAGGTCGAACGGATCATCCCCGGCGCGGGGCAGGAGGACATCCTCGCGGTGCGCTCCGAAGCCGAACGGGCCGTCGTCGCCCAGGGCGCCGCCGCGGACGCCGTCGAGGTGGAGGTCACCGTCGACCCGCAGACCAACACGGTGCGCGCCGTCGCCACCGGCGCCACCGAACTGCGCACCCAGGACCGCGCCCACCGCGCCGACGACGCCGAACGTCTGCGGCTGGCCGCCGAGAGCCTCAAAACCCCTGAGGAACGGGTCGACATCCTGGCCGGCACGCCCGCCTACACCGTCTACGGCACCGAACTGCGCCGCAGAATGCGCCGCGTGCGCAGGCCCGTTCGCGTCGTCGACGCCGACGGGGTGGTCCGGCTGCACTCCCCCGACGCACGCGTCGACACCACCACGGTCGCCTCCGCGCAGCAGGCCCTGACCACGCTCGTCGACGAGGCCACCGCCTACGGCGACGGCGGGGTACGCGCCCCCGCGCTGCGGCTGCTCATCGGCTCCCGTATCGCCGACCTCTCCGGAGTGCTCGCGCCGGGGCCGCTGCTCGCGCTGGCCCGTACCGAGATGGAGGGCCGCCCCGGCGACGAGCCCGTCGTCGCGATCGTGGAGGAGCGGTCATGAGCCCCCTCACGGCCGCCCGCGGGGCCGCCGGTCTCGCCGCCGTCGACGACATCGAGTACGGCGCCCGCTTCCTCGGCACGCTCTCGCTGCACGAGGGCCGCGACCCGGCGCTGCTGCGGCACTGGGCGGCGGTGGCGGCCGAGTTCGGCGCCGCGCTGGCCGGTGACGCGCGGGCGGCACACGCGGGGGCAGCAAACGCGGGGGCCGACTCCGTACAGGGCGACCCCGTGCGGGGCGACTCCGTACGGGTCGTGGAGAGCACCGGCGGTCTGGAGCGCGGGCTCCTCGCCCGCTACACCTCCCGGCCCCCGACCATCGAGCTGTACACCGACTCCGTCGACGCGGCGGAACGCCTCGTGCGCGCACACGGCTGGCGGGAGTGGTTCCCGGCCGGCTCGGTGCGCGCCGCCGCCCTCGCCCACGAAGCGGTCCACGAACGGCTCCACCACGGCTCCGAACGCGCCGTGCTCAAGCAGGCCCTCGGTCACACCGCGCTGCGCCTCGGACGGCTGCGCGTCCTCGCGCATGTCGCGGGCGCCGAGGAGCTGGCCGCACACGCCTACGCGCAGTCCGTCTGCGGCCTCGGCCGCAGTCCGCTTCTGCTGTCCGCCGCCCTGGCCGCGTCCGCCGCCCCGGCAAGAGAGAAGTAAGTCATGGGCATCGTCATCCTGATCATCATGGCGGCCGGTGTCGCCGCGATGCTCACCAAGAAGCTCCCCACCGCCTTCGCGCTCGTCCTGCTCGGCGTGGTCATCGCCTTCGTCGCGGGCGCCCCGCTCACCGGCGAGAACAGCGTCTTCGACACGGTCCTCCAAGAGGGCGCCCCCATGCTCGCCGCGACGATGATCGCGATCCTGCTGGGCTCCTGGCTGGGGAAGCTGCTCGACGAGACCGGCATCGCCGGCACCCTCGTCCGCAAGATCGTCGAGTTCGGCGGCGACCGGCCCACGGTCGTCGCGCTCGGCGTGCTGGCCGTCTCGACCCTCATCGGCACCGTCACCGGCTCCGCGCCCGCGGCGATGCTCGCCGGGATCATCGGCATCCCCGCGATGATCGCCGTGGGCATCCCCAAGGTGACCGCCGCAGGCACGATCCTCATGGGCATCGCCGCCGGGATGCCCTTCGAACTGCCGATCTGGCAGTTCTTCTCCAGCGCCCTCGAACTGCCGGTCCCCGAGGTACGCGGCTTCATGATCAAGCTGTTCCCGTTCGCGCTGTTCGCCGCCGTCATGTTCGTCCTCGTCGAGTCCCGCAGACGCGGTGTCGAACACGCCTGGGCCTTCCGCACCGAGACCCCGCGCACGAAGGCGGGCAAGCGCAGGGCCCGGCTCGGCGACGCGCCGTGGTACGCGCTGCTCACCCCCGTCGTCCCCCTCGTACTGGCGCTCGGCTTCGACATCGCGATCATCCCCTCGCTGCTGGCCGGGGTGGTCTACGCGCTCGTCACGACGACCCGGCCGCGCGACATGAACCGCCGACTGCTGCGCACCCTGTACGGCGGCTTCGAGGTGGCCGCGGCGCCCATCACCCTGTTCGTGGCGATCGGCATCCTGCTCGCCGCGGTCAAGCTCCCCGGCGCGGTGGACGCGCTCGCGCCGCTCGTCAAGGCGGTCAGCCCGCAGAACCCGGTGCTGTTCGTCGTGGTCTTCACGGTGCTGGTGCCGCTGTGCCTGTACCGCGGACCGCTCAACGTGTACGGCCTCGGCGCCGGTATCGCGGGCGTCCTCATCGCGGCCGGCATCTACCCGGCCGTCGCCGTGCTCGGCATCACCGCGTCGTACAACCAGGTGTTCGGTGTCGCCGACCCGACCAGTACCCAGACGGTGTGGAGCGCGCAGTACGCCGGGGTCGGCCCCCAGCAGGTCATGGCGCGCACCCTTCCCTACGTCTGGTTCGTCGCCCTCGGCGGTTTCTGCGTCACCGCCGCCACCGCTCTCTGACCTCCGGCGCACTCACCCCTCCACGTACGGGACGGAGCACCCATGAACCAGCCGCACCAGCCCAGCCGCCGCATCCTCCTCAAGTCGGCCGCCGCGACCACCGCGGCGCTCGCCGTCGGCACGGCCGCCGCACCGGCCCTCGCCGCACCGGGCGACACGGCGACCGCGGCCGCCGCACCCGGCGGATTCCCCGACTACCGTTACGTCAAAACCCTCCTGAAGCCCAGTCAGCTCACGTACAACCCCACCGGCGAGATCATCTTCCCGTGCATCCGGGGAACCGCCGGGCGGCTGTCGGCGCCGCTGGGCCGCTACTACCTCTACTACGCGCCGCACGACGCGCCCGGCGGGATCTGCCTCGCCTACGGGGACCACATCGAGGGGCCCTTCACCGAGTACCCGCGCAATCCGCTCGTCGCCAACGTCTGGCAGCCGCACTACTCCGTCAGCCACGTCTCCTCCCCGCACGTCATGTGGAACGAGAGCGCCAAGGAGATGTGGCTCTACTTCCACGGCGAGAACACCACGACGCGGCTGGCCCGTTCCAAGGACGGCATCACCTTCACCTACGACAAGGTCGTCCTCTCCACGTCCATGCTGCCCGCGGGCACCACGGAGACCTCGTACGCCCGGGTCTTCCCGTACGAACTCCCCTCGAAGAACGCCCACTTCGTGATGTTGTTCATGCTGAACAACACCACCAACCACCGCGACATCCACTGGGGCTGGTCGGCGGACGGCCGGAACTGGACCTTCGACCAGAAGGCACTGGTCAGCCACAACGACGTGTCCGCCGTCAACATCGGCGGTCCCCATCTGCTGACCCGGGGCGGCAGCGCCTTCGTCGTCTACAACAAGGACAAGACCAGCGGCGGCGACCTCATGATCACCGAGGTCGGGGCGGACTTCACACTCCGCCGCCATCTCGGCCGCTTCTACGAGTCCGCGGCCGGCGCCCCCGACAACGGCCGCAGCGCCTCGCCCAGTTTCGGCACCGAGGGCGGCGTGCCGTACATGGTCTACGAGTCCGGCGAACGGCTCCAGGGCAGCATCTCGGTCGCCCGGGGCTGAGCGCGGCGCGAACCGCGCCGGAGGCGGGCTGCCGTGGGGGAAGACCCCCACGGCAGCCCGCGGCCCGTGGTCACTCGAAGAACTTCAGCCCGGCACCGGTGTCGCTGGTGGCGCCGGGGACGTCGGCACGGGTGTAGGTGGTGCTCCCCCACCAGACGAACGTGCCGTTCCTCCACTGCCGGGCGGACCAGGAGTAGGGGCGTGCCCTTCGCGACCGCGTGGTAGACGAAGGGGGCGCGTGGGCCGGACGGCGGGCTGTTGTCGATGTCGCCGTCGACCAGGGCGAAGGAGTTGCTGCCGGGACCGTCGACCTCGGTGGTGGCGGTCCAGCCCTTCATCATGGTGCCGGAGTGGGAGCCGAACAGACAGCCGTTGGACTTGTACCAGTCCCCTACGTAGCTGGGGTCGCCGCCGGAACGCAGCCGCAGATCGGCGATGCAGTACTGGTCGCTCCAGGAGCCGTTGGCCGAATACACGATGTGCAGTTGGCCGTGCGGGTCCTCGACCGGGATCGGCGCCTCGTCGATGTACGGGTTGGCCACCTGGCGCTCCCGGCTCTCCCGGGGCTGGGAGAGAGAAACGCCCGGAATCTCACCGAGGGAGCGGGCGGGCGTCCGAAGGTCAGCGCCATCAAAGCGAAGCCAGGACCTGCGCGCAAGGCAGTCCTCCGAACTGCCGGTGGGAAACAGGTCAGCGGGGACCGGGCGGCGTGCCGTCGGCCGGGAACGGCCGCTCCGCGCGTACGCGTTGCCGTATGCGCCGGTCCCGGTCGTGGGCGTGGTGGCCGAGCATGGCGATACGGGCGCCCTCGGCGTCCTGGGCGCGGATCGCGGCGGTGACGGTCCGGTGGTCCGCGAAGGTGTCCGTGAAGGTGCCGGCGGCCTCGGGAGTGCGCCAGGGCGCGCTGGTCTTCACCTGGGCGTCCAGGGTGTGCAGGAAGGCGGCGACGGTTCGGTTGTGGGCGGCCTGGCGCACGGTGTCGTGCCAGGCGTTCAGGCTGCGCCGGATCTCGGCGGGGTCGTCCAGGGACTCGGCGTGGTCGAGGTGCGCGTCCAGCCGGGCGAGGTCGACGGGGCCCCGGCGGAGCGCCGCCGACGCCGCGGCGGTGGCGTCCAGCACGGCCTGGGTCTCGAAGAGTTCGAGCATCTCCTCGTCCGAGCGCAGGCGCAGGGCGAAGCCGCGCCGGGTGGGGACCAGCAGTCCGTCCCGCTCCAACAGGGCCAGGGCCTCGCGCACCGGGGTGCGGGAGACCGCGAACTCCTCGCTGAGCGCGAGCGGTACGAGCGAGGCGTCCGGCGGGTAGTACCCGGAGGTCAGACGGTGCTTGAGTTCGTCGTGGACCGTGTCCCGTGTGCTCTTCATCCGCATCCTCGTCGTCCGACCGGGGGCCGGGACCGATCATGCCCGATCCGGGAGCGGCGCGTCACGGCGGCGATCCGCACGGATCAGCCGCCCGCTTCGTCGCCGGTCGTCAGCGGCAGGCCCGGGTGGGCCCGCCACTCGCTGAGCGAGCCGTCGTAGAGGACGACGTCGTCGATGCCGATCTCGTGCAGGGCGAGGGCCAGTCCGGCCGCGTTGATCGCACCACCGCAGTACAGGACCGTACCGGCGCCCCGGCGCAGCCCGTGTGCGGCTGCCAGGCGGGCGGTGTGCGCGGGGTCGAGGGTGTGGTGGGGGCCGAGCAGATCGGCGTACGGCAGGTTCGTGGTCCGGGGGATGTGTCCGGAGCGGGGACGGCCGGGGTCGCCTTGGTACTCGGTGCGGCGCAGGGCGCAGACGGCCGGGGTGGGGTCGTCGCCGTCGGCGATCCGGCGCATCCGGGCCAGACCGGTGAAGTGGTCGCGGGCCGGGGCCGCTTCGACGTCGCCCGGTACCGGGGGCTCCTCGCGCCCGTCGGTCACCGGCAGGCCGGACTCTTCCCACGCGCGGAGCCCGCCGTTGAGGACCCGTACGCGTGTGATGCCCGCCGACCGCAGCAGCCACCACACCCGCGCCGCCCACGCGCCGGTGAGGCGGTCGTAGACGACCACGGTGGAGTCCCGGCGGATGCCCAGTTCGCGGGCGTGGGCGGCGATGCGTCCGGCGGTCGGGCGGGTGAAGGGGAAGGGCGCGAGGGGGTCGGAGAAGCGGGCCGTGAGATCGGCGAAGCGGGCGCCCGGGATGCGGCGTTCGGTGTGCAGGGCGAGGCCGTCGGCGTAGTCGGTGGTCCCGTCAGGTCCGGTGCGCCGGTCCACACTGGCGTCGAGAAGCACGACGTCGTCCAGGTGGCGGTGGAGCCAGGCCGCGTCGACGAGGGCGGAGGCGGCGGGGCCGGAGGGCGCGGGTCCGGGGGTGGCAGGTCCGGAGGCGTCGGAGGCGTCGGAGGCGGTCACGGGCGGCCTCCCTCGGCGGAGCGGGCGCGGCGGCGCCACTCGTCCCGGCCGGGCCGGGCGAGCCCGAGGTTGTCGCGCAGGGTGCCGCCGGTGTGGGCCGTGCGTACCAGGCCGCGGCGGCGCAGTTCGGGTACGACCTGCTCGGCGAACTCCTCGAAGGCGGCGGGGACATGGGTGGCCTGGATCATGAAGCCGTCGGCCGCGCCCGCGTCGAGCCACTGTTCCATGGTGTCGGCGATGTCCGAGGCCGAGCCGATCATGTCGCCCTCGGTACGGGCGCCGTACCAGCGGCCGATCTCGCGCACGCTGAGCTTCTCCCGCTCCGCGAACTCGACCACCTCGCGGTAGTGGCCCTCGACTCCGACCTCCGCCAGGGAGGGCAGGGGGCCGTCGAGGTCGTAGCGGGTGAGGTCGACGTTGACGTGGTAGGCGAGCCGCGACAACCCCGCCTCCGGGTGGACGAGTCCGGTGAACTCGGCGTGCTTGGCGAGCGCGTCCTTCAGGTCGGTGCCCACGACGGTCGTCGCGGCCGGGAGGACCTTGAGCTGCTCGGGGTCCCTGCCGTGGGCGGCGGCGCGGGCCTTGACGTCGGCGTAGAAGGCGACGGCCGACTCCAGCGACTCGTGGCTGCAGAAGACGACGTCCGCCCAGCGGGCCGCGAAGTCCCGCCCGGCCGGGGAGGCGCCGGCCTGGATGATCACCGGGTAGCCCTGCGGCGGCCGGGGCACGCTCAACGGGCCGCGCACAGCGAATCGTTCGCCCCGGTGGTCCACGGCGCGCACCCGGTCGGGGCGGCCGAAGACGCCGCTCTCCTTGTCCGCGACGATCGCGTCGTCGGCCCAGCTGTCCCAGAGCTGAGCGGTGACCTCCAGGAACTCCTCCGCTCTCGCGTAACGGGCCGCGCGTGCGGGGAGCTTGTCCTGGCCGAAGTTCTGCGCCTCCGCGTCCTGGAAGCTGGTGACCACGTTCCACCCGGCCCGGCCGCCGACGAGATGGTCCAGGGTGGCCATGGAGCGGGCGACGTGGAAGGGCTCCTGGTAGCCGGTGGACACGGTGGCGGCGACACCGAGGTGCTCCGTGGCGGCGGCCATCAGGGTGATGACGGGGATCGGGTCCAGGCGCGGGGTGCCCGTACCCCAGGTGACGGCGGGATCGAAGGAGTCCTTGAGGCCGCGGGGCACGGCCAGCGAATCGGGGACGAACGCCAGGTCGAAGCCCGCGCCCTCCAGGACACGGGCGATACGGGTGTAGTGGGCGGCCGTGAGGAAGCCGTCGCCCGCGTCGGGGTGACGCCAGCCGACGGTTCCCTGGGGGCCCGCGTTGAGGAAGGCCGCCAAGTGCATGCGAGGAGTGGTGCGGGGATCGTCGGTGGTCAAGGGGGCTCCCGGGAGGGGTGGCACGACGGGGTACTCAGGCGGCGAGCAGCGACAGCTCGTCCAGCAGGGCGACGGCGAAGGAGCCGGTGCCGGTGGTGCGCGCGCCCGCGCGTTCGGCGGCGGCGGCATACGCGGCGTGCGCGACCGCGGTGGCGGTCAGCGCGTCCGGCACGACGGCGAGCGCCCCGGCGATCAGCGCCCCGAGGGCGCACCCGGCGCCGGTCACCCGGGTCAGCCGGACATCGCCCCCGGGCACCGCCAGCGTGCGGGTGCCGTCGGTGACGTAGTCGGTGGGGCCGCTGACGGCGACGACCGCCCCGGTGCGCCGGGCCAGGTCCTCGACGGCGCCGACGGCGTCCTCGGAGGAGAGGGTGGTCTCCACGCCCTGGCCCGTGCTGTGGCCGCCCGCGAGGGCGGTCAGTTCGCTGGCGTTGCCCCGGATCACGGTGGGCCGGTACGCCAGCAGGGAGGCGACGAACGCGTCGTACGCGACGGCTCCCGCCCCCACCGCCACCGGGTCCAGCACCCAGCGGGTGCCCGCCGCGTCGGCGGTTCGGGCGGCGGCGGTGACGGGTTCGGCCGGGTTGGCGATGAGCGCGGCGGCGTTGATCCACACGGCGCCGGCGGCGGCCGGGAAGACCGTGGGAAAGTCCGCCGCGGCGCCGATGGCGGGGCCCGCGCCGACAGCCAGCAGCACGTTGGCGCTGAGGTTGGCGGCGACGTAGTTGGTCAGGCCGTAGACGAACGGGGAACCGGCGCGGATCGCCGCGATTCCCTCCGCGACCGTCGGGTGCGCGTAGGTGATCTCTTCCATGGTGGTACGTCTCCGAGGCGTAGGGAGGATGGTGCGGCTCGTTGTCACGGCTCCGGCCGGTGTGTATGCAACTGTATGCAGCCGTCCGGCGATGCCCGCAAGGGCTGACGGCCGCATTTCACGAAGGCGCAACAACCGGCGGAGCGCGGTGCCGGGCCGGGCCGGGCCGGATACCGGATCGGACGGCCGGGGTCTCACCCGGCGTGACCGCGGGAGTGGCACGCGACGCGTCCGGGGGCGCGGAACCGGGTCGACGCCTCCGGGGCGCGGGCGGCCTCGTCGCGGCGGGCGCGGTCGTGTGCGTCGTCCCCGTACCGCCGCCCTTCCCGGTCACGCGGCGCGGATCCGTCCAGGGAGCCACCTCCTCCGGACGTGAGCGAGAGCCCGGGGCACGGCGGTCCGACCGCGACCGGTCCGCGTCTTGACACCACGTCACTTTGCCCGATTCACAGCCGCCTGACAGGTGATCTCCCTACGGTGCCGTGTCCATGACAGACAACAGCGAACCCCGTATCCGGCGCCGCACCGTACTGCTCGGGAGCGGCGCCACGGCCGCCGCGCTCGCCGTCGGCGCCGTCGGCTCCCGGCAGCCGACGGCGGCGGAGGACGAGACCGACCGCACGGCGCCGGTCGCCGCGGCGGCCGTGTGCACGCTCACCAAGGAGCTGACGGAAGGCCCGTACTACCTCGACGGCGCGCTCGTGCGCGCCGACCTCACCGAGGGCAAGCCCGGCATCGCGCTCAAGCTGGCCCTCACCGTCGTGGACAACAGCACCTGCGCGCCGCTGAACCGGGCGCTCGTGGAGCTGTGGCACAGCGACGCGCTCGGCGAGTACTCCGGCTTCGTCGGCGCCAACGGGCACCAGGAGCCCGACAACGGCACCTTCCTGCGGGGCGGCGTGCTGACCGGCACCGACGGCGTCGCCACCATCACGACGATCTATCCGGGCTGGTACCGGGGCCGGTGCGTACACATCCACGTCAAGGTGCACACCAACGTCACACTGACCTCCGACGGCTCCTTCCGCGGTGGGAGGGAGCTGCACACCGGCCAGCTGTTCGTGGACGAGGCGATCACCACGGCCGTCGCCCGCGTCTCGCCGTACTCGACCAACACCGTGGCGCGCACCACGCTCGCGCAGGACGGGATCTACGGCAACGGAGGCACCGCCGCGGGGCTCATGACCGTCACCGGCTCCCCCTCCGCCGGGTACACCGGCAGCCTGGCCCTCGGCATCGCCCAGGGCTGACGACCCGCCGTCAGGGTGCCGGTGTCCCGTGCGGGACACCGGCACCCGCGCGGCATGGACCGGCCCAGCCGCATCGGGCAGCCGGCCCCCGCCACGGCGAACCCGACTATCCGCCGCGGGCGGCCACCGCCGATCTCGCCGCCTTCCAGCAGCTCCACGACCGACAGGTGAGACCGTACGCCCGGCTTTCTTGACGTCGTCACTGAGTGCACCGAGACTGGTGTGCACGGTCACGGTTGTCAGCGCCCACGGCGTGGGTCCGCTTCTCGCGGGCCCCGGAGGTGAAACGGGTGGCAATGCCCAGGAACGACTTGACGAGGCGCCTGCATATCGATCTCTCCCGCGTCTCCAGCGCTTACTGATCCGCCTCCGGTCCGTGCGATCAGGACCGGTGCGTCAGAGCGCAGTCGCTCCGCATTCGGCCGCCGGCGCCCACAAGGCCGCGGTGGTCTCCTCGTTTCCCAAGGGAGAGTCATGCCCGAGACAACATCGCGCAGCTCCAGCACGGCCACCACCACCGGTTGTCAGCCCACGTCGTCCGCGTCGGCGCGTCGCCCCAAGGCGACCGCGGTCCGCCGCCCGCACCGTTCCCGCAGCCGGATCGGCGTGGGTCTGGCCGGCGGCTTCTACCCGGCGCCGCACCGCTACGACCTCTTCCTGTCGGCGGGGTGCCCCCGCTCCCTGCGCGTCTCGATCACCCTCGACCTGCTCGGCCTCGGAGAGACGGTCGCCACCACGCTGCTGACGCACCCGGCCGAGACCCCTGCCGGTTTCGCCGCGCTGCGCGGCGCCTACGAGGCCACGGTCCACCACTACGACGGGCCGCTGACCGTACCGGCGTTGCGCGACCGCTGGAGCGGACGCGTCGTCAGCGACCACACCCCCGACATCCTCCGCGACCTGGCGGGCCTGTTCCCCGGCCGCGACGGGACCCCGCTGCTCGACACGCCGAACCTGGCCCCGGACATCGACGCCCTGCGCGATCTGCTGGAGCGGCATGTCACCCCGGCCGCCCAGCCCTCCGGACGCTCGGCGGCGCTTTCGCACCTGGACCGTCATCTCAGCGGCCGGCCCTACGTGTTGGGCGAGGCCCTGACGGCGGCGGACGTGGATCTGTGGGTGGCGCTCGTCCATCTCGGCCCGGTCCGCGCTCCGCGCCCGTACCCGCGGCTCGGGGAGTACGTACGCCGTCTGGCCGGTCAGCCCGCCTTCCGGGGCCGGAGCGACGCGGTACCCGACGCCGCGTGAACGGGGGCGCCCGCGGCGCAGTCCGGTCGCGGTAATGGCCGGTCGCGGCGGAGTCCGGTCGCGCCCGGCGCCTCCGCCGGGCATTGACGTAGGGCAGCGCCGCTCCGTACGATCGCGACCGGCATCGAGTGTCAGCGTCAAGCCCTGGCTTGCTGACCGGCAACCCTCCGACGCGGTGGGGTGCTCCAGGTGAAAGCCCGGCAGGGGTCATCGGTGATCCCGGCAAGCGTCTGCCCCTCGACGGGGCCGGAGATGTGGAGGACCGGTATGCGGCACAGCGTTGACCTTCGTACCTCAAGCGCCTTCCTCCTTGCCACCACGGTGTACTCGCGATTCTCGCGCCGCCGCCACATCGACCTGCGGCGCTGCGCCGGCTGTCTGTGTCGGGTCTGACCTAGGGCCTCTCGTTTGGATCATGCCGGGCTCGCGAGCCCTGGCACCGCGCCTCGCCGCGTTGTCGTCAGTCATCCCCAAGGTCTCGGCTTCGCTCGACCAGGGGAGACCCCATCCGCTCCGCGTGGGCTCCCTCCTCCGGCCTGATCCAAACTACCCTGGTTCCCCGGGACCGGCTGACGTCCGTCGGCGCCCGCCGCTTCCCCCGGTCACCCCGCGGCCTCGCGCGGTGCCACCGGTCCGCGCGGACCTGTTCCGCGGCCGTCGGTGTCCGTCCACGCCCGCCTCGTCTCAACAGCACGGCCCCGCCCGCCGTCTCACGCCGGGCGGGGCGGAACGCCCACGCGCGGCCGTGATCCGCACGGCACCACGCGGGTGGCGACACGAGTAGGAGAATCCTCCGTGACACCACATGCGGGCTCCAGGCCCGCCCGATGGGCGGCGTCGGCCGCCCTCCTGACCACCGGCGCCCTGCTCACCGCCTGCGGGGCGGGCGACGGCGCACCCGGCGCAGGCGGCGGCCGGGCCACGTCCGGCGGCACCCTGACCTTCGCGGTGAGTTCCGACGCCGGCTGCGCGGATCCGCAGCAGGTGGGGAGCAACGACACCATCTACTCGCTGCGGCAGATCGTGGACTCCCTCACCGACCAGGACCCGAAGACCGGCAAGATCACACCGTGGCTGGCCAAGAGCTGGGACGTCAGCCCGGACGCCACCACGTTCACCTTTCGGCTCAGGCCGGGTGTCACCTTCAGCGACGGTACGAAGCTGACCGCGCAGGTGGTCAAGGACAACTTCGACGCGGTACCGGAGCTGGGCGCCCTGGCGACCCTGCCCCGCGGCTACCTGAGCGGCGTCGAGAGCACCACCGCGCTCGATCCGCTCACCGTCCGGGTGAGATTCAAGGAGCCCAACGCGCAGTTCCTCCAGGCCACTTCCACGCACTCGCTGGGAATCGAGTCGGCGGCGAGTGTCCGCAGGACGCCGGAGCAGCGGTGCGCGGAAGGGGTGGTCGGATCGGGTCCCTTCGTGCTCAAGAGCTATGTGCAGAACCAGTCGGTCACGCTGGCGAAGCGCACCGGATACGCCTGGGGTTCCCCGCTGTGGAGCAAGAAGGGCGAGGCGTACCTGGACAAGCTCGTGTTCAAAGTGGTGCCCGAGGCCGGTGTCCGGGTCGGCAGTCTGCAGTCCGGTCAGGTCGACGCGATCGGCGGTGTCGGCAAGGCGAACGAGCCGACGCTGAAGGGCGGTCAGGCGCGCCTGGCCCAGCGTGCCAATCCCGGTTCCGTGTTCAATCTGGGGCTGAACAACTCCCGTCCCGTCCTCAAGGACGTGCGGGTGCGGCAGGCGATCTCGTACGCCCTGGACCGGCGGCAGATCGCCGACACCGTGTACCCGACCGGCACCAGGCAGGCGACCAGCATCCTGGCGCACACCACTCCCGACTACCGGGACCTGACCGCGCAGCTGCCCTTCGACGCGGCGAAGGCGGCGTCCCTGCTGGACTCGGCTGGCTGGCAGGCGGGCGCCGACGGCATCCGCGCCAAGGGCGGCACCCGACTGAGCCTGACCGTCAAGTGGTTCGCGAACTCGACCACGAACCAGCCCGCGCTGGAGCTGATCCAGCAGCAGCTCAAGGCCGTCGGCATCGACGTGGTGCTCAAGCAGCTGCAGATCGCCCAGATCGCCCAGGTCCAGCAGTCGGGGGACTTCGACGGGCTCTGGGGAAATCTGACGCGGGCCGATCCGGACATCCTGCGCACCCAGTACTCCACCGCTCTGGTCAACGCCTACCACCTGCCGAAGAGCCCGCTGGACTCGCTGCTGACCCGGCAGGCGGCGACCACCGATCCGGCCGAGCGGACACGACTGGTCGGCGAGGCACAGCAGTTGATCGTACGCAACGCCTACGTCGTTCCCGTGGTGGAGCTGCTGACCCAGCTGGGCGTGTCCAGGAAGGTGCACCACCTGGACTTCGACGCCTCCAGCCGGATCCAGCTGCACGACACCTGGATCGGATAGGGAATGCGCGGCTATGTGCTCAAACGTCTCGCGCAGGCGATCGGTGTGCTGTGGGCGGCCTACACGCTGTCGTTCCTCGTCCTGGACTTCCTGCCAGGCGATCCGGTCTCGGCGATGGCCGGCGCCGGATCGGACTCGGCCGAGATCGACCCGGCGCAGCTCGCGGCGCTGCGGCACCAGTACGGCTTCGACAAGCCGGTACTGGCGCAGTACGCCGACTACCTCGGCCGGGCGGTACGGGGGGACCTCGGTGACGCGATCTCCACCGGCCGGCCGGTGACCTCGACCCTCGCGGACGCGCTGCCCGGGACCCTGCAGTTGACCGGCGCCGCGCTGCTGCTCGCGGTGGTTCTCGGCGGTGGTCTGGCCGTGTCGGCGACCTGCACCACGCGGCGGTGGCTGCGGCAACTGCTGCTCTCGTTGCCGCCGTTGGGGGTTTCGGTCCCCACGTTCTGGGTGGGGCTTCTGCTCGTGGAGTCGTTCTCCTTCCGGTTGCGCTGGTTCCCGGCCTTCGGCAACGACGGGCTGCGGGGGCTGGTCCTGCCTGCCGTGACGCTGGCGATCCCGACCGGCGCGCAGATCGCGCAGGTGCTGTCCAAGAGCCTGCTCACCGCGCTGGACCAGCCCTATGTGGAGACTGCCCGCGCCAAGGGCGCCGGGCGGTGGCGGGTCCATCTGCGGCACGCGCTGCGCAACGCGTCCCTGCCCGCGCTGACCGTGGTCGGCCTCCTGGTGGGGCAGCTCGTCGCCGGTTCGGTGGTCGTCGAGACGGTGTTCGCGCGCGACGGCCTCGGCCGGGTGACGGCGGCCGCGGTCACGGCGCAGGACATCCCGCTGGTCCAGGGGGTGGTGGTGTTCGGTGCGCTGATCTTCGTACTCACGAACCTGATCGTCGACCTCGTCTATCCGCTGCTGGACCCGCGGATCGTGGCGGCCTCGGGCAGGAAGGCGGGTGTCGCATGAGCCAGGGGCTTGCCCATGACGCCGCCGGGGCCGTGCTCGGCCCCGGCCACCCTCCCGGCCCGGGAGCCGGTCCGGGAGCGGGGCCGGGAGCGGGGGGAGGCGCAGCTGTCCGGCGGGTCCTGCGGTTCCTGGTGCGCCGCCCCGGCCTGGTGCTGTCGGGCCTCGTCGTCGTCCTGGTGGTGCTGGCCTCGTTCCGGCCGGGGCTGTTCACCTCGCGGGATCCGCTGACAGGGGTGCCGTCGCAGAACTTCCGGAGCCCGAGCGCCGCGCACTGGTTCGGCACGGACGAACTGGGACGTGATGTGTTCTCCCGGGTGGTCCACGGTGCGCAACTGTCGTTGAAGGCGACGCTGATCGCGGTGGTGGTCGCCTTCGTGGTCGGCAGCCTGATCGGTCTGGTCGCCGGGTTCGTCGGCCGCTGGGTCGACGACGTGCTGATGCGCTTCGTCGACGTACTGCTGTCGATCCCGGCGCTGTTCCTCTCCCTGGCGCTGGTCACCGCGCTGGGGTACGGGACGGTGAAAGTGGCGGTCGCGGTGGGGATCGCCGGGGTCGCGGGCTTCGCCCGGGTGGCGCGGGCCGAGGTGCTGCGGGTGCGGCAGGCGGTCTTCGTCGAGGCGGCACGCTCCTGCGGGGCCCGCTGGTACTCGGTGCTGGGCCGGCACATCCTGCCCAACGCGGCCGGTCCTGTGATCGTCCTGGCCACCCTCGATCTCGGCTCCTCGATCCTGGCCGTGTCGGCGCTGAGCTTCCTCGGCTACGGAGCCCCGCCGCCCGCGCCGGAGTGGGGCACGTTGATCTCCGACGGCCGCAACTACCTGGCCAACGCCTGGTGGCTCACCGCCCTGCCAGGACTGGCGATCGCCGCGACCGTACTGGCCACCAACCGCGTCGCACGGGCGCTGGACGGCGAATGGTCCCGGCAGCGATGACCGGCCCCCTGGCGAACGATCCCGGAACGGATGAGAACGTGACGACATCACAGAGCGCGCGACCGGCCACCGGACGGGGTCTCCCGCTGCGGATCCGCGGCCTGACGGTGTCGTACCGGACCCGCGGGGGCACGGTGCGGGCCGTGCGGGACGTCGACCTCGACGTGCCGCCGGGCGAAGTGACGGCCGTGGTCGGCGAGTCCGGATCGGGCAAGAGCACCGTGGCCCATGCCGTCGTCCGGCTGCTGGCGGCGAACGGCAGCGTCGACGCGGGTACGATCCGCTTCGGCCGGCACGAACTCGCCTCCCTGACGGAGGCGGAGCTGCGCACCGTACGCGGCGCCCGGATCGGCCTGGTCCCACAGGACCCGTCGGTGTCGCTCAACCCGGTCAAGCGCGTCGGCGAACAGGTCGCCGAGGTCCTGCGCGTCCACGGGCTGGCGACCCGCCGCTCCGCGCCGCTGGAGGCGATCGCCGTCCTGGACCGGGCGGGTCTGCCCGACGCGGCCGTCCGCGCCCGGCAGTACCCGCACGAACTCTCCGGCGGACTGCGGCAACGGGTCCTGATCGCGATCGCCATCGCCGCGGGACCGGAGCTGATCATCGCGGACGAGCCGACCAGCGCGCTCGACGTCACCGTGCAGCGCGTCATCCTCGACCATCTGCAGGGCCTCACCGAGGAACGGGGCACCTCGGTCCTGTTGGTGACCCACGATCTCGCGGTCGCCGCCGACCGGTCCCAGAACCTGGTCGTCATGGAGCGGGGACGGGTGGTCGAGGCCGGTCCCACGCGTGACATCCTCGCCTCCCCCCGACACGACTACACCCGAAGGCTGCTGGCCAGCGCGCCGAGCCTGTCCACCGCCCGCCCGCGCGCCCCCGCACCCGCTCCCCCGGGCACCGGAGGCGCGGCGCCGCTGGTCGAGGTGCGGGGCGCGGTCAAGGAGTTCCGGATGCCCCGCGCGGGCGGCGGGTCCCGGACGGTGCGGGCGGTCGACGACGTCAGCCTCACCCTCCACCGCGGCCGGACCCTGGCGCTGGTCGGCGAATCCGGCTCGGGGAAGTCCACCACCGCCCGTCTGGTGCTCCGCCTGACGGACGCGACCGCGGGACGCGTGCTGTTCGACGGTGTCGATGTCACCGCCGCCCGGGGCCGGCAGGTCAGGCGGCTGCGCCGCAGGGCCCAGCTCGTCTACCAGAATCCGTACGCCTCGCTCGACCCGCGGTTCTCCATCGGTGAGGTGATCACCGAGCCGCTCCGGGCGTTCGGAGTCGGCGACCGGGCGTCCCGGCTGGCACGGGCGAGCGACCTGCTCGACCGGGTGGCACTCTCCGGCTCGCTGCTGGAGCGTCGTCCCGGGGAGCTGTCGGGCGGGCAGCGCCAGCGCGTGGCGATCGCCCGCGCTCTCGCGCTCTCTCCCGATCTGGTGGTGTGCGACGAACCGGTGTCCGCTCTCGACGTCTCCGTCCAGGCACAAGTCCTCGCGCTGCTGGCCGAGTTGCAGGCCGAGACCGGTGTGGCCTACCTCTTCATCTCGCACGACCTGGCCGTCGTGCGGCAGATAGCGCACCAGGTGTCGGTCATGCGGGCCGGCCGCGTCGTCGAGACGGGCGCCCCCGACGACCTCTTCACCCGGCCCCGCCACGCGTACACCCGCGAACTCCTCGCGGCGATCCCCGGCCGCCGAGGCGGCCACGATCTGAGGACGAGGACCGTATGACGATCACCTCGCTCGCCTTCCTCACCCCGGGCAACTTCGACGACGCCGCTCCGTACACCGGGCTGGAGGAGACACTGCGGCTGTTCGAGTACGGCGAACGGATCGGCTTCGACGGCGCCTGGATCCGGCAACGCCATCTCGAACACGGTGTCGGCTCGGCCGCGGTGTTCCTGGCCGCGGCCGGTCAGCGGACCGAGCGGGTCGAGCTGGGCACGGCGGTCATCCCGATCGGCTACGAGAGCCCGTTCCGGCTGGCCGAGGACCTGTCGTTGGCCGACGTGCTCTCCCGCGGGCGGCTCCAGATCGGCTTCAGCACGGGGATGCCGCACGCCGAACTGCTCGGAGATCTGGTGTACGACGGCGACTGGCGCTCCTTCGACCTGTCCTACGGCAGGATCGCCCGCGTCGTCGACCACCTGCGCGGCGGGTTTCTGGGCGGCCCCGACACCGTGATCCAGTCGCCGGGCAACACCCAGCGACCGCGGCTCCAACCGCACAACCCCGCCTTGGCGGAGCGGATCTGGTACGGCGGCGGAAGCCTGCGCTCGGTCCGCTGGGCCGCCGAGCACGGCCTCAACCTGCTGACGGGCAACATCGTCACGGGTGAGAACACCGACGACTTCACCACCGCGCAGTCGGGACTTCTCGCCGCGTACGGGCGGGCCGGGTCCGCCGCCCGCGTCGCGCTGGGCCGTGTCATCGTGCCGTTCGACAGCGCCGACCGGGCCACCCGCGTCCGCTACCGGGAGTACGCGGCGAGCAGGCAGGCCCGCACCCTGGCCCCCCAGGGTCCCCGGCGGACCCTCTTCGCCCCCGACGTGGCCGGCACGGCGGAGCAGATCCTGACACAGCTGGCGGCGGACCCCGTGGTCCCGGCCGTGTCGGAGCTGCGTCTCGAACTGCCCTACGAGTTCCGGCGGGAGGAGTACGAGCAGATCCTGCACGACGTACGCCATCTGGTCGCGCCCGAACTGGGCTGGCGGCCCGCGCGCCCGGAAGGCGAGTGATGAGTTCCGTACGACGGGACGTCCATACCCGTGAGCCGTTCGCCGACGGCCGTCGCTTCGAGCTGCCGTGAACGTCGGACGGCCCGGTCGCCGCCACCCTCGAAGCCCCGGCCGTTCGCGTCGAGTCCCAGAGATCCCCGTCCTCCCGGAAGGATGCCTCCATGCCCGCCCCCTCCCTGCACCTCGCCGTCGAACTCGACGGCGAAGGCTCCCATCCGGCGGCCTGGCGCCGCGCCGCCCACTCCCCCGACCGGCTCCTCACCCCGCGCCGGGTGGCCGGTGTCGCGGCGGTGGCGGAGAGCGCCGGATTCACCCTGATCACCCTGGACGACAGCACACTGCCGCCCGGCGCCCCACCGGATCCGGTCGGGAGGATCGGCGCGGTGGAGCGGGCGGCCTTCGCCGCCGCGTCCACGAGCACCATCGGGATCGCTCCCGTCGTCGCGCTCACGTACGCCGAACCCTTCCATGTCTCCAGCCAGTTGGCGTCCCTGGACCACATCTCCGCCGGGCGGGCCGGGTGGGTGGTGGCGCAGGAGGACCGCCCCGAGGCGGCCCGTGCCTGGGGACGCCCCCTGGTCGACGGCGCGGCCGCGCGGGCCCGGGAGTCCCGCGACGGTGTGGACGTGGTCCGCGCGCTGTGGGACTCGTGGGAGGACGACGCGGTCATCCGTTCCGTGGCCACGAGCCGCTACCTGGACCGCGACCGGCTCCATTACGTCGACTTCGCCGGGGAGACCTACACGGTCAAGGGCCCGGCGATCGTCCCGCGCCCGCCTCAGGGGCAGCTCGTCGTCCTGGGCCGGCCGGACACGGTCCCCGCCGCTCGGCTCGACGTCGCCCTGGTCGCGGGCCGGGACCTCGCGGCGATCACCACCGCCGTCGCCGCCGCCGGTGCGCCCCGCGTCTTCGCCGAGGTCGAGGTCGCGCTGGACACACCGGACGCCACCGCTGCCGAGCGCGTCGCCGATCTCGGACGGCACGCGCCGTGGCCCGACCACGGACGGCTGCGCCACATCGGCACGTCCGGTCAGCTGGTCGCGCTTCTCGGCGAGTTGAGCGACCACGTCGACGGTGTGCGGCTGCGTCCCCTCGTACTGGACGAGGACCTGCCCGTCCTCTCCCGCCTCGTACTGCCCGCCCTCGCCGAACAGCGCCTGACCTCCCGCCCACTGCCCGGTACATCCCTGCGCTCGACGCTCGGTCTGCCGCGCCCCGCCAGCCGCTTCACCCCCGCGGCCGCCCAGGAGGACCCCCGATGACCCGTACCGATCCCCTCGACGTACCCCGGCCGGACGCCCGGCTGCACCTCGGGGTGTTCTTCCAGGGCGTCAACCACTGGACCATCTGGTCCGCCCCGGAGAGCGGTTCCCAGATCGACCCGGCCTCCTTCCGCACGGTCGCCAGGACCGCCGAACGCGGCCTGTTCGACGCGTTCTTCCTCGGTGAAGGGCTGCGGCTGCGCGAGGTCGACGGCCGGATCCACGACCTCGACGTGGCAGGACGGCCGGACGCCATCACCCAGCTCGCCGCGCTGGCCGCCGTCACTCGCGGGATCGGCCTGGTCACCACCTCCAACTCCACCTTCAACGAACCCGCCGACCTCGCCCGTCGGCTGTCCGGCCTCGACCTGCTCTCCGCGGGACGGGCGGGCTGGAACGTGGTCACCACCGACAACTCCTGGACCGGCGCCAACTTCCGCAGGGGCGGTTACCTCGACCACGCCGACCGCTACCGGCGCGCGGAGGAGTTCCTCACCGTGGCCCGCGCCCTCTGGGACGGCTGGGAGGAAGGGGCGACCGCCGGTTCCACGGGCGCACCGAGCTGGTCGGTGCCCGGCGCCGTACGCCACGTGCGCCACCGGGGAGAACACTTCGACGTCGACCTCGCACCGACTCTGCCCCGCAGCGCCCAGGGCCACCCCGTCATCTTCCAGGCCGGCGACTCGGACGAGGGACGCGACTTCGCCGCCCGCAACGCCGATGTCATCTTCTCCGCGCACGGCACCGACTTCGACGACGCGCTCGGCTTCGCCGAGGACATCCGGCGCCGGCTGCGGGCCGCGGGACGGCCCGAGGACGATCTGCGGATCCTGCCCGGCACCGAGATCATCCTCGGCGCCACCGAGGCCGAGGCGCTGGAGAAGAAGCGCTGGATCCGGCTCCAGCAGGTCACTCCGGCCACGGCTCTGGGGATCGCCGGGCTGCTGTGGAACATCGATCTGTCCGACCGCGACGCGGACGGCCCGTTGCCGAAGGAGGATCCGGTCGTCACCGGGAACGACGGTTCCTTCGGCGCCCGCCGCGTCACCGATCCGCGAGCGGTCGTGGCCGAGTGGCGGGCGCGGGCCGAGGCGAACGGATGGTCACTGCGCGAGACCGTCATCGCGCTCGGCCCCCAGCGCGGCCATGTGGGCACCCCGTCCGCTCTCGCCGACAAGTTCGCCCATTTCGTGCGGCACGGTGCGGTCGACGGCTTCAACATCACCCCGTACCTCATCCCGGACGGACTCGACGACATCGTCGACCTGCTCGTACCGGAGCTGCAGGAACGCGGCGTCTACCGCGCCGAGTACACCGGTACCACCCTGCGCGACCACCTCGGCCTGCGCACCCCGCTCACCCGCCGCCGGGAGGTGTCCAACACGGTGGGACGGGGCGCGTCATGAGCGTGCGGCGGCCCGGAACCCTGCGGACCGTGACCGGACCCGACGGTACGTCGGAGCGTACGACCTGGCGCGTCGCGGCCCAGGACACCGGGGCACTGGGCCGAGGCGGGGACGCCCGAGCAACTCGCCGACGCCGCCGGGGAGACCGTGGCACCGGGCCCGCCCGGGAGTGACCGGGGGCGGACGGGCTCCTCGCCACTCGCCACCGCTCCCCGCCACTCCCACCGCTCCTCGCCACTCGCTCGGATCCGTCCCCGCCCGGCGGGAGTCGTGGACGGTGTGGCGCTGTCGTCTCCTCTCCTCAGTCGTCCGACAGCCTGGTGTCCGGTACCCGCCAGGCGGCGATCGCGAAGGCGGTGAGGCCGACGGCGGCTCCGGTGAGGAAGACGACCTGCATGGCGCTGACGTAGCCCTCCAGGAAAGGCTGGGCGGCGCGGGGATCGAGGGCGCGGAGGAAGGCCGAGTCCCGCAGATCCACGGTTCCGTCGGCCCGCAGTACGCCGTCCAGCGCGCGGGCGTTGCCGGGTTCCTCGGTGATACGGCGGAAGGCCGGCTCGGCGAACGCCGTGGTGAGGCGTTCGGTGATGCGCGTGCCCGCGAGGGAGAAGAGGAGGGAGAGGAAGGCGGCGGCGCCCACCGTGCCGCCGTTGGAGCGGAAGAAGTTCACCGCCGCGGTCGCCGCTCCCATGTCGCCGCGCGGCACTTCCGACTGCGCGAGCGTGGTGATGGTCTGCATCGCCGCGCCGAGTCCGGCGCCCATGAACAGCATGCCGATGGCGACGTACCACAGAGGGCTGTCCGCGCGGAGCGTCGCGAACACCACCAGGGAGAGCGTCAACGAGCCGATGCCCAGCACCAGATGGGTCTTGAACTTACCCGTCCTGGACATCAGCCGCCCGACCAGCAGCGTCACCGACACGTTCGCCACCACGGTGGGCAGTGTGGCCAGCCCGGCCGCCATCGGGCTCATGCCCTTCACCAGCTGCAGGTAGAGCGGAAGCGTCGTCATGGTGCCGAACATGGCGATGCCGACGACGAAGTGCAGGACGGCGCCCAGCCGGAACGCCCGGATCCGGAACAGTCGCGGCGGCAGCAGGGCCGCGTCGCCCATCCGGCGCTCGATCAGCACGAAGAGGACCAGGCCGGTCAGTCCGGTGCCGTACGCGGCCAGGGCCGGGCCGGAGAGCCAGCCCCAGGTCCTGCCCTGCTCGGCGATGACGAGCAGGGGGACGATACCGACGGCGAGCGCCAGCGCCCCGCCGTAGTCCAGACGGTGGCGTACGGGCTGGTGCGGGACGTGCAGCACGCGCAGGATCACCACGACGGCGAGCGCGGCCAGCGGCACGTTGAGCAGGAAGATCCAGCGCCAGCCCGCGAGCCCGAGCAAGGTGGCCTGGCCCGCGAAGATCCCGCCGACGAGCGGCCCCGCGATGCTCGCACCCGCGAAAACGGCCGTGATGTAGCCCTGGTACCGGCCGCGTTCGCGGGGCGAGGTGAGATCCGCGATGATCGTCATGGCGAGCGACATCAGCCCGCCGCCGCCGAGCCCCTGCACCGCGCGGAAGGCCGCCAACTCGTAGATAGACGTGGCGAAACCGCACAGCAGCGAGCCCGCCGCGAACAGCAGGATCGCGCACAGGTACACCGGGCGGCGGCCGTAGATGTCGGAGAGCTTGCCGTACAGCGGAGTGGCGATGGTGCCGGTGACGAGGTACGCGGTCGTCACCCACGCCTGCGCCGTCAGCCCGTGCAGGTCGTCGGCGATGGTGCGCAGCGCGGACGAGACCACGGTCTGGTCGAGAGCCGCGAGGAACATGCCGAGCATGAGCCCGGACAGCACGGTGACGATCTGCCGGTGTTCGAGCCGCGCGGGTCCGGCGGAGGCGCCCGCGGCTCCGGACTGGACCGCGTCGGGGCTGGTCTTGTCGTTCCCGCCGCTCATGCCGCGCGACCAGGACCGGCGACCGGTATCGCTGCTCGGGTGACGGTGGTGGCGGGAGGTGGGAAAGACGGCATGGGAACCCTTATTCGCTGCGTGTGTTCGTGCTGTGGACGAGGGCGGGGCATCGCGGCATGAGGAGGAGGCCAGGGGCCGGTGTCGGGGCCGGTCCCAGCCGACCCGCCCCGAGCCGGGGACGGGGGCGGAGGCGGAGGCGGAG
>NZ_QQNA01000440.1 GCF_003346515.1 Streptomyces corynorhini
TCAACCAGCCGCTCCCGTCGCGGTGAGGGCGAGGGTGACGGCGCAGGGCGCAGGCCACGGCGCACACTCCGAGAAGCCCTCACCGCGACGGGAGCGGCTGGTTGAAGTAGGCGTCCTCGCCCGCGTACCGGTAACCGTCCAGCGCCGGGCCCTTGTTGACGGTCAGATCGCAGTTCTTCCCCGGCACCGGCCGGTTCCAGTGCACCAGCGCCTTGACCCCCGGCAGCGTCGGCGCCACCTCGGGGATCTCGCGGTACCAGTCACGCTGCCGGTCCGGGCGGTCCGGATCGGGCGCGGTGCTGAACTCGGACATCATGAGGGGCTTCGTGTCCGAGATGTTCTCGCGCATCCAGTCGTACGTCGGCCGCTGGCTGCTGTCGAAGTCCAGCCACTTCGCGGTCCGTTGGCAGTGGTAGTAGTTGTACTGGTCCATGCCGATCCAGTCCACGTACGCGTCACCCGGGTACAGCGCCTTCATCAGGTCCGCGTTCCCCAGATAGCCGGAGACCGTCCACACCCACACCACGTTGTCGACGCCCAGTCTCGCGAACCGGTCGTGGATGTGGCGGTACGCGGCGATGAACTCCTCGGGTGTGCCCGCGTCCGGCGTACGGAAGTCGGTCTCCTGGTCGAAGGAGAAGAAGACCCGCTTGCCGTACGCCTTGAGCCGTCTGGCCTGCGGATCGATGATGTCGCGGTCGTGCATCCCCGACGCGATGTCGCGCCAGCCGAGCTGGGTCTCGGTCCAGTTCTCGTGGTGCGGCTCGGTCCACACGGTGGACTCCCAGGCCAGCATCAGCATGCGGTCGCGGCCCAACTCCTGCTCGTCGGCGGTGAGCAGCACACCGTCCCGCTCGGTGTTCGACATGTCGTGGTAGTTGTAGACGAGGTCGAGCCGCCGCCCGATCCGCTTCTCGAACGCGTGCACCGCGTCCTTGAGCGAACCGCTCTCCGCGTACGGGACATACGCGCCCCACCACGCCCCGCAGGGCGGCTCCAGCAGCACGCTCGCCGCGCACGCGCCCCGTGGCATCGAGCCGGAGGCCGCGTTGTCGGGCAGGCCCCGGCCGCCAGGCCCGGCCGCCGCGCCCTGCTGCGCGTCCCGGGTGATCCAGACGCCGAGGCCGACGATCATCGCGCCGACGGTGGCGAGGACGACGGCCAGGAAAGTGCTCCTGCGGCTCATCGGGCTCCTGGGAGGCATCGTGCTACTGCGGGTCATCGGGCCCTTTCGTGTCATCGGCCCCTCCAGGGGCCCGGCTTGTGGCGTTCGGCCGCGCCCCGGGTCGCGGCGGGCAGGGGGACGGCG
>NZ_QQNA01000441.1 GCF_003346515.1 Streptomyces corynorhini
CGTTGCCGATCGGTGTCCGGCTACTTCTTGCGGCGGCGCCCCGCCGTGCCCTTCTGGGCCTTGCGGCGCTCGGCGCGCGTCATCCCGTCCGACGTGGAGCGCGTCGGGCCGCCCGCGCTCTCGCTCTGGAAGTCGCCTTCCACGATGCCGCCCTCCCCGTCCACGGTGGGCGCGGAGAAGTGCAGCCGGTCGGGCCGCTGCGGGGCGTCGAGCCCCTTGGCGCGGATCTCGGGACGCGCGGCGCCCGCGGGCACGGCGTCCTCCTTGGAAAGCGAGGTGCGCTCGTCGGAGTCCTGCACCGGGACCTCCTCGACCTGCTGCTCGACCTGGACCTCCAGGTTGAACAGATAGCCGACGGACTCCTCCTTGATGCCCTCCATCATGGCGTTGAACATGTCGAAGCCCTCGCGCTGGTACTCGACCAGAGGGTCCTTCTGGGCCATCGCGCGCAGGCCGATGCCCTCCTGGAGGTAGTCCATCTCATAGAGGTGCTCACGCCACTTGCGGTCCAGGACGGAGAGCACCACGCGCCGCTCCAACTCACGCATGATGTCCGAGCCGAGCTGGTTCTCGCGGTCCTCGTACTGGGCGTAGATGTCGTCCTTGATGGACTCGGCGATGAACTCGGCGGTGATCCCGGCCCGGTCGCCCGCCGCGTCCTCCAGCTCCTCGACGGTGACCTTCGTCGGGTAGAGCTGCTTGAAGGCGCCCCACAGCCGGTCCAGGTCCCACTCCTCGGCGAAGCCCTCGACGGTCTCCGCCTGGATGTACGCGTCGATCGTGTCGTCCATGAAGTGGCGCACCTGGTCCTGCAGGTCCTCGCCCTCCAGGACCCGGCGGCGCTCGCCGTAGATGACCTCGCGCTGCCGGTTGAGGACCTCGTCGTACTTCAGGACGTTCTTACGGGTCTCGAAGTTCTGCTGCTCGACCTGCGACTGGGCGGAGGCGATGGCGCGGGTCACCATCTTGTTCTCGATGGGGACGTCGTCCGGCACGTTGGCCATGGCCATGACGCGCTCGACCATCTGCGCCTTGAACAACCGCATCAGGTCGTCGCCGAGCGACAGGTAGAAGCGGGACTCGCCCGGGTCGCCCTGACGTCCGGAACGGCCGCGCAGCTGGTTGTCGATCCGCCGCGACTCGTGGCGCTCGGTGCCCAGGACGTAGAGCCCGCCCAGCTCCTTGACCTCCTCGAACTCCGCCTTGACGGCCTGCTCGGCCTTCTCCATGGCGGCGGGCAGGGCCGCGGCCCACTCCTCGACGTGCTCGATGGGGTCGAGGCCGCGCTGGCGCAGCTCCGCCTCCGCCAGGTCGTCGGGGTTGCCGCCGAGCTTGATGTCCGTACCGCGGCCCGCCATGTTGGTGGCGACCGTGACAGCGCCCTTGCGGCCGGCCTGGGCGACGATCGTCGCCTCCCGGTCGTGCTGCTTGGCGTTGAGCACCTCGTGCTGGACGCCACGCTTGCTGAGCTGCTGGGAGAGGTACTCGGACTTCTCGACCGAGGTGGTGCCGACCAGGATCGGCTGCCCCTTCTCGTGCTTCTCCGCGATGTCGTCCACGACGGCGGCGAACTTGGCGACCTCGGTGCGGTAGATCAGGTCGGACTGGTCCGCGCGCTGCATCGGCCGGTTCGTCGGGATCGGCACGACGCCCAGCTTGTAGATCTGGTGGAACTCGGCGGCCTCGGTCATGGCCGTACCGGTCATGCCGGAGAGCTTGCCGTACAACCGGAAGAAGTTCTGGAGGGTGATCGTGGCGAGGGTCTGGTTCTCGTCCTTGATGTCCACCCCTTCCTTCGCCTCGATCGCCTGGTGCATGCCCTCGTTGTAACGGCGGCCCGCGAGGATACGGCCGGTGTGCTCGTCGACGATCATGACTTCGCCGTCGATGACGACGTAGTCCTTGTCGTTCTTGAACAGTTCCTTGGCCTTGATGGCGTTGTTCAGATAACCGACGAGCGGCGTGTTCACCGACTCGTACAGGTTGTCGATGCCCAGCCAGTCCTCGACCTTCGAGACGCCCGGCTCGTGGATGGCGACGGTGCGCTTCTTCTCGTCGACCTCGTAGTCGCCGGTCTCCTCGATGCCCTTGAGCTGATTGCCGGGCTCGCCCCTGGTCAGCCGCGTGACCAGCTTGGCGAAGTCGCCGTACCACTTGGTGGCCTGGTCGGCGGGGCCGGAGATGATCAGCGGCGTACGGGCCTCGTCCACGAGGATCGAGTCGACCTCGTCGACGATCGCGTAGTTGTGGCCGCGCTGGACCAGTTCGTCCTGCGACCAGGCCATGTTGTCGCGCAGGTAGTCGAAGCCGAACTCGTTGTTCGTGCCGTACGTGATGTCACAGGCGTACTGCTCACGGCGCTGCGCCGGCGACATGTTCGCCATGATGCAGCCGACCTTGAGGTCGAGGAAGCTGTGGACGCGGCCCATCATCTCGGAGTCGCGCTCGGCCAGGTAGTCGTTCACCGTGATCAGGTGGACACCCTTGCCGGACAGCGCGTTGAGGTACGCGGGCAGCGTGCCGACGAGGGTCTTGCCCTCACCGGTCTTCATCTCGGCGACATAGCCGAGGTGCAGCGCGGCGCCGCCCATCAGCTGTACGTCGTAGTGACGCTGGCCGAGGACGCGCTTGGCCGCCTCACGGACGGTCGCGAACGCCTCGGGGAGCAGGTCGTCCAGGCTCTCACCGTCGGCGTACCGCTCTTTGTACTCGGCGGTGAGCGCCCTCAACTCGGCGTCGGAGAGGTTGACGAAGTCCTCTTCGATAGAGTTGACCTGGTCCGCGATGCGGTGCAGTTTGCGCAGGACCTTACCTTCGCCTGCACGCATGAGCTTGTTGAAGACGGACACTGAGGCTGGTCTCCTTGCCGGTCGGGCCTGGCACGTGGGTCGTGTACGGACACGGGCGCGGGCACGGCAGGCGGGCCCCACCGCAACGGCCATCGTAAGCGAGGACCGGCCCGCGCCGGGAGGGCCGCTGCCACGCGGGCCCGCCGCCACCCGCAGTGAAGAACGCGCGGAAGCGCGGGAAGGTGCCGGTGGAAGGGGAAAACCACTCGTACCCCGGGGGCGCGGTCCGCAGAATCCCCTCATGGAACCCGTCACCCTCACGACCGAGCGCCTGCTGCTGCGGCCCTTCACCCCGGCCGACGCGGACGCCGTCAACACCGCTTGTCAGGATCCCGACATACAGCGCTGGACGACGATACCGTCACCGTACGAACGTCAGCACGCACAGCACTTCGTCGAGCGGATCGCCCCGGACGGCTGGCGCGACGACACGGCGTACGCCTTCGGCGTACGGCTCGGCGCCGACGGCCCTCCCCTCGGCGCCGTCGCCCTCCAGTTCCCCCGCTCCGGCGCCTGGGAGGTCGGCTACTGGACGGCTCCGGGACACCGTGGCCGGGGCTACACGACGGAGGCGGTACGGGCGATCTCCCACTGGGCCTTCACCGCGCTGGGCGCGGTACGCGTGGAGTGGCGGGCCGAGGTCGGCAACGCGGGCTCGCGGGCCGTGGCCGAGAAGGCGGGCTTCACGCTGGAGGGAACGCTGCGCGGCGGGCTGCTGAACAAGGAGACGCTGCGTGACTGCTGGGTCGGCGGCCTGCTGCCGCACGACCTCGGCCTCCCGGGCCGCCACCCCTACCTGCCCGCGCGGGGATAGCCACCGGCCCGCACGGGGTGGCCACCGGGGAGAACCACCGGCCGACCCCGTTGTCAGTGCCGCCGTCTATGGTGCGGACCATGACCACCGTGCCGCCCGCCACCGCCGAACTGTCCGCCGACGAGGCCCGCCGCATCGCGCTGCGCGCCCAGGGATTCCTGGGCGCCCCCGACCGGCGCGGCGGGGTGCGGGGGGTGCTGCGCCATCTCGGCGCCGTCCAGCTGGACACCATCTCGGTGCTCGCCCGGTCGCACGAGCTGATTCCGTACGCGCGGCTGGGCGCCGTCGGCCGCAAGGCGGTCGAGGACGCCTACTGGACCCCGGCGCCCGTCGGCACGTCCCCGGCGCGACCGCACGCCTTCGAGTACTGGTCGCACGCGGCGTGCGTGCTGCCCATCGAGGAGTGGCCGCACTTCGCGTTCCGCCGCCGCGCCTACCGTGCCCGCCCGCACTGGTCGCACAAGCTGGCGGACGGGGTGTACGACACGGTGACCCAGCAGCTGCGCGCGGAGGGCCCGCTGACCGCCACGGAGCTGGGCGGCGCGAAGAACGGGGGGCCGTGGTGGGACTGGTCGGAGGCGAAGGTGGCCGTCGAGCGCGCGCTGATGTACGGCGAGGTCGTGTGCGTCGGGCGGCGCGGCTGGAAGCGGGTGTACGACCTGGCGGAGCGCGCCGTGCCCGGCGATCTCCTCCATGACGAGCTGGACGACCGGGAGTGCGTGCGCCGTCTCGTGGCGCTGGCGGGACAGTCGCTCGGAGTGGGGACGCGCGCCGACATCGCGGACTACCACCGGCTCAAGGGCGAGCAGGTCGAGGCCGTGATCGCGGACTCGGGTCTGGTGCCGGTCACGGTCGAGGGATGGGCCAAGCCCGCCTGGGCCGATCCCGCCGCGCTGGCGACCGTCCCGCGCGGGCGCCACCGTACGACGCTGCTGTCGCCGTTCGACTCGCTCATCTGGGAGCGCGCCCGCACCGAGCGGATCTTCGGCTTCACCCACCGCCTGGAGGCATACGTCCCCAAGCCGAAGCGGATCCACGGCTATTTCGCGATGCCGCTGCTGTCCGGCGGCAGGCTGCTGGGCCGGGTCGACCCGGCGCGCGAGGGCAGGACGCTGGTGGCCAGGCAGGTGTCGCTGGAGGGCCCGAAGGCCGTCGAGCCGATGGCGCGGGCACTGCGGGAGGCCGCGGAGTGGGTGGGCTGCTCGGACGTACGGCTGGAGCGCGTCGACGCGCCCGCGCTGCGCGGCCCCCTCACGGAGGCGCTCGCCGCGCTCTGAGCGGCCGGCCCCCGGGCGCTCCGAGCGACCGGCCCCCGCTCAGCGGATTTCGAGGATCTTCTCCCGCATCGCGTAGACCACGGCCTCCATCCTGGAGTGCAGTTGGAGCTTCTCCAGAATGTTGCGCACATGGTTCTTCACGGTGTTCTCGGAGATGAACAGCTCCTTGGCGATGTCCCGGTTGTTCATCCCGGTGGCCACCAGCTTGAGGACCTCCAGCTCACGTTCGGTCAGCCGCGGCGCAGGCACCAGCCTGCGCTCGTCGGTGCGCTGGATCATCGACTTGAACTCGGTCAGCAGCTTGGACGCCATGGACGGGCTGATCTGGGACTGCCCGTCGGCGACGGCCCGGATCGCGGTGGCCACCTCGTCGGTGGAGATCTCCTTGAGGAGATAGCCGGTGGCACCCGCCTTGATCGCGTCGTAGAGGTCGGCCTCCTCGTCGCTGATCGTCAGCATGATGATCTTGGCGCTGGGGGCCACCTCCTTGATGGAGGTGCACGCCTCGATACCGCCGCGCTTGGGCATCCGTACATCCATCAGCACGATGTCGGGCAGCAGGTCCGCGGCCTTGTCGACGGCCTCGGCGCCGTCGCCCGCCTCGCCGACGACCTGGATGTCCTCCTCCTGCGCGAGGACGATCTCCAGCCCCCGGCGGAAGAGCGCGTGGTCGTCCACGACCAGGACCCGGATCGGTTCCTTGCCCGAGCCCTCGCGCCCGGCCTCGGTGTCCACCCCGACGCCGCCCGCCGCGCCATGGGCGTCGCCCGCGTGGTGCACCGGTCCGAAACTGTCCGCCATCGTTCCCTCCCCTGGAGGCCGGGGCCCCGGTCCTGTCCGGTCGATCTTGTCGGACAGGGCCTGAATCCTGAGAGCCGGCCAACCGCAGTTCGCAGACCACCTGTTGGCTTGCCACGCCATGATTTCATGCCCGGACGACGGCACGCGGGTCCACCGGCCCGCAAGGCAGTGCCCCCGAGGGCGCGAGGGGCGCTCAGGGGCACTGCCGGAGCACGGATTTCCGTCCGGTCCCGAGTCCGTTCCGACCGGATCGCGGTGGTTCGCGCGGTATTCCCGTCGGGTATCAGCCGCCGAGAGCGCCTCCGGCGCCACCGGCCTCCGAGCCCGCGAACGGGTCCGTCCGCAGATGGATGACGCCGTAGTCATAAGCGTGGCGCCGGTAGACGACGCTGGGTTCCTTGGTGTCGGAGTCGACGAACAGATAGAAGTCGTGCCCGACCAGCTCCATCTCGTAGAGCGCCTGATCGAGGGTCATGGGTGCGGCGACATGGGTCTTCTCACGGACCACCAGGGGTCCTTCGCCCTGTACCTCCAGCGAGCCGACCATGGTGGTGGTCGTCGTCGCGGCCGCCTCCGCGGCCTCTTCGGCGGCGGTCGCGCCGTTCGCGTTCAACTGGGCCACGCCAGGAACGACATCGGGGACCTCGGCTGCCGACAACCGGCCGTTTCCACGGCGGTTGAAGCGCTTCTCGTGCTGCTTGCGCAGCCGCGCCTCCAGCTTGCCGGTGGCCAGGTCGAGCGCCGCGTACGGATCGGCGGCCGCCGCCTCCGCCCGGATCACCGGGCCGCGGGAGTGGAGCGTGATCTCCACCCGGTCGCTCCGGTCGGCCTGACGCGGATTGTGTTCCTTGGACACCTCGACGTCGAGGCTGATCACCTTGCCGTCGAGCTTCTGGATCTTCTCCAGCTTCAGCTTCTCGGCCACGTGCTTGCGGAACCGCTCGGGCACCTCGGTCTTGCGGCCCTTGACGACGATGTCCACGCAGAACTCCGTTCCCGGATCACTCCGCCTCATTGCGGAGTACTCCCTGTTGCACCAGGCCCCAGTCATCGCCGGAGCCTTCCGGACTTGGCGGTTTTCACCTCCTCCTCCCCCCTCGGCGAGATCCCCACCCTCCGGATTCCCGGGAGTACGAAAGCGCCGAAGCACACCGGTACGTCCATCGAGTCATGACGTGCGCCACTCCTCATAACCGAACATAGACCCCCCGGACGGGTGTCGGCACCCGCTACCGGGACGTACCTCTGTTCAGCTGTTCTCCTGCCCTGTTTACCTGCAACGATGCGCGCCGGTCATCAGTTCCGGTTTATTTCGAAGGAGAGAGGCGGCGCGGCCACGACGGCCGCGCTCACCGGCGGGAATCCCGGAACGCCGGGCCCCGTCACCACCCGCAGCGCGCGGGCCGCCTCACCCAGCGAGGCGCCGGTCGTCATGAGATCGTCCACCAGCACCACCCGGCCGCCCTCCAGCAGCCGCGCACCGCCCACGGCGACCTCCAGGGCCCCCGACAGATTCGACAGCCTCTGACGGGCACCGAGACCCGCCTGGTCGGCCACCGCCCGCCGCTGCCGCAGCACCGGCAGCACCCGGCAGGACCGCCCCTCCCGCCGCAGCTCACCGGCGGCGGGAGGGGCGGTCCTGC
>NZ_QQNA01000442.1 GCF_003346515.1 Streptomyces corynorhini
CGACCTCGGCGGGGCCGTGCGCACGGGCGTACGGCTGCTCGCGCTCGCGCGCGGGGTGGCGGGGGCCGTTGGCGGGCGGGCCCGCGAGGTCGACGACGCGGTCTCCGAAGTCGAGGCCGACCTCGGGGCGGACGTCGGGGCGGACGTCGACGCGGAAGCCGCCGCCGCCCGCGCCGGTACCCGGTCGGGCTCCGTGTCGGCGAGCGCCGCTTCGCCCGCGCCTGAGGGCCGCTCCACGGCCATGGCTCCGCCGAGCGCGAGCAGGAGGACGGCGGCCACCACGAGTGTGGCTATCCGCGATCCGGGTCCGGTTCGTTGCATGGGTACGCCCTCGCGAGTCGGGTTCTGTCCCCCTGCGGCTGTCGCTCCTGCGGCCGTCGCTACGTACAGGCCACCGTCAGCCCGCCCGCACGGCCACTTCGGTGAGCCGTACGGGCTATCGCGCACCCGGAACCCGACCGGACCGGACCTACAGCGCCTGCGGGAAGTCGAACAGCCGGTCGGGGTCGTACCGCTTCTTCACCCGGCTCAGCCGACCGGCGGCCGGGCCGTAGTAGGCCGAGCGCCAGTCGGTCAGGGTCGGGTCGACGTAGTTCTGGTAGGCGGCGCCCGACGCGTGCGCCCGCATCGCCCCATGAGTGGTTTTCAGCCAGGCACGCTGGGCGGATCCCCCGTCGCCGTGCGGCCAGGCGGCGACGTACTGCGCCAGCATCCGGGAGCGCCGGTGGACGAAGGACGTGGCCATCGGGTCCACCCGGTTGACGGCCCCGCCGAGCGCGGTGAGCGAGAGCGATCCCTCGCCGCCCGCGGCGACGGGCAGCCGGATGAACCCCTCGGCGGCGGAGACCAGCGCGCGGATCCCGGCGGCGGAGAGCGAGCGGTCGAAGAAGTCGGAGGCGGCGGCGTATGTCTCGCGCTTGAGCGCGCCCCGCGCGCCGCGGCCCGGGGTGGTGCCCGGCAGCCGGCACTGCTCCTCGGTGTAACCGGAGCAGCCCGCGTACACGAGCATCGCCTCCTCGTAGCCGCGCTGCCGCAGCGAAACGGAGGCGGCGTGGCCCGCGCGGTCGCCCAGCCGGTCGATGGCGTCGCGCAGGACGGACTCGTCGCCCAGGCAGAACGCGGAGACGGAGAGCGTGGGGTCGACGCCGCCGGGGCCGCCGTCGAGATGGAGCGACGACCAGATCTCGTCGGGCTGCCCGGGGCCCCACTCCTGCCAGGCGGCGATCACGTCGGCGGCCTTCGCCCACGGCCAGGACAGGTAGGCGGAGGTGGTGGTGGGCGCCGGGTGGGTGTCGAAGCGCAGTTCGGTGACGACGCCGAAGTTGCCGTTCCCCGCGCCGCGCAGCGCCCAGAAGAGGTCCGTGTTCCGCCGCGCGTCGGCGGTCAGCCGCTTGCCGTCGGCCGTGATGAGGGTGGCGGAGGCGAGGCTGTCGCAGGTGAGGCCGTACGCGCGGGAGGCGACCCCGTGGCCGCCGCCGAGGGTGAGCCCGGAGACGCCGACGGTGGGGCAGGAACCGGCGGGGATCGTCCTGCCGTGGCGGGCGAGGGCGCGGTAGACGTCGGAGAGCTTGGCGCCCGCGCCGATGATGCCGTCCGAGGCCCGGCTCAGCGAGCCCAGCGCGGATATGTCGATGACGAGCCGTCCGTTGCCGCTCGACCAGCCCGCGTAGGAGTGACCGCCGTTGCGGATCGAGACGGGGGTGGCGTGGGCGCGGGCGAAGGCGAGGCACTCCTTGATGTCGGACTCGCCGGACACATAGGCGACGGCCGCGGGCTTCAGGTCGTCGAAGCGGGTGTTGTAGAGCCTGCGGGCCGTGTCGTACGTGGCGTCCTGCGGCCGGACGAGCCGTCCGTCGAGCCCGTGCGCGAGCGCGCTCCAGGCGGCGGCTCCGGCGGAGGCGCGGGGCGTGGGGACGCGGCCGGTGGCGGTGGCCGCGGTGGCGTCGGGCGCGGTGGCGTCGGGCGCGGTGGCGTCGGCCCCGCCCGTGCCCGGCTTGCCGTCCGCGCCGCCGGTGGATCCGGCCGCGCCGCCGGAGCAGCCGGTGGTGACGGTGGTCGCGGCCAGCGCGGCGGCGGTGAGCAACGTGCGCCGTTGCATACGGGCGACCTCCTGATGGCTGGACCCGGGGCGCGGGTGCGGCGTCCCGTTCGCTGTACGGGACGTGGCGGACGAGCCTCCGGGTTCCCCGAGGAGGGCGCTGTATGCGCGGGCGCGACCCGGTGCGCGGGCGGGAGCCCGGCATGATCCGAACGAGAGGCCCTAGGCGCTCGCGGGGTGCGCGCCCGCGTCCGTGCGCGCGAGGTCGCGTGATCTTCGGGCGGGGCCCGACCAGCCGCAGGTGCAGCGCGCCAGACAGAACGAGCCGCGTTCGACCGTGGAG
>NZ_QQNA01000443.1 GCF_003346515.1 Streptomyces corynorhini
CCGTCGGCCGGACGGGACTCCCGCCGTACGCCCCAGTGGTGTCGGGGCCAGGACAGGACCTGGTGCGTGCCGACGACGCTACGCGGTCGGACGGCGAGGACGCCCACCGCCCGTCGCCCCGGGCGCCCCGGGCGCCTCGCACGCCCCCACCGTACGCGGGCCGCCGCGCCGGAACTCCGCGTCGGCCCTACCGGTGGCGTCGGCCGTACGGTCCCTCGGCCGCGCCCGGCGGCTCCCGCCGGGCGGCCGGATGCCGGAAGCTGTCATATGTGAGCCATATCGCCCGTGCCCGCGCCGTCCCACCGCGCCCGCTTCATGTCCAGGCGCGGCAGATGCCCCTCCGCCGAACGCGCGGCCTCGCGCAGCGGCGTGCCCTCCTCGCGGTAGTGGTCCAGGGCCCGCAGCTCGTGCCCGGCCAGCAGCGCGCCGTCGGAGCGGACCACCCGCCACCAGGGCACGGCACCGCCGTAGAGCGCCATCGCCCGGCCCACCTGGCGCGGGCCGCCGTCGCCGAGCCACTCCGCGACATCGCCGTACGTCATCACCCTTCCGGGCGGGATCAGCTCCGCGACGTCCAGCACCCGTTCCGCGTAGTCGGGCAGCGCGGCGGCACCGGCCGCCGGGCCTCCGCCGCCCCCGGCTTCCGTCCCGGCCCCGGCTTCCGTCCCGCCCCCGGCATCGTCGTTCCTCATCCGCTCCATCCTGCCGCATCCCACCGACAGCGGGCCCTGGGCCGTCCGCACGCCGTGTTCCGGCGCGTACGGGCGGTCACCGCGGGCGCGTACGTAGACAAAGGGCCGCATCTCGCGCGTCCGATGCCCCCGCAATGCACCCTGATGCCCCCGTCTGTCATCCGCTCGTGCCACCATCATCCGGGCGGTGACTGGTGATACGAGATCAAGAAGAGACCGATTCGGCGGAGGGACCAGCCGTGCAGCCTTCCGAGGCGGCCGGCACCTCCGGCCCGCCGTCGCGCCCGGACGCCGGAGCGGATACCCCGGATCCGCCCCGCGCGGGGCCCGGTGACGTGTCCCGCGACACGTCCCGCGGCACGTCCGGCGACACTCCCGGCCACCTGCCGTCCGCCGACGCCTCCCGCCCCGACGAGAAGGACAAGAGCGAGAAAGACGAGAGCCGGCGGGACGAGAGCGAGCGGGACGAGAGCCAGGGCGCCACCCACGCCGACCGTGTCTCCGGTGACGAGCCGCTGCTCGCCGCCCGGGTCCACCGCCCCTCCGATCTGCTGCGGCTGCTGATCGGCGTCCTCGCCATCGCCCTCCTGCTCGGTCTCTCCGCCTTCGCCCACGGCACCACCACCGGGCTGGAGCACGACATCAGCAAGGGGACAGGACAGGCCCCCGACCTGATCGTCAAACTGGCCGGGCTGGTCTCCAGCATCGCCGTCCTGCTCGTCCCGGTCGCGTTCGCCATCGAGCGGCTGATCAAACGCGACGGCCTGCGCATCGCCGACGGCGTGCTCGCCGCCGTCCTGGCCCACGGCGTGACGCTCGCGACCGACCTGTGGGTCGCCCGCGCCGCGCCGGAGTCCATCGAGGCGGCGCTGACCCGGCCGCAGCTCGGCGGCGCCGGGATCACCGACCCCGTACACGGCTATCTCGCGCCCGTCATCGCGTACATGACGGCCGTGGGGATGGCCCGCAGACCCCGCTGGCGGGTGGTCCTGTGGGTGGTGCTGCTGCTCGACGCCTTCGCGATGCTGGTCGCCGGGTACACCACCCCGTTCTCGATCATGCTGACGGTCCTGATCGGCTGGACCGTCGCCTACGGCACGCTCTACGCGGTCGGCTCCCCCAACGTACGGCCGACCGGGCAGACCCTGATGGCGGGTCTGCGCCATGTCGGCTTCCGCCCGGTCAGCGCGATGCGCGCCGAGGACGTCGCCGACGCCAGCGAGCAGGGCGACCGGGGCCGCCGCTATCTGGTCACCCTGGAGGACGGGCCACCGCTCGACGTCACCGTCGTCGACCGCGAACAGCAGGCGCAGGGCTTCTTCTACCGGGTCTGGCGGCAGCTGACGCTGCGCTCCATCACCACCCGCAGATCCATCCCCTCCCTGCGCCAGGCGCTCGAACAGGAGGCGCTGCTCGCGTACGCGGCCATCGCGGCCGGGGCCAACGCGCCCAAGCTGATCGCCACCTCCGAGCTGGGTCCCGACGCCGTCATGCTCGTCTACGAGCACCTGGGGGCCCGCTCGCTGGACTCGCTGCCGGACGCGGAGATCACCGACGAGCTGGTCCGGGGCGCCTGGCGCCAGGTCAAGGCGCTCCAGTCACGGCGCATCGCGCACCGCAGACTCACCGGTGACGCGCTCGTCGTGGACCGTACGGGCAAGGTGATCCTCACCGAGCTGCGCGGCGGCGAGATCGCGGCGGGCGACCTGGTGCTGCGCATGGACACCGCCCAGACCCTCACCACGATGGGGCTGCGGGTGGGCGCGGAGCGCTCCGTCGCCGCCGCCGTCGAGGTGCTGGGCCCTGATGCCATCGCCGACTCGCTGCCGCTGCTCCAGCCCATCGCGCTGAGCCGCTCCACGCGCGCGACGCTGCGCCGACTGGCCCGCGAACGCTCGCAGCGCGAGCGGGACGCGGTGCTCCAGGCGTCCGAGACGAACAAGCGCGCCAAGGTGGCCGAGACGGTCGCCGCCGACGGCGACCGCAAGGCCGCGCGGAAGTCCCTGCGGGCGGAGAAGCAGGCGGAGAAGCGGGCCATAGACGAGGCGCTGGACGAGGCCCGCGAGGAGGATCTGCTCTCGCAGATGCGCAAACAGGTGCTGCTGATCAGACCGCAGGCCCCGGTCGAACCCGTCAGGCTCGAACGGATCAAGCCGCGTACGCTCCTCAGCTTCATCGCCGGGGCGGTCGCCGCGTACTTCCTGCTGACGCAGATCACCCAGGTGGACTTCAGCACGGTCGTCAGCGACGCGCACTGGGGCTGGGTGCTCGCGGCGCTCGCGTTCTCCGCGCTGAGCTACGTCGCGGCGGCGATGAGCCTGCTCGGCTTCGTCCCGGAGCGGGTGCCCTTCCGGAAAACGGTGATGGCGCAGGTAGCGGGCTCCTTCGTCAAGATCGTCGCCCCGGCGGCGGTCGGCGGCGTGGCGCTCAACACCCGCTTCCTCCAGCGCGCCGGGGTACGGCCGGGGCTCGCCGTCGCCAGCGTCGGCGCGTCGCAGCTGTTCGGGCTCGGCGCGCACATCATGCTGCTGCTGTCCTTCGGCTATCTGACGGGTACGGAGAAGACCGCGTCGCTCACCCCGTCCAGGACCGTCATCGCGGGGCTGCTGACGGTCGCCGTGCTGGTCCTGGTCGTGACGGCCATCCCGTTCCTGCGCAAGTTCGTGGTGACCCGGCTGCGCTCGCTGTTCGCCGGGGTGGTGCCGCGCATGCTGGACGTCCTCCAGCGGCCGTTGAAGCTCCTCACCGGCATCGGCGGGATGCTGCTGCTGACCGGCGTGTTCGTGATGTGTCTGGACGCCTCGATCCGGGCCTTCGACAACGGCAACCAGCAGCTGAGCTACGCGAGCATCGCGGTCGTCTTCCTCGCGGGCAACGCGCTGGGCTCGGCGGCGCCCACCCCGGGCGGGGTCGGCGCGGTCGAGGGCGCGCTGACGCTGGGTCTGCTGGCGGTCGGGCTGCCGAAGGAGGTCGCCGCGCCCGCGGTGCTGCTGTACCGGCTGCTGACGCTGTGGCTGCCGGTGCTGCCGGGCTGGCTGAGCTTCTCGCACCTCACCCGCAAGGGAGAGCTATAGGCCCGCCCTTGGGGCGGACGGCGCTGCTTTGAAGGCAGGGCCCAGGCCCTGCCTTCAAAGTCCCGCCTGGCGCGCGACGCCTGCCCCGCGACGCCTGGCGCGCACTCGCCGCGTTGTCGGAACGCCCGGGTACGTGTTGTCGGAGTCGCCCGGGTACGCGTTGTCGGAGCGCCCGGGTACGTGTGGTCGGAGTCGCCCCGGTACGCGTTGTCGGAGCGCCCGGGTACGTGTGGTCGGAGTCGCCCCGGTACGTCCCGTACGCGGGCGCTCCGCCGCCCGCGTCCACTCGCATGGCCCGCCGCCCCGCGCGGGCCGCCGGGCCTGCCCGCACGATGGAGACATGCCAACCTTCTCCGCCCGGCGCGGCACGGCTCTCGCCGTCACCGCCGCCGCACTGCTGGCCGCCTCCGGATGCTCCGACGGCGGGACCTCCCGCGGCGGGAACTCGGGAGGGGGCAACTCCCCCACCGGGTCGTCCCGGAGCGCCGACGCCCCCGGCAAGCTCGCCTCCCAGCGGCTCGACTGGAAGGCGTGTCCCGCGCCGTCGGCCTCGGAGGGCGGCGGGCCCTCACCGTCCCCGCTGCCCGGCGGCACGCCGTGGGAGTGCGCCACCATGAAGGTGCCGCTCGACTACGCCAAGCCGGACGGTGACACGATCGACCTGGCCCTCATCCGGGCCGAGGCCCGCGACAAGAAGCGGCGGATCGGCTCGCTCGTCTTCAACTTCGGCGGCCCCGGCGGCTCGGGCATCACCGGGCTGCCCGCCTTCGCGAACGACTACGAGAAGCTCCGCGCCCGCTACGACCTGGTCAGCTTCGACCCGCGCGGGGTCGGTCTCAGCGCCGGTGTCCGGTGCGAGAGCGACAAGCGGCTCGACGCGTACTTCGCGCAGAACGGTTCACCGTCCACCCCCGCCGAGCAGAAGACGTACGTCAAGGGGCTGGCCGACTTCGCCGCCGCCTGCGAGAAGAACTCAGGCAAGGTCCTCCCGTACGTCGGTACGACCAACGCCGCGCGCGACATGGAGCTGATGCGCCAGGTCCTCGGGGACAAGAAGCTGCACTACTTCGGGATCTCGTACGGCACCGAACTGGGCGGCGTCTACGCGCACCTGTACCCGAAGTCCGTGGGCCGCGCGGTCTTCGACGCCGTGGTCGACCCCACCCAGGACTCCGAGCAGGGCTCGCTCGGCCAGGCGAAGGGCTTCCAGCTCGCCCTGACCAACTTCGAGAAGGACTGCGTGGCGCGCGGCAGCGCCTGCAAGCTGCCGGGCACCACGCCCAAGGAGATCGAGTCCTTCATCACCGGGCTGCTCGACCGGATCGGCAAGCAGCCCGTCACCGGCATCGGCAACCGGAAGCTGACCGGGACCCAGGCGACCAACGGCATCGCCCAGTCGCTGTACTCGAAGGACTTCTGGCCCTATCTGGAGCAGGGTCTCGACGAGGCGGACGGCGGCAACGGCGCCCTGCTGCTCGCCCTGTCCGACTCGATGAACGGACGCGACCAGTACGGGAAGTACAGCAACATCCAGGCGGCCAACGCCGCGGTCAACTGCGCCGACTCCAAGGAGCGCTACACGCTCGCGCAGACGAAGGCGAAGCTGCCCGAGTTCCGCAAGGCGTCGCCCGTCTTCGGTGACTTCCTCGGCTGGGGGCTGATGAGCTGCTCCAAGTGGCCGGTGCCCGGCGAGTGGACCCACCCGGACGTCAGCGCGCACGGCTCGGCGCCGATCGTGATCATCGGCAACACCGGGGACCCGGCGACGCCGTACGCGGGCGCCAAGGCGATGGCCGACGCGCTGGGCAAGGGGGTCGGCGTGGAGGTCACGTACCACGGTCAGGGCCACGGGTCGTACGACAGCGGCGACAAGTGCGTCCAGGGCGCGGTCAACGGCTATCTGCTGGACGGCAAGGTCCCGGCGGCCGGTACGGTCTGCCGCTGACGCTCCGGGAGAGCGCCGGTAACGGCGGCGGGGCCGGCACACATGCGGTAGGTGTACCGGCCCCGCCGCCGTACGGCCGGGATCTTCGGCGGACGGCTCAGTAGACGGGCTTGCTCGGCTCGATCTGGTTCACCCAGCCGATGACTCCGCCGCCGACGTGCACCGCGTCGGAGAAGCCCGCCGACTTGAGCACCGCGAGGACCTCCGCGCTGCGGACACCCGTCTTGCAGTGCAGGACGATCTTCTTGTCCTGCGGCAGCGTCTCCAGGGCGGTGCCCATCAGGAACTCGTTCTTCGGGATCAGCTTGGCGCCGGGGATCGAGACGATCTCGTACTCGTTCGGCTCCCGGACGTCGATGATCTCGATGTTCTCACCGTCGTCGATCCACTCCTTGAGCTGCTTGGGAGTGATCGTCGACCCGGCCGCCGCCTCCTGCGCCTCCTCGGAGACGACGCCGCAGAACGCCTCGTAGTCGATCAGCTCGGTGACCGTGGCGTTCGGGCCGCAGACCGCGCAGTCGGGGTCCTTGCGGACCTTGACCTGGCGGTACTGCATCTCCAGGGCGTCGTAGATCATCAGCCGGCCGACCAGCGGGTCGCCGATGCCCGCGAGGAGCTTGATCGCCTCGGTGACCTGGATGGAGCCGATGGACGCGCAGAGCACGCCCAGCACACCGCCCTCGGCGCAGGAGGGGACCATGCCGGGCGGCGGGGGCTCCGGGTAGAGGCAGCGGTAGCAGGGGCCGTGCTCGGACCAGAACACGCTGGCCTGGCCGTCGAACCGGTAGATCGAGCCCCACACGTACGGCTTGTCCAGCAGCACGCAGGCGTCGTTGACCAGGTAGCGGGTGGCGAAGTTGTCCGTGCCGTCCACGATCAGGTCGTACTGCGCGAAGATCTCCATCACGTTCTCGGCCTCAAGCCGCTCTTCGTGAAGGATCACGTTCACATAAGGGTTGATGCCGAGGACGGAGTCGCGGGCGGACGCGGCCTTGGAGCGGCCGATGTCGGCCTGGCTGTGGATGATCTGCCGCTGCAGGTTCGACTCGTCGACCTCGTCGAACTCCACGATGCCGAGCGTGCCGACACCGGCCGCGGCCAGGTACATCAGCGCCGGGGATCCGAGACCTCCGGCGCCCACACAGAGCACCTTGGCGTTCTTCAGCCGTTTCTGACCCTCCATCCCGACGTCCGGGATGATCAGATGACGGGAGTACCTGCGGACCTCGTCGACGGTCAGCTCGGCAGCGGGCTCGACCAGGGGTGGCAACGACACAGAGACCTCAACAAGGGGGTTGGTCGGTCGGTCAATACGGATGTTCTCCCTGTAACACTGCCACGGCCCCTCTCATTCCGAGACACCCGGTCCGACTCGCGAGACGATCTCGTCCCAGTAGCCGGGCAGCGCCTCGAAGGGGCTGCCGTGGACCGTCCGGCCCTGGTCAGCGGTGCGGTCGGTGAAGAAAATGGTGCCCGCGCCCTGCCAGCGGGCGATCCGCATGGCCTCCTCCAGATGGGTGCGCGGCACCCCGTGGACGAGATGGACGAACCGCTCGGCGGGGTAGTCCGCCGTCCAGGGAGCCGCCTGTGACCAGCGGTAGTCCGTCCACGGTCCGCAGAAGGTGACCAACTGGTCGGCGGCACCCGCGTATCCGGGGTACGGATGCCTGCCGTGCCCGAGGACGAGGTAGCCGCCGTCGTACGCGCGGCCGTGGGCCTGCTCGGGCGGGCTGCCGGGTCCGTCGTCGAGCATCGCCTCCAGGACCGCCGTCATGCGCCGTACGTCGGCCAGCTCCGCGCGGCCCGCCGGGCAGCGGTCGAGGTAGAACCCGCTGACGCGGTACCAGTCCAGGAACCGTCCGGCGTCGGCGGCGATCTCGCCGAAGGGGCGGGCGCCGTACGCCAGGTCGAGATGGCCGAGGACGCGGGCGCCCGCGTTGGTGAGGCGGCCCGCCGCCGCCAGGCAGTGCGGGTCGGGCCGCTCGCCGGGACCGTCCGCGACATTGAGGACGGCCCAGTGCAGCGGTGTGCCCGGCCGGGTCAGCTCGGCCCACTCGACGGGGGCGAGCAGCGGATGCGCGTATCCCGGTGCGCCGAAGCCGAGCCGGCTCCCCTCCGTGGCGGAGAGCCGGCCGTCCGCGCTGGTCAGATGCGGCACGCGGCCTCCATCCAGATATCGGCCAGTGACTCCTCCAGATTGATCCGGGGCCGCCAGCCGAGCCGGTCGCGCGCGGTGCGTACGTCGGCCTGCTGCCAGGCTCCGCAGCCGTCGGGGTACGGGGAGGGTCCGGCGCCCAGGTGCTCGGCCACCGGTTCCGCCCTGGGGTGGCCGATGGTGGCGTGGCCGGGGCGCAGCAGCCTGGGGTCCCCGTGGCCGCCGCCGGGTCCACCGGCGCCCTGGGGCAGGTCGAGTTCGTGCAGGGCGCCGGGGTATCCGGCGACCCTCGCCAGTACGGCGGCCGCGTCCCGGAGCTTGACCGCGCGTCCGGTGCCGATGTTGACGATGCCCTGGGCGGCGGAGAGCGAGGCCGCGTGCACGGCGCGCGCCACGTCGCGTACGTCCACGAAGTCGCGCTGCACGCCGAGCCCGCTGAGCTTCAGCTCACCGTCGCCCGCCTGCATGGCGCGGCGCATCGCCTCGGCGAGGCGGCCCAGCGGGGAGCCCGCGGGGGTGCCGGGGCCGACGGGCGAGAAGATCCGCAGGACCAGGGCGTCGAGCCCGGATCCCAGGACGAGTTCGGAGGCGGCGAGCTTGCTGACCCCGTACGGGCCGCCGGGCCTCGGTACGGCGTCCTCGGCCGTGGAGGAGCCCTGCGGCGAGGGTCCGTACTCGGACGCGCAGCCGAGCTGGACCAGCCGGGCGCCGCAGCCGCTGCGGCGCAGCGCCTCGCAGACGGTGGCGACGGCGACCGTGTTGTGCCGGGTCAGCTCGCGCGCGCCGCCCCGGGTGGCCCCGGCGCAGTTGATGACGACGCCGGGGTGGACGGCGTCCAGGAAGCGGGTGAGCGCCCCCGGGCTGCCACCGGCCAGGTCGAACCGTACGTCGGCGTCGTCGCCCCGGCCGAGGGCGGTGAGGTGGACGGCGGGGTCGGCGAGCAGCCGGTCGGCCACGAAGCGGCCGAGGAATCCGTTGGCGCCGAGCAGCAGGACCCTCATCGCGCGGCCCCTGTGTACCGACGGGCCGGTCGCGCGGCCGGTGCTGGGGAGTGCGGGCTCATCTCTGGTGTCTCCTTCGTTGCTGATGCTTCTTCACTGACGCTTCCGCACCGACGCTTCCGCTTCTTCGCGGAGGCTTCGTCGCGGAGGCTTCTTCGCGGAGGCTTCTTTACAGATGCGGCGGACGCGGTGGATGCGGCGGGCCGCCGGGTTCGGTGTGGGCCGAGGCCCGGGAGAGGACGACGGCGGCGTGGCCGAGGAGCGCGAGGGCGGCGGCCCCGCAGGCCAGCGTGGACACGGCCGCGGGGCCCCCGTTCAGGACGACGGCACGGACGGGCGCGGCGAGGGCGTCGCAGCCGGGGATCCGGCCCGCCAGGGTGGCGGCGCAGGCCAGCGCCTCGGCCGCGCAGGCGGCGGCGAGCCCGGTGGCCGCGGCGTCCGGGAAGCCGTGGACCGTGAGCAGCCGGGCGAGGAGGAAGAGCGTGGCGAGCGCGACGGTGGGGGCGAGCGCGCCGTCGCCGCCGTCGCCGAGGGTCCGCGTCGCGAGCAGCGAAAGACCGGTGACCGCGAGGGCGTAGAGCCCGACGAGGGAGAGCAGCAGGGGCCGGGCGCCGGCGGCGAAGTCGGCGAGTCCTCGGCTGCCGGAGAGCCTGCGGCGTGCCTGTACGGAGAAGAGGTGGGCGCACCAGGCGGCCGGGGCGACGGCGAGGGTGAGGGCGGCCACCGGGGTGAGCGGCGCGGGCCAGGGGCCGTGCGGCCCGCCCGCGACCAGCGCGGCGAGCAGTCCGTCGCCGCACAGGAGGTAGCCGAGCAGCCAGTAGGTCCACAGTCCGGCGGCGGGAACCCTGCGGCCCCGGGCGCGCAGCGGTCCGCGCCGCAGGCAGGCGGAGAGCACGCCGGAGAGTGTGAGGGCCCCCGCCAGTCCTATCGCGAGCCTGCTCTGTCCTGTGCTGTGGTCGAGGGCGACGAGGGTGGTGGCGGCGACGGCGCCGGGCAGCAGCGCGAGGGCCGTCCACCGGGCCCGGCCGGTGGCGGGACGGGACCGGCCGGGCCCGGGGGCGTGCTCGGAGCCGGCGGGCGCGGGCGCGGGTTCCCGGCCGGGGGCGGCGTGCGGTGTGTGGGTGGCTGCGTACACGGGGGCGTAGGTGGGGGCGTGCGCGCCGGAGTGTGAGGCGTACGCGCCGAGCGTCGCGTCGTACGCGCCGAGCGCGGCGCCGTGCGCGCCGCTGTCCGTTCCGTGCGGCACGCGCGCGTACAGCTCCTCGGCGAGCGAAAAGACGTCGCGGTGCCGGAAGCGGGCCGCGGTCCTGTCGGTGATCCCGTGTGCTTCGAGCCCGGCCGCGATCTCCAGCGGGTCGACGGCCCGCTCGCACAGCGCGCGGTGCCGGTGCATCAGCGCCTTGACCGGATCGGCGGGGCCCCGGCGCGGGGCGGGCTTCGAGGCGGGCGTCGGGGCGGGCGTCGCCGGGGACGCGGGGGCCGCGGGGGACGCCGGGGGCCGCGCCGACAGCAGGGCCCGGGAGCGTTCGTCCCAGGGACCCGGACTGCCGGGCGCCGGGGCGCCGGTGGCGGGCGGAGCGGGCGGGGTGGACGGGGCGGTCATGCGGCTTCCTCCGTAGGACGGTCGCGGTCCGCGCGCTCCGCCGGTACCGGGCTGCCCGCCGTCCAGGGGCCGGGGACATGGGTCTCGGGCGGGTGCGCGAACAGCAGCGGCTCCCCGTCGGCGTCGACGGCCTCGGCCCGGCGCCGTACGGGCGCCCGCGCGATGAGTTCCAGGTAGAGGGCGCGGAAGGCGGCGAGGTTCTGCTCGACGGTGAAGAGTTCCAGCGCGCGGGCGCGCGCCGCCGCGCCGAGCCGCGCCCGGCGCTCAGCGTCGCGCAGCAGCGCGACGCAGGCGTCGGCGAGCGCCCGGGGGTTGCGCGGGGGCACCACCAGCCCCGTACCGCCGATGACCTCGACCACCGCGCCGACGTCCGTGGAGACCGTGGCGCGGGCGCAGAACATCGCCTCGACCAGGCTGACCGGGAAGCCCTCGACCACGCTGGAGAGGACGACCACACCGGCCGCCGCGTAGACGGCGGGCAGGTCGGGTGCCTCGGGGCCGCCGATCTCCTCGAAGGAGACGGGGTTGTCCCCGACGGCGTGCGCGTCGGCCGCCTCGTCGGGGAAGAGATGGGCGGCGAGCACCCGGCAGTGCGCGAGGTAGGCGGCGGCCTCGGGGCCCGCGACGGGCGCCCCCACGATCCGCAGCCGCGCGTCCGGCTCCGCGGCGCGGATCTCGGCGAAGGCGTGCAGCAGCGAGATCAGGTCCTTGCCGGGGCCGATCCTGCCGACCCAGACGAGCGTCGCCGGGTCGCCGCCCCCCGCGTCCGCGCCCGTGCCGTCCGCGTCGTCGCCCACCCCGTCGCCCACCCCGTCGAAGCGGCGTGTCTCCATGCCGGGGTAGACCGTGCGCAGCTTGGCCCGGTCGGCGCCGCACCGCTCCTGCCAGCGCCGGGCGTGGACGTTGCCGGGGGTGATGACGTCGGCCTCCCGGTAGACCTCGGCGGCGAGCAGCCCGTGGAAGGAGGCGAGGAGCGCGCGGACCGGCGTACGGACCGGCGCGGGAAGCGCGGTGGGCGCGTCGGCGCGCGTGCCGTCGCCAAGAGCGCCCGGCGCACTGGTGGCGAGGTAGTGCGCCCGCAGCCGTACCCC
>NZ_QQNA01000444.1 GCF_003346515.1 Streptomyces corynorhini
TCCCCGAGGTCCCCGAGGTCCCGGTTGCGCTCCGGAACCCGCTCCCCCGCCGCCGCCCGCGCGTCCACCAGCCGGTCCACCGCCAGCGCCAGCAGGGCGCCCAGCGCCGGGGCGCAGATCATCGCCACCCGGGACTCGATGACCGACTCGAACAGCGGCTGGTGCGCGAGGGCGCGCCACGGTCCCGGCAGCACCACGTCCGTGAAGGGGATACGGACCTTCGGCCCCAGCGACAGCAGCGCCGCCGCCAGCGCCGTGAAGGCCAGCGCCCTGACCACCGTCAGCCGCCACAGCCAGACCACGAGGCCGACGGCCAGGGAGATCAACGGCCAGCCGTAGAAGGCGTTCTGTTCTGTGCGGTTCATCGCGAGGCCGTCGGCCGTCGTCTCGTCGCCGAACAGCGCGCGCCCGGAGAACTCCAGGAAGGCGAGCGGACTGTTGCCCGCGTTGTCGCCGTGCAGCACGCTGTGGTAGCTCTGCGGGCCGAAGAACTGCCAGCCCAGCGGGAACGCGACCAGCGGCAGACAGACCAGCAGCGCCCACCCGACCCCGCGCAGCAGGGGCCGCAGCGCCGCCCGTGCCACGTCGCGCCGTACGACGCCGTACGCGCCGACGAACAGCAGCGTCCCCATCGCCGCGATCAGCAGCGGCTCCTCGCCCAGGAAGACCTGGTACGCGGCGAGGAGGCCGAGCAGGACGCCGTCCCGTACGACCTTCGTCCCGTCCGCACCCGCCCCGCCGTTCCTCCCCTTCCCTGCGTCGCACAGCCGCAGCGTCCGGTCGATGATCACCGGAATCATGAACAGCGCGAGGAAGTTGGGGTGCGCGTTCGCGTGCGACATCATCGGCGGCGCGAAGGCGGCGAGGGCCGCGCCGACGGCTGCGGCCGGGCGGTTACGGGTGAGGCGGCGCGCGAACAGCCAGTACCAGGAGCAGGCCGTGGCCGTCAGCCCGAGAGTGAGAACGAGCGCCCAGGTGACGACGGGGCCGAGGGTGAGCGTGAGGGGCGTGAGGGGGACGGAGAGGCCGAGCATGACGGTGTTGGCCATGAGGTTCACGCCGTCGGGGAAGTTCTGGTACGTCGTGAACAGCGGGTTCCGCAGATGCGCGACGTTGTCGGCGGTGACCGCGAAGAACCACTCCCACTGGTTCTGGTCCGAGCCCGCGTCGGCGAGGTACGCGTGGCCGAGGTCGGCCCACAGGCCCTTGTAGAGGAAGAGCGAGGCGAGGAGGAAGAGACCGACGACGGTCAGATCGGCGCGGAGGCGGGGGCGGGGGCGGTTGAAGCCGTGGCCGGGAGCGCCAGGTCCCAGCCTCAGCCGTACCAGCTCCAGCAGCACCCTGCCGTAGTCCAGCGGCCGTACCTTCGACCCGGGCTGGTGCGACCAGCGCACCGGCACCTCCGTCACGGGCCGGCCCGACCGCCGGAAGAAGCGCAGTATCTCGACGTCGATGCCCCAGCCGTCCAGCCGTGAGTCCGCGAAGGCCGCGCGCGCCCGGTCGCCCTCGAAGAGCTTGAAGCCGCACTGGGTGTCGTTGATGCCGTCGACCGCGACCCGCTGTATCAGCCGGTTGCCCAGGCGCCCGAGCCACTCGCGCAGCGCGAGCTGCCGTACCTCTATGCGCGCGTCCGGGTGCGCGCGCGAGCCGATCGCCGCGCCGTCGCCGCCGTCCGCCGTGAGCTGCGCGTCGAGGCGGTCCAGCTCGGCGATCGGGGTGGCGAGGTCGGCGTCGGTCAGCAGTACGCGCCGCCCGCGTGAGGCCAGCACGCCTTGGCGCAGGGCGTGGCCCTTGCCGTGGTTGCCGTGGCCCGCCAGCACGCGGATGCGCGGCTCGGCGGCGGCGGCCTCGGCCGCGATGGCGGCCGTACGGTCGGTCGAGCCGTCGTCCACGACGATCAGCTCCCAGCGGCCCCAGCGGTCCTGGTCGGCACGCAGATGGGCGACGACGGCGTCGAGGGTGGGGCGGAGGCGGTGCTCCTCGTTGTAGGCGGGGACGACGACGGTGAGGCCGAGGTCGAGGTCGCCGGTACGGCCGCTTTTCCCCACACCCGTACCCGTACCCGTGTCCGTACCCGTGTCCGTACCCGTGTCCGTACCCGTGTCCGTGCCCGTGTCCG
>NZ_QQNA01000445.1 GCF_003346515.1 Streptomyces corynorhini
GCCCGCTCCGCCCGCTCCCCCGGCTCACGCGTTGGCCGGGAGGGTGAGCACGAGAGCGGACTCGTTCTCCGGCAGGTAACACACGCCCACCACACACCCCACCTGCACCTGCTGAACCATGCGCGGCGGCAGGTACTTCTCGACGCTGGTCGTGTACATGGAGCCGTCGGGGCGGGTGACCGCCAGGCCGATCGCGAGCTTCGGGTTGCCGCCGCGCAGCTCGCCCTCGACCTCCAGTGACCGCACCACCGCCTGTGCGGCCACACCGCGCTCGGCGATCTCCAGGTTCTCGCGGGTGGTGACGCCCTGCCGGATCATCACCTCGTTGAGCGCCCCCTGGGCGGTGGCGACATCACCGGAGAGGTCCAGCTCCACCCGGTCCGTACGGTCGGGGAGGTAGCGCACCGGGAACACCGCCCCCGGGCGGACCAGCGGCAGGTCCGTCACCGGTACGACCATCCGCGCGTACGACGCGAAGGAGGTACCGTCCGCCCGCTGCACCAGCAACTCCACCCGCAGCTCGGGCTGGTCGTTCAGCGTCATCCCGGTGGCGCGGCTGCCGGTGACGGTCCCCACGCCGACCGGAGCGGATCGGTACGCGGCCGTGTTGCGGCCGGAGAGCGCCGACATCACGCTGTCGCGGGTGAAGGCGAGCGCGATCGGGACCAGGCTGAACGCGAGGATCGGCGCGACCATCTGCGGACCGACCCAGGCGACGAACTCGAACCCGTCGTCCACCGGGGTGGTGAGTCCGTACCAGACGTAGTGGCCGACCGAGCCGAAGAGGAAGAGCAGGGCAGCGACGCGGATGAGCTTCTTCATGTTCCTTTTCCGTCCTTCCCGAAGGGGGCCTTCGCCGTTGCCGACCGGCCGATACGAGGACAGTAGGAACGCGGGACCCGTCTACCAGTCCCAGGTTCGGCGCCGCGGGGACCGGCTAAGGAGGGACCGGCTACAGGGGGACCGGCTACAGGAGGACCGGCTTCAGGAGGACCGGTTATAGCCTGAGGCCCATGCGGACCGGGACGGGGACAGAGACGCGGGCCGCCGGGGCGAGCGCGCCACCGCGCGCCGTCCGGCCGCGCGCGATGGTGATGGACGAGGTGTGGCGACGGCTCGATGGCGTCGGCCCGTTGAGCGGCCCCCAGGGCGGGCCGCTCAGCCGTACGGTGAAGCTCCTCCTCGACCCGCTGGTGATCCGGCCCGTCCTCCACCCGCCGTGCGCGGGCCCGCTCGTGACGGCGGACGGCGCGGCACTGCTGGCCACGCTGATGATGGCGGCGGGCGACACCCTGCGCGCCACGGCGGCCTGGTTCGCCCTGCTCAAGCAGGTGCGCCGGGGGCTGCGGATCACCGAGGGGCATCCGCAGGACCTCTACTTCCAGCTCTGCTTCGAACTGGCCACCACGCTCGGACCGCCCGACCCCGCGACCGGCCGGACGACCGCAGAGGAGGCGGTACGGGAGGTGCACGACGCCGCCCGGGGCCGTACCACCCGGGCGCTCAGGGAGTACGTGACGGACCCCGGACACGCGGCAGGGCTGGCCGCCGCGCTGGAACGGGCCTGGGCGGAGCGCCGCGTGCGGGAGGCGGGCGAGGGTGCGGTGCGCGGGGGTGCGGCGGGCGCGAGCACGGTGCGCGGGGGTGCGGTGCGCGGGGCCCTCGTGCCGGAGGTGCGCGAACTGCGGGAGGTGGGCAAGGTGCCGGAGGTGCGCGAAGTGCGGGAGGTGGGCGAGGTGCTGGCGGTGCGCGAGGTGCTGGCGGTGCTGGATGCCTGCGCGCCGCGTGCCGGTGGTCGGCGGGACGACGGCGAGCGGGCGCTCGGGCGGCTGGTCGCGGACCGGACCGGGACGGCCGCCGGGCTCGCCCTGTGGGACGACGACGGCGGACCGGCGCCCACCGGCCTGCCGACGGCCCGGGAGCTGGGGCTGACGGGGCGGCCCGTACCGGTCGGGCCCCGGCTGGGCGGCGGATCCGTCTCCACGGCGGCGCTCGGGGCGCCGTTCGACCGTACCGTCCACGAGCGGATCTTCACCGTGCTGCAGACCTCGCACGACCGGGCCGCGCTCGCCCCCGTCCCCGAACTGGTGCGCCGGGAGATCGCGCGGAGCTGCGCGCCCTGGGCGCTCGCGGACGAGTCGCTGCGCGTCACCGCCACCGTGGGCGCGCGACTCGCCCTGGGGCTGAGCCCGTTGGGCACGCCGTACGCGGACACGGCCGCGGCGAGTGCGGGAACGGGGTCGGAGGTCGGCACCGGCACCGGGACGGGGACCGGCACCGGCACCGGGACCGGAGCGCACCGTGCGGTCAACAGCCGCTGGCGGCGCGAGGCTTATGTACTGCGGGCGCGGCGGCTGGCCGTGGATCCGGGAGGCGCGGGCGAGGGCCCGCTCGCGCGGATCGCCGAGGATCTCCGTACCCCGTGGCGGGCGTATCTGCGACGGCTGTGGGCCCGGCTGCACGGCCGGGATGTACGGGAGGCGCCGATAGGACGCGTCGACGAACTGTGGGATGTCCTGGACGGGGTGGCCCGCTCGGTGATCCTGGACCACCGGAGCCGGGTACGGCAGGCGCTCAGCGCGCTGCCCGCCGGGCACGGGACCGCCTCGTGAGCGCGCCCGTACGGATCGAGCGGGTGGAAGACGGTCGGCTCTGCGTCGTCACCCCCCTCAACACGCCCCCGGACACCGGCACCGATACCGACGCGGGCACAGGCACAAGCATGGGGATGGGCACGGGCACGGGTCCGAGTGTCCTGGACGCGGCACCCGATGTGGACGTGGCCGTGCTGGAGGTGGCGGGCGGCCATCTGGCCTGGAGTGTGACAGCGCTGGAGGCCCTGCCGGTGGCGGTGCTCGACGACCCGGTGCGGGCGCAGGACTGGCTGTGGGCCGTGTACGGCGAGGATGTCGCCATCGCCCTGTCCGCCATCGCCCTGTCCGCCATCGCCCTGTCCGCCATCGCCGCCGGTAAGGGCCTCCAGGACCTCCGGGCGCCGGCGGCCCCCGCTCTGCCGGAACTACTGGCGAGCGCACGGCGGTTGGCCTTCGCGCACTGGGCGGCACGGTGGTGGCCGGCCTCCGTGATCGATGCCGTACCGCCGCTGGACGAAGGGCTGTTGGCGGCGGAGATCGGCGAACTGACCGACGAGTGCGACCTGCTCCTCGGCGCCGAGGACAGGGAGGGGGAGTGGGAGTGGGAACAGGAACAGGAACAGGAGCGGGAACAGGAGCGGGAACGGGCAGGGGCAGGGGAAGGCTCCGCCCCCGTCGGCGACCGTCCGCACTCCGCACCCCGCGCCACCGACTACGCACTCGCGGCGGGCCCGGCGACGACGACAGCCGCGACGGCCGAGGCGGACGGAATGACACTCTCGCGCGGTACGGGCGGCTCCGACTGGCGCCGCTACCCGCCCGGCCTGATCGACGCCTCGGAACGCGCCGTGTCCTGGGAGGTCGTACGAGCGTCCGCGCGCACGACGCTCACCGTCCGGGCCGTCGCCGCCCCGGGACCGGCCACCGTCGACCCGAGGCTGACCCCCCGGGCGACAGTCGACGGAGCCTCAGGTCCCCTGGAGGTCGGCCTGCGGCTGGTGGACGACCTCTGGCTCGGCAGCGCCGGGCTGCCGGATCCGCACACCGGCGGACTGACCGTCGACCTCCACCTCCCCGGATTCGGCACTCCCCCACGCTTGCCGGACGAGGACCGGGCGACGCACCAGGAGGCGGCGGCGCACGAGGACCGCGCGGCGCGGCGAGCCGTACGGACCCGCGTACGGAACTTCGTACGGCACCGGCTCTCCGGAGCGCCCTCCGCCACCCCGCTGCTGCGCGCCGAGATCGCCGCCGCGGCCGACGACGAATCGGACTTCTGATGGACGCGACGCCGCCGCCCCGCCGGGAGGCGCGCGAAGAGGCGCTCGCCCAGGTCTCCGCCCTGGTCGACGCGGGCGGCGAAGCCTTCCTGCGGGGCGAATTCCCGTCCGCGCGCGAGCTGTTCGACCGGGCAGCGGCAGCGGCGGCCCGTATCGACACGCCACCGCACCACCCCGACGTACAGGCCGTACACGCCCAGGCCCTGATCAATCGGGCGACCACCGCCGACCGGATGGGCGATCACACGGTGGCGGTGGGCTCGTTCCGTGCCGCCCTCGCCCTGTGCGACCCGCTGCCGGAGCCCGCCGGACGGATCCTGCGCGCCTCCGCTCTGGTCAACATGGCCCAAGCCCTGCTGCACACAGGCGACTTCGACGGCGGACAGGAGGCGTTGGAGGAGACACGAGCGCTGCTCACCACCGCCCGGGACGGCGAGGCCCCACCGCCGGACTCCGACACCGCAGATCTGCTCATCGGCTGTCTCGTCGCCCTCACCGAGCTGACCATCCAGCGCGAACGATGGCCGCGCGCACATGAGTTGGCGACCGAGTCGCTCGATGTCGTCCTGCGACACCGTCCCGAGCTGGCCGGACGCCCGCTGCTGAATCTGTCCGCCATCGCTCTGGCGACCGGAAGGACCGCGCTCGCCGAGGACTTCGCCCACCAGGCGCTCAGCGCCTTTCAGGGTGCCGGGACCCTCGCCGGGGCCGCCGAGGCCCAGCAGGCCCTGGCCCAGCTGTATCTGCGCTCAGGCCGGACGGACGAGGCGCGCTCACTGCTCGATGCCGCCCAAGTCTTCTTCGAGGAGGCCGGCATGGGACGCCAGAGCGGCATCGGCCTCGATCTGCTCGGGCTGCTCGCCGCGCTCGACGCCGATCACACGCGCGCCGCCGAGCTGTACGTACGGGGGCTCGCCCGGCTGGAGGAGGCCGGGGCCCCGGTGGCGGCGGCGGAGATACGGGTACGGCTGGCCGCAGCGCTGCACGCGACAGCGAGGTACGAGGAGTGCGAGCGGCAACTCTCCCTCGCGCAAGAGGCGTTCACCGCGAGCGGCCTCGGGCTGCGGCGCGCCCAGACCGACTACTTCCATGCCGTGCTGCTGGCGGACCGGCTGCCGGACACCCCCAGTCCCGGCACCCCCGGTCCTGGCCCCGCCCCCGGCACCGACCCGGGCCCAGGCGCCGCCCTGCTGGGGAGGGCGGTCGCGCTGGCCGTGCCCGCCGCGCTGGCGATCGACGCCGTACGGTTCACCCTCGTCAACGGCGCCCAGCGCGAACGGTGGCACCAGGAGATCGCGGCGCCCGCGATGCGGCTGGCGTTCCGGCTCGCCGTACGGGCGGGGGCGGGCCCGCTCGTCGCCCAGTTGATCGAGTCGCAGTGCGCGGGCACTCCCCTCGCGGGCACTCCCCTCGCGGGCGGCCCGAACACCGGGTCGGACGACGGGACCGCGCCCCAACCCCCGCGTTTTCTGGATCCGTTGGACTTTCCCGATCCGGGGAGAGCCACACGGGAGGCCGTACAGAACTCCGCGCGGGACGCCGTACAGAACTCGGCGCAGGACTCGGCGCGGGACTCGGCGCGGGACTCGGCGCGGGACTCGGCACAGGACTCGGCACAGGACGCCGTACAGGACGCCGTACAGACGACCGCTCCTGACACCCCGCGAGACGGCCCGCCCACCGACACCTTCCGGCTCGGCGCGGCCCTCGCCGATGTCGCGGCGGAAGCGGGCCTGCTGGTCGCACCGCCGCCCCGGCTGATCCTCGACCGCACGGGAGCGGTGGCGCTGGAGCCGTACCTCGCCGAGGCCGAGGCCCGGTACGGCGGGCGGATACGTGACGCGCGAAAGGTGCGGACCTGGTGAGCGACGTCCCGACCGCCCTGATCAGAATGGCCGACGCGGGCGACCTCTACATCTCCTGGCGCTGGACCCACGACCTCGCCGCGACCGGCGTCGGCCGCGTCCCGCGCGGCCAACTCGACCACGCGCTGGCGGCGTTGGCCACCGCGCTGCCGGGCCCCTCCCCCGCACTCGACCGGGCGCTGACCACCGGGGCCCTCGCCTCGTACAGCGGTGAACTCGCCCTGGCGGAGCTGCTGTCGCGCACCCTCCTCCCGTACGGCCTGGCCAAGCAGCTGTACGAGTTGTACCAGCGCGGCGTCCGGCCCCATCTGCGCATCCAGCCGTCGCCGCGCACCGCTCAGGTCCCGTGGGAGCTGCTGGCGCCCGACCCCGGGGTGCGGCTGATGGAGATCGCGGACCTGAGCCTGCTCGCGCAGGCGAGCGTCATCCACGCGCCCGGCCGTCCTTCGCGTCCCTGGGCCGCGACCCGGCGGCTGCCGGTCATCGGCGTCCTCGATCCCCGGGTGCCGGGGTTCCGGGCGGACTCCTCCCTCGGCTCGGTGCTGGGGCGGATCGGGCCCGGGGCGCCGGTCGCGCGGATGGTCGCCGGGTACGCGGCCGAGGACCGCTGGCGGCCCGCCGTCTCGGACCCGGCCGACGCGTTCCGCCGTACCGACCTGGACCGCGACTGGCTCGGCGCGGCGCTGCGGGAGGGCGCCGGCAGGCTGCTCTACGTGGGCCATGTGACCGCCGCCGCGCCCGCGTCGGGGCTGAGCGAGAACGCCCAACTGCATCTGTCGTGCTCAGACGGGACGAGCGGCTTCGCGCCGCCGCTGCGCTCCCACCGACCGCTGTCCGCCAAGGACTTGCTGCTGGGAACGTACGGACTCGTGCCGGGAACGGACGGTCTCGACGGCAACGGCGGCGGCGGCCACGGCAGTAGCGACGGCAGCGGTGGCAGCGGTGGGGCCCGCTCGGGCGCGGAGCTGTGGCCCATTCCCGGCCGGGTGGCCCTCATCGCCTGCGAGAGCGGCGGTGACCTGCGGTTCGTCGAGGCGCTCGGGCTCGCCACCGCGATGATTCACGGCGGCGCCGAGACCGTCACCACCGGCCGCTGGACCCTCCCCACCGACCTCGCCTTCCACCGCCTCGCGGGCACCGCGCCGACGTCCCGGCCGCTCCAGGACGCGATCCTCGCCATCGACGCGACGCACGAGGCGGACGACGCGGTAGCGGCCCACGGCCGCTGGCAGCGGGAGCGGCTGGCCGCGTGGCGGGAGCTGCGTACGGTCGAGCACTCGCCGGTGCTGTGGGGCGCGTTCGCGCTGATCAGCACGGTGGGACTGCGATGAGAACGGCGGTGTGACGCGGCACGGCGGTGTGGGACGACACGACGGCGGCAACGCGACCCGGGCCACGGTGAAACGGGACGTAGTGGGGGCATGGGGGGGTAAGTGGGGGCGCGACACGGTGG
>NZ_QQNA01000446.1 GCF_003346515.1 Streptomyces corynorhini
GACGGGGACGGGGACGGGGGTGGGGGTGGTCACAGCACGGACGTCATGCCGCCGTCGACGTACAGGATCTGCCCGTTGACGAAGTCCGAGGCGGCCGAGGAGAGGAAGACCAGCGCCCCGACCAGATCCCCCACCTCGCCCCAGCGCCCGGCGGGGGTACGGCCGCGCACCCAGGAGCTGAACTCCTCGTCCGCGACGAGAGCGGAGGTCAACTCCGTACGGAAGTAGCCGGGACCGATGGCGTTGACCTGGATGCCGGACGGGCCGAGGTCCGCGCACATGCCCTTGGTGAGCATCTTCAGGCCGCCCTTGGTCGCCGCGTACGGCGCGATTCCCGGGCGCACGACCTCGCTCTGGAGCGAGCAGACGTTGACGATCTTGCCGTGGCCGCGCGGCGTCATCCGGCGGGCGACCTCCCGGCCGACGAGGAAGGCGCTGGTCAGGTTGGTGTCGAGCAGGCGGTACCAGTCGGCGTCGGCGAACTCGGTCAGCGGCGCCCGGTGCTGGGCGCCGGTGTTGTTGACGAGGATGTCGATCGGGCCGACGCGCTCCTCGATCCGCGCGACGCCCTCGGCCACGGCGCCGGGGACCGTGACGTCGAAGGACTCCGCCAGGACCGTACCGGTGGCGGAGGTGCCGGTTTCGGCGACGGCCTCCGCCAGTTCGGCACGGGCGCGTTCGAGCGCGTCGGCGTCGCGGCCGTTGAGCACGACGGTGCAACCGGCCTCCAGCAGCCCCTGGGCCAGCGCGCGTCCGATGCCCCGGCTGGAGCCGGTGACCAGGGCGACCTGACCGCTGATGTCGAAGAGCGGATGACTCATGCTCGCGACCCTTCCCCTTTTTCCGTCGATAATTTTTCCGCTGAATGGAAAGGAAACCCATTCAGCGGAAACCATCGTCCGCATCGAGGGCCGTGGATGTCAACCACTGAGGTAATTTGTCGGCGTGCACACCAACGACGAGGCTCCGGTCGGCGCCGCGCGGGACGCCGTCCCCGTGGACGTGGTCGGGCGGGCGATGCGGCTGCTGGTCCTGGTCGGCGAGCACCCGCACGGCATCACCCTGTCGGAGCTGGCGCGCGAGAGCGGCGTCCCGGTCAGCACGTCACACCGGCTGGTCAACTCGCTCTGCCGCGAGGGCCTGGTCGAGTTCGAACCGTCCGGCAAGCGCTACCGCCCCGGGCTGCGCCTGTTCCAGCTCGGCCAACGGGCGGGCCAGGCATACGGGTTCACCGGGACCGCCCTGCCGGTCATGCGGCGGGTCACCCGGCAGACCGAGGAGGCCACGCTGCTGTCCGTCCTCGACGGAACGCGCCATCTGTACGTGCATTACGTGGACGGGCCGCTGCCCGTCGGCGTGCGCAGCGAGCCGGGCCGACACGGGCCGCTGCACTGTACGTCGATGGGGAAGGTCCTCATGGCGTTCGCGCCGGACGACGTACGCGCCGACCTGCTGGCCCGCGTCGACCTCACCCTGTACGGCCCGAACAGCATCACGGACCGCGCCGTCCTGCGCGAGGCCGTCCTCCTGGCCCGTGAGCGCGGCTACGCCACGGCCGACGAGGAGCACCACGCCGGTCTGCGGGCCGTGGCCGTCCCGGTCCTGCGCCCGGACGGCGCCCTCCACGCGGCTCTGTCCACCGCCGCCCCGGCCTTCCGCCGCAGCGTGGACGATCTCGTCGCGATGGTCCCCGTACTCGGAGCGGCGGCGGCGGAGTTGGGCGCCCGGCTGCCCGCGTGACGGCCGGGCGGCCGGGCGGCCGGGCGGCCGGGCGGCCGGGCGGGGTGGTCCGGGCGCACCGGCCGGGCGGCTGGTCGGGTGGCCGGGTGGCTGGGGCGGTCGGGGGTGGCTGGTCGGGTGGCCGGGACGGTCCGGGTGGCCGGGCCCCGGGGCGGGTGGCCGGGC
>NZ_QQNA01000447.1 GCF_003346515.1 Streptomyces corynorhini
CGAGTACGGCCCGGCGCGCGCTGCCGCAGGGGCTGAGCGCGCGCCGGGCCGTACTCGCCGAGCCGCTGTCCGTCGCGCTGCACGCCGTACGCAGGGCCGGGGACGTCGCGGGCAAGCGGGTGCTCGTCACCGGCGCCGGGCCCATCGGGCTGCTGGTCGTCGCGGTCCTGCGGCACTTCGGCGCCGCCGAGATCATCGTCAGCGACCTCCTGGACGAGCCGCTCGCGCTGGCCACCCGTGTCGGCGCCACCGCGACCGTACGGGCGGACCGCCCCGAGGAGGGGACGCGGGCGCGGGACGCCGATGTCGCCATCGAGGCGTCCGGCGCCCCGGCCGGGCTGCGTACCTGCGTGGAGCGGGTACGGCGCGGCGGCACCGTGGTGCTGCTGGGGCTGCTGCCGCCCGGGGAGACCGGGTTCCCGGGGAACGTCGTGGTGACCCGCGAGATCACCCTGCGCGGCTCCTTCCGCTTCGACACGGACTTCGACGACGCCCTCGCGCTGCTGGCCGACGGGATCGACGTCGAGCCCGTCATCACCCACACGTTCCCGCTGGCGCGGGCGGGCGAGGCGTTCGAGCTGGCGGGGGACCGCTCCCGCGCGTCCAAGGTGCTGCTCGACCTACTCGACGTCTCCGCCGCTGCCGTCTCCCGTTCCGACGTCTCCCGTTCCGACGCCTCCGGAACCGCCAGCGCCGAGTAGCCGCCAGCCGCTGCCCGCCGGGGCACCCGGGCGGTGGAACGGGGTGGGGAGCAGCGGCGTGAAGCGGTCCCAGCGGGAGACCTCGCAGCCGTCGGTGCGCGCGAAGCGCGCGTCCACGGCGCGCGCCGCCCAGACCCCGGTCACCCGCGCGGTGGCAGGACCGCCGTCCTGGGCGGCGCACTTGGCGCGGTCCGGCGACGGCGCGAAGGTGTCCCGGCCCCACTTCGTCAGGGCGTCGAGCGCCGCGCACGCCTCCTGGACGGCCCGGTGGGTGCCGCCACCCGGGTGGCAGTACAGCTCGAAGGTCCCGTCCGTACGGGCGGAGCCGGAGTGGGCGACGGTCACGGTGAGGTGATCCACGGGGGCCGGGGCCGTTGCCGGGGCCGTTGCCGGGGCCGTTGCCGGGGCCGTTGCCGGGGCAGCTCCCGGGGCCGCCGACGCCGCCGCGACCGGAGCGGTGACAGCCAGCAGCAGGGCGGCGGCGAGCGCTGTTCGTACGGGCATGGTGCGTTGCCTCCAGGGGGACGCGGGGTATGAGCGGCGCGTACAGGCGGACGCGGTACGTGTCCCGCGAGCCGATGCGTACAGCACAACCCACCACCGCCCGCCCCGCCTCCCACGACCGCCCGCTTCACCCGAACGAGGGCGCGCGTATCCGCCTCCCCCGAGCCCTCCCCGTCTCCGAGTCCGAGTCCGACTCGGACTCGGACTCGGACTCCGACTCGGACTCGGACTCCGACTCGGACTCGGAGCAGCGCATGGTCAGGCGGCCCCAGCCCCTTTCTTGAGCGATCGATCCAGATAGGTTACGGTGGAGCCATGGCAAGGACCCGGGAGTTCGACACCGAAGCGGCGGTGAGCCGCGCCATGGATCTGTTCTGGATACGTGGCTACGAGGCCACCTCGGTCCGCGACCTGACCCAGCAGCTGGGGATCGGGCAGGGATCCCTGTATGCCGCGTTCGGCGACAAGGAGGGCCTGTACCGGGCGGCACTGGAGCACTACCGCACCACCCTCGCGGCGGCTGCCCTGCGCAGCCTGGAAGAGGGAGCGGACGCCCGCTCCGCGATCCGTACGATGCTGGTCGAGCGGGTCCGGATCGCCGTGGCAGACGGCGGCCGGGGCTGCCTGGCGGTCAACGCCGCCTGCGAGCGCCTGCCGAAGGACGCGGCGATCCGGCGCACCGTGCGGGACATGCAGGACGCCAGCCGGGACGCGCTCGCGGAGGTGCTGCGGGTCGCGGCGGAGCGGGGCGAGATCGCGACGCGGCGCGACCCGCACACGCTGGCCGCCTACCTCGTCACGTTCCTCAACGGACTGCTGGTCTCCGCGAAGATCACCCCGGACGTCCGCGCCCTCGAACCCCTCGTGGAGGTCGCCCTGGCCGCCCTCGACTGATTTTTTCGTACCCGCAAACTGTATCGAACGATCCAGAAAAGGGGCCGGATCCCGCGCGGGACGCGGACCGGATCCCGCGCGGGCCCCGCAATCCGGCGCCATCCAGCCGCACTTCATCGACTACCGAGGAGAACCCATGCTTCCCACAGACACCCCGAACACAGCCGCTCTCGGCGGCAGCCGCTGGAACACCTTCCCCGCGGCCGGCACCACCCTGACCGCGCGCGCGTTCTTCACCGCCACCGAGCCGCTGCTCCAGGGCGTCATCGATGACAACGCCCTCACCAGCGCCGACGGCGAGGTGCTGAAGGACCAGATCCGCGCGACACTCGCCCTCGGCACCCGAGAGACCTCCCTGCCGCTGGCCATCGGCCCGGACAGCGCCCCGGCAGCGCGCGAACTGGGCGCACAGGCCGAGACGATCGGCCGGCAGCTCGCCTCCTGGGCCACCTCAGCCCTGGAGAGGCTGCTCACCGACCGGATACCGCTGCCCGCGGGGCCGCTGGCCGTCCGCAGCCACTGCTACGGCCACCTGCTCACCCCTCCCGCGGCCGATCTGCTCCTCGGCCGGCGCGGCGGCCCCGTCACCATGCAGCTTTACAACGAGTGGCTCCACCAGATCGTCCTGCTGCGCGACGCCCTGCTGCCCTTCACCAACTGGCAGGACGTCCCGCTACGGATCACCCCGACCGGACTGCGGCACACCGAACCGGCCCGCGACGCGTTCCTCACCGAACTCCTGGTCCGCCAGATCCGGCACACCAGCATCGTGGACTTCGCCCGCACCGCCGTCACCGGCGCCTCAGGACCGGCCGGCTACGGCTTCGAAGCGGACGGCGGCACCGCCCTGCCCGCCGTCCTCGACCGGCCGCCCCTGACCGCGCCCCGGCACCTGCTGACCTGGCGCCCCGACCCGGCCGCCGAAGACACCGTCACGTACGCCGCCGACGTGCGGGACTACTACGCCGCCCCCCGTACCCTCGTCGAGGATCTGCCGCCCGTCGGCACCGCATCGGGGCCGTTCGCCGCCCGTACCGTCACCGGGCCGGTCACCGACGGGACCCGCACCGCCCGTATCGAGGTCACCCACGACGGCACCACCGCCCACGTCGACCTCGGCCAGGCCCTGCGCGGCCACCGCTTCGCCCACCGCCCGGACCCCGCCGCAGGTGACACACACTCCGATGCCGCGCCCCGCACCGCTGCCGCGTGGTCCGCACTGCGCGCACCGGGGCTGGTGTGGACGCGGGCAGGCGAGGTCACCCTGGACGCCACCGGCCAGGACGACCTCGTCGTACTGGCCCTGCTCGGCCGGCTCTACCCGGAGAACGTCACCCTGCGCCCCGCCGGCCGTTCCGCCGCCCGCCCCGCTGCCCGGACCACCTCGGACGGCACCGGGCCGAGCCGTCTGGTGGCCCTCGTCGACCCGCCACAAGCCCACTGACACCCGCATCGCGACGTACACCGGGACAAAGGACACCGGGAAGGGCGGGAGGACATGATGTCCGACCACGCCGGAACGCCCGTCCGCACGGGCCGGGCCGCCGTCGGCGGAACGAGTCCGCACCACCCGACGGGCAGAGGCACCGGTTTCTGTGATCCGGTTTCTGTGATCGGTTTCTGTGATCCGGTTTCTGTTATCCGGCTCCCGCCGCTCCGTCTCCTGTACGTCCAGGCGGAATCCGACAGGAGCGATTCAGTGAGTCAAACGGGTCAGAGGAACAGCGCGCGGACCATCAGCCGACGCACCGTGCTGCGCGTCGCGGGCGGGGCGGGCGTCGCGGGCGCGGGGGTGGCGGTGCTCGGGTCCACGGCCACCTCGGCGTTGGCCGCCCAGGCCGCCCCGGCGGCCCCGGCGGCCCCCGCCGCACCGGCCGAGGGGGCCTTCGCGCATCCCGGACTCCTGCACACCCAGGCCGACTTCGAGCGGATGGCGGCCAAGGTCAAGGCGGGCGAGGCGTTCTACAAGGAGGGGTTCGCCAAGCTGGCGGCCAACGGCCACTCGCAGAGCACCTACAAGCCGAACGCGCTGGCGACCGTCATCCGCGGCGGTGACGGCGAGAACGTCGGCACCCTCGCCAACGACGTCCACGCCGCGTACCAGAACGCCCTGCGCTGGAAGGTCACCGGCGACAAGGCCCACGGGGACACCGCCCGGGACATCCTCAACGCCTGGTCGGCGACGTTCACCACGCTGGGCGGCAACGCCGACCGGTTCATCGCGGCGGGCATCCACGGCTACCAGTTCGCCAACGCCGCCGAGATCATGCGCGGTTACGAGGGCTTCGACCTCGCCCGCTTCCAGAAGATGATGCTCACCGTCTTCTACCCGATGAACGACTCGTTCCTGAAGGACCACAACGGCGCCTTCGTCACCAACTACTGGTCCAGCTGGGACCTGCTGACCGTCGCGTCCGTCCTCGCCATCGGCGTCCTGTGCGACGACCGGGCCAAGGTCGACCAGGCCGTCACCTACTTCAAGACCGGCGCGGGCAACGGCTCCATCAAGCACGTCATCACCGAGATCCACCCCGGCAACCTCGGCCAGTGGACGGAGGTCGGCCGCGACCAGGGACACGCGCTGCTCTCGCTCGGCCTGATGGCGACCATCTGCGAGATGGCCTGGAACCAGGGCATCGACCTGTACGGGTACGACGACAGCCGGTTCCTCAAGGGCGCCGAGTACGTCGCCAAGTGGAACCTGGGCGAGGACGTCCCGTACACCCCGTACACCTGGGAGAAGGGGGCGCCCGGCGCCTGGTCGGGCACGGAAACGTTCACCGAGGCGGCCGAGGGCGGCCGGGGGCAGATACGGCCGATCTGGGAGAGCGTCTACCACCACTACGTGAAGCGCCGGGGCCTGGCCGCGCCGTACGTCACCGCCATCACCAAGCAGGTACGGCCCGAGGGCGGCGGCGGGGACTACGGCAGCGGCGGCGGCTTCGACCACCTGGGCTTCGGCACACTGGCGTTCACCCGGGACGCGTCCCCGGTGGCGAAGCAGAGCGCCCCGGCGCAGCGCGCGGAGAGCGAGCCGACGGCGGCAGCGGCGGCGGGCGTGGGCACGGGCTCGGCCTCAGGGTCCGGCTCGGGATCGGGATCGGGATCGGTCTCCGCGTCCCCGAGTCCGGGTACGGGTACGGGTACGGGTACGGCGACGGCGACGGGCGCGGCCGACGAGGGCGGCGCCAAGCCCCAGGGCGGCGCGGGCGACCTCGCCGCCACGGGCGCCGGGGGGATCACGGCGATGGTCGGCACCGCCGTGGCGGCGCTCGCGGGCGGCTTCGTCCTGCTGCGCAAGCGCCGCGCGGGCGGCGGCGACGCGTAACGGCGACCGGCGCTTCCCCGGTCCCGCAGGGGCGGACCGGGGAGGCGGACCGGGGAGGCGGACCGGGGAGGCGGACCGGGGAGGCGGACCCGGAACGTGGCGTCACACGAACAGGAACGCCGCCGCCGTCATCGCCCCCAGCCCCGTTCCCGCGACCGTCTGCGCGACCGTGTGGTACTTCAGCGCCACGCGCGACCAGCACACCGCCAGTGTCATCCCGTACCCCAGCAGCCACCACGGCGAGTGCGCGGCGGCCGTCAGCGCCACGACCGCCGAGCCCACGGCGGCGTCCACCGAGATCTTCCACACGGTGTTGACGGCCAGGAGGACGACGGTCATCGCCCACAGCCCGAGCATCGCGACGAGGATGCCGCGCGGGGCGCCGCCGAGGACCATCACCAGCGAGCCGACGCCGATGGAGCCCAAGATGACGAAGAAGATCGGCGCGCGCTTCGTACGGTCGACGACATGCCGGTCGCCCCACGTGCCGCGCTTGCGCTCCCACTCGATGTAACCGGCCGGGACGATCCCGGCGGACAGCGCGGCGAGCAGACCCCACGGCAGCCCGGTCCAGTCGCCCGCCGCCGCCACTCCGACGGCGACCATGCCGACCAGCAGGAGGTTGCGGGGCTGGAAGACGTTGGTGACCGTACGGGCGGTGGCGAGGTAACGGCTCCCGGCCTCACCCGCCGCGTCCG
>NZ_QQNA01000448.1 GCF_003346515.1 Streptomyces corynorhini
CCCGCCGTGCACGGCGGGGGCCTGCGCGCGCCCGGCCGCGCACACCTCGCGCGCACGTCGCGCACACCTCGCGCGCACGTCGCGCGCACGTCGCGCGGTCGGGGCCACACGGGCCGCGCAGCCCGCCTCCTCGCCTCCCCGCATCACCGTCTCCACTCTTTGGTCACGACTTGATTACCGTACGCACATAGCTGTGACACTCCCCCTACATCGCTCGTTACGGTCATCGCTCACGAATCACCTCGGGGGGAACCATGTCGCACACTCCGCCACCGCAGCCGCCGCCCTGGGGCAGTCCGCCCTGGGGCCAGCCGCCCTACGCCGGCCCGAACCCGTACGCCCCGCCCACACCGCCCGGGGGGCGGCCGAAGTGGACGCGCAAGCGCGTTCTGCTCCCGGCCGCCGGACTCCTGCTCCTCGTCGGCGCCGGCATCGGCTCGGCCGACGATCCGGCCCGGACGGAGCAGGCCGCCAGCGCGAAAGCGGCTCCGGCGGCGACCGTCACCGCGACGACCACCCGGACCGCCGCGCCCGAGCCCGCGGTCACCGAGACCGTCACAGCCAAACCCGAACCGGCTCCGACGGTGACCGAGACGAAGACCGTCAAGGTGACCGTGGCACCCGCGATCGACAGCGGCAGCGGCACGAGTGGTGGCAGTGGCGGGGGTGGCGGCGGGTCCGTCTACTACAAGAACTGCGACGCGGCCCGTGCCGCCGGTGCCGCACCCGTGCACGCCGGGGATCCGGGGTACGGAAAGCACCTCGACCGCGACGGCGACGGAGTCGGCTGCGAGTAGCCGTACCGCGACGGGCCGGGGCCGTACGGGACGGATACGGGCGGTCGCGGGGGGTAAGTGTGAGCAAGGACGCTCCCCGAACGGCCGCCGGCGCACTCCCCCGGCCCTAGGGTGGTCGTATGTCCTCTTCTTCCGCATCCTCGGGCCCGGCCACCAGTGCCGCCGCGGCCAATGAGCGGATCCGCGCGCTTGTCGACGCGGCCGACGGGACGTGGCCCGCGGAGGCGTACGAAGTACTCCTCCTGGAGTGGGCCGCGGCCCTGCACGACGACGTCGACAAGGCCGCGTAACCACGCGGTCGGGTCGGGCCGCCCCTTTCCCGCATTTTTCATGAGATGTCCGGTGCGCGGACGCCCCGGCCACCGGTGAAATCCCGCGCATACGGTCGCCGCCTCCTGTCGGCGCCGTGTTCCTGGCGCCGCTCTTCGGGAAGCCCGCAAGCCGCCACCTTCCGGGTCCTCTCGCTCGTCACCACGTTCACCGGCCGTGTCCCCCCACCCGCTGTCGGCGCCGCGCAGCACCGCGCTCCTGTCCGCCGATGGCCCTCACGAACGGCACCGGCTGCCCCATGAGGCAGGGCGCGATGCCCCTGCCCCGTGGAGCCGCAGGCTGGACGGCCCGCGGCGGCCGGCCCCAAGGTGGGAGACGGCGAGGTACGACCGGAACAGGGTGAGCGGCACGGTCCGGAGGAGACGCAGATGCGGGCACACGAGAGGCACCACGAACCCGACCACGAGCATGAGCACGACGAGTCCTTCCGGTCCGCGAGGACCGAGGGGGCCCGGGACACGGCAGGGACCACGCAGTTGTTCCGGGCCGCCGCGGCGGGCCGGTCCGACGTGGTCGGGACGGCCGGGATGCGCAGCCTGCAACGCTCGGTGGGCAACAGCGCCGCCCGTTCTGTGCTCAGCCGGGAGGCGGCCGAGGAGGCACCGGAGCCCGCGACGGAGGAGCGCTCCCCCGTGCACGACGTGGTCTCCGGCGGCGGCTCGCCCCTGGACACCGACACCCGTACGGACATGGAGGGCCGGATGGGCGCCGACTTCTCCGACGTACGGGTGCACACCGACTCGGCGGCGCACGAGTCCGCGAAGGGCGTCGGAGCGCACGCCTACACCGTCGGCAACCACCTGGTCTTCCAGCGCGACCGCTACGATCCGGCCTCGCCCGCCGGGCGCACCACGCTGGCGCACGAGCTGACCCATGTGGTGCAGCAGCGCAGCGGCCCGGTCGAGGGGTCGGAGGCGCCGGGCGGCATCCGCGTGAGCGATCCGTCCGACCGCTTCGAGCGGGAGGCGGTCGCCAACGCCGACCGGGTGCTGGCCGATCCCGGCCCGGCGCCGGTGCCCGACCCGGTGCGGACGGCGGACCCGGCACCGGCCGCGGCGCCCCCGTCCGGGCACTCCGCGCAGTCGGTCCAGCGCGAGTCCGCCGAGGACGAGGACGAGGAACCGGCCGAGGTGCAGGGCTCCTTCGTCCAGCGGGCGGAGGAGGGGGCCGAGGAGGAGGAAGAGGACGCCGGAGCCGGTTGAGCGTGCGGCGTACGGACGGGAGAGGGGCCGCCGGGGAGTGTTCCCCGGCGGCCCCCGCGCCGTCCGCACGGTCTTCGGGCCCGCCCCGCCGCCGCCCATGTCACCTGACGGGTTACGAGTCGGACGACTCCATGTCAGGACGCAGGGTGCCGCCCAGCAGCAGCGACTGTGAACAGCGCGTCGGTGTCGGGGCCTTGACGGGTTTGCCCACCTCGCGGCAGTCGACGGTCATGGTGATCTCCCCTCCGGCCGGCACCTGGATCGGGGTGACGAAGTGGTAGTCGGAGTCGCGGAAGTTCTCCAGGGCCAGCCGCAGGATGGGGGCGTCCTGACTGGAGACGATGAGCGTACCGGCGTCGCCCTGCGGGTTCTGGACGACGATGTCGGTGAGTTCGAAGAGGCTGCCGCCCGGCACCTTGTAGGCGGATCCGGTGCTCGGTGAGCCGCCGACGGTGTCCCTGACCTCGACGCGCGCGCTGGTCGGTACGCCCGCGCCGCCCGCGGCCGTACCCCGGCCGGTGGTCGTACCGCCGGAGCCGGAGCCGTTCGACGCGCCTCCGTCTCCGCCCGTACCGCCGCCGTCCGCACCGCCGTCGGCCCCGTTCGACGATCCGCTGTTCGCTCCCCCGCTCCCCGAACCCCCGTTGCCCGCACCGCCGTTCGCCGCGCCGCCGGACGGGGACGCGGTCTTCTCGACGGCGGAGGCGATCGCCTCCGGGGTGATCGCCTCCCTGGCCGCCGACTTCACCGCCGGGCGCAGCAGCGCGTACCAGAGACCGGCCAGCGCGATCACCGCGACCGCCGCGAGGACGAGGGCGCGCGGCAACCAGCGGGGCAGGATCGGCTGTTGCTCGTACGAACCGTCCGACGTCACGGGCTCGTACGGTTCCTGATCCTCCGCCACCACCGGCGCCACGAAGGTCTGGAACGTGTGCGTGACCGGAGTGCCGCGCCACACCCGCCGTCCGGGCCGCACCGACACCTTCGCGAAGTCGGCGTGGCCGGGCGGGATCACCAGCTCGGGGGTCCCGAACTCCACCCGGGCCCGTTCGGTGCCGGTGTGGCCGGACAGCCGCACGGTCACGGGCGCGTTGCCCCGGTTGTCCACGGCGAGCTGGTGTCGGCCGCGCCGGGCGCCGCTGGATCCGCGCGGCACCAGCTCGGCGGTCACCTCGGTGAACGGCGCGACGGCGACCGTTCCCTCGGGCACCACCGTCCCTTCGGGGTCGCTCGTCGGCACCACCCGGATGCCGAAGGGTGTCTCCCCCGCGGCCACCGACGCGTCGCGCGGCGGGCGCAGCCGCAGCCGCACGGTGCCGGAGGCTCCCGGATAGAGGGAGAGAGCCGGGGGTTCCACCGTCGCCCAGGGCGCACACGCTCCGATGACCTCGAAGCGGTATTCCTCGACGGTGCTGCTGGAGTTGAGGATCTGTAAGGGGACATCCGTATCCCCGCCCGGCTCGGCGGTGACGGATGCGACGTCGAGGCTGGCCGTAACACTCATAGGACGCACGCTAGGTCCGCGCTTTCCCGCGAACACCGGCCGGACAGGAACACTTTCGGGCAGAAGTCGTGCCCGGCGGTCGGGGCCGGATTTCGCACCACCGCGAGATGGGAAAGGAGTAACTGCCGATACGTAAGGCGACAGGGGCGCGTGTCGCCTGGCCCTATAAGGCCCGCGATGACGTGATCGGTTCGCATTTGCGGAGGGGGAATTTCATGACAGAACGCACAATTGTCGGTTTGCGCGCGCAGGATCCAATCTCGCAGGCGGGGGTGGCCAGCCAATTGCGGACCAGACCGGAGGTGACGCTGACCGGCTCGGACGAGAACGAACCCACGCCCCAGGTGGTCGTGGTGGTGGTGGACGTCATAGACGAGGAGGCCCTGCGGATGCTGCGCTCCATTCAGCGCAGTGGCAGCGCCCGCGGTGTGCTGGTGGCGACCGAGATCGACGAACAGAAGCTGGTCAGCGCCGCGGAGTGCGGCGTCGCCGGTGTGGTCAGGCGGTCGGAGGCGACCCCGGACCATCTGGTGCGGGTCATCGTCTCCGTGGCGAAGGGCGAGGGGCATGTGCCGGCCGACCTGCTCGGCAGGCTGTTGGAGCAGGTGGGCCGATTGCAGGGCCAGGTGCTCGGACCGCGCGGACTGCACTTCACCGGCCTTTCGTCGCGCGAGATGGATGTACTGCGACTGGTCGCCGAGGGGTACGACACGGCGGAGATAGCGACCAAGCTCGCCTACTCCGAACGCACGATTAAAAACGTGCTGCACGCGGTCATGACCAGGCTCCAATTAAGGAATCGCTCACACGCGGTGGCCTACGCGTTGCGGCAGGGGCTGATCTGAGACCGATCAGGAACGCGGGGCCCGATTCCCGTTCGACGGACCACGCGGAACTCGCACGGAGCGCGACAACGCACATGACGCACACGACCGGCACGACCCGCACCACTCGCACATATCCGCCGCACATTCCACTCATGATCCGCACACCGACCGGTCCGCGGAACACGCGGAAGATCGCGCGGAGTCAGGAGCGGGCGGGTGCTCGAAAGGGCAGAGTTCGATTCCCACAGGACTGACTCGCGCTCCCCTGACGGGGGAGCGCGAGCGGGGGATGGTGAGGGACCGCGTGCCGGTGATCGGGGGAGGATTCCGTGCGGTGGTCCCGGAGGCTACAACAGTCCTGGCTGGGTTCCGGGGTACGCCGGGCGTGGGTGCGCCGGGCGTGGGTGCGCCGGGCGTGGGTGAGCCCGCCGTGGGTACGGCGGGCGCCGGTACTTCGGGCGCGCGGGAAGCGGCTGATGTCCACCCTGCGTGTCCTGCCCTTCGCGTTGCTGCTGCTCGTGGCGGGCAGCGTGCCCAGCTCCGCCGTCGCACCGCCCGACCCCGAGAACCCGGTGACGCCCGCGGTGGTGACGGAGCGGCTCGACCCTGGCGCGAGCCTGCCGGTGGCCAAGCAGGTGCTGACGCCGGTGATCCCGCCGAAGCCGGACATCGTCCTGCTGGTGGACGGCACCTTGAGCATGGAAGGGTCGATCCAGGACCTCAAGACGGACCTTCCCAGGATCACCGACGCGGTCCTCGCCGCACAGCCCGACTCACGCTTCGCCGTGGCCACGTACGGCGACCAGGAGGTCGACGCGGACCGCGGCGAGGTCTACACGGTCCTGCAAGGGCTGACCGGCGATCTCGACGCGGTGAAGCAAGGTGTCGACAAGCTCACCTGGGAACGCGGACAGGGCAGTCAGGGCCCGGCGGAGGACTGGATCAACGGGCTGTGGGAGATCGCCCACGGCAGCGGTGGCCAGACGGTCTTCCGCGAGGACGCGAGCCCGCTCATCGTGCTGATCGGTGACGCCTCCAGTCACAACCCGAGCATGGAACACACGCTCGACGACACGATCCTCGCGTTGCGGAACGCCGGGATCAGGGTCGTGGGCGTGGACATCGAGACCGCGATCGGCGACGGGCTCAACGGTACGGGCTACGCAGGCATCCCTGGCCAGATAGAAGACCCCCGCATCGACCCCGACCAGGCCACCCGGGTCATCAGGGAGACCAACGGCAAAATGGTCGAAGGCGTCGACGAGAACGCGGTCGTGGCGGCCATCCTGGAGGGGCTGCGCGATCTGCCCATCACCGTCGGCCACCAACTGGACGCGTGCGACCCCGCCCTCACCGTGACCCTCGACCCGCCCACCCGGACCGTCGAGAGCGGCAAGGTCGCCGCGTTCGACGAGACGATCCACCTCGCCGAGGACGCTCCGCAGGGCACCCGGCTGACCTGCACGGTCCAGTTCCTGCTGGGGGCCGGTGGGCAGGGCACGCAGGACCTCGGCCCACGCGCCCTGCCCGCCGACCCGGATCTGACGCAGACCATCGACATCGACGTCAATGACGTCGGAGCCCCGGTGGTCACCGTGGACAACCGTACGGTGCGCACCCTCAGCCCCGACGGCGTCCTCGGCGGTGGCCGTGTACGAGACGCGGACGCCGTCGGGGCTGAGGGTGCGCACCGTACGGTTGTCCACGGTGACCACCGGGGCTCCGACGTCATTGACGTCGATGTCGATGGTCTGCGTCAGATCCGGGTCGGCGGGCAGGGCGCGTGGGCCGAGGTCCTGCGTGCCCTGCCCACCGGC
>NZ_QQNA01000449.1 GCF_003346515.1 Streptomyces corynorhini
GGCCGCTCGGCCGGGGCGGCGCACCCGCCTCGCCCGCCTCCCCCTGGGCCCGCGCCCTCGGGATGACCGCCGTCGTGCTGCTCGGCGCCTGGCTCGGGCTGCTGACCGTCGGCAGCGTGCTGACCCCGGTCGGTCCGATGGACACCCGGATGACGCTGCGGCCGTCCCTCACCGGCGGTACGAAGATCAACGTGTCGCCGCTGGGCGCGCTGGAGCTGGACACCCACACCGCGCCGCTCCGGCTCGACGTAGACGTCGACCAGCTGGACCCCGTCCGCTCCCAGGCGCTCGTCGAGCGCCCCGAACGGTTCTCCGGCCTCCAGGACGAGGTCGGCCGCGACGTCAGGAACGGCACCACCGAGCTGGCCGTGCGCTCCGTCGTCGCCGTCGTGTCCGGCGCGACCGCCCTCGGCCTCGTCGTCTACCGCCGCCCCCGCCGCGCCCTCGCCGCCGGCGGGCTGGCGCTCACGCTGCTGGCCGCCTCGGGCGTCGGCGCGTACGCCACCTGGAACCCGAAGTCGGTGCTGGAGCCGAAGTTCTCGGGGCTGCTCTCCTCCGCCCCGCAGGTCGTCGGCAGCGCCCGCTCGATCGTCACCGACTTCGACGTCTACCAGAAGGAGCTGGCGCGGCTGGTGACCAATGTGACGAAGCTGTACGACGCGACGTCCACGCTCCCCACGTACCAGCCCGACCCGGCCACCATCCGGGTGCTGCACGTCTCCGACATCCACCTCAACCCGGCGGCCTGGCACATCATCGGCTCACTCGTGGAGCAGTACGGGATCGGCGCCATCATCGACTCGGGCGACACCATGGACCACGGCGCGGCGGCCGAGAACACCTTCCTCGACCCGATCGCCGACCTGGACGTGCCGTACGTCTGGGTGCGCGGCAACCACGACTCGCGGGTCACCCAGGAGTACCTGGGGCGCATGAAGAACGTACGGGTGCTGGACGACGGCCGGGCCGTCACCGTGGCCGGGGTGCGGGTGGCGGGCATCGGCGATCCGCAGTTCACGCCCGACCGCTCGGTGGTGGCCGAGGGCGACCCGGCCGAACGGCTCGCGGGCATCCGGCTCGCCTCGGCGCTGCGCGACCAGGAGCGGGCCGGTACGCCCGTGGACATCGCCGTCGCCCATGAGCCGGAGGCGGCGCGGCAGACGGACGGGCTGGTTCCGCTCGTGCTCGCCGGCCATGTCCACCACCGCGCGACCGAGATCATGCCGCACGGCACCCGGCTGAAGATCGAGGGCTCGACGGGCGGCGGCGGGCTGCGCGCCCTGCAGAACGAGAAGCCGGAGAAGGTGCGCGCCTCCGTGCTCTATCTGGACCGTACGACGAAGCGGCTCCAGGCGTGGGACGAGATCACGCTCGGCGGGCTGGGGCTGACGACGGCCGAGGTCAGCCGCCATCTGCCGCAGGAGGCGGGAAAGCCGGGCACGGGCCCGTCGCCCGACCCGTCCGCCACGCCGTCCGCCGATGCGTCGCCCGGTTCGCCGTCCGATGCGCCGTCCGATGCGCCGTCGGGTTCGTCGCCCGATCCCTCCGCCGCCTCCCCCGCCCCGTCCGCCGGGCCGCCTTCCGGCTCCCCCGGTACGGGGCCGCCCACCGGCTCCGCGGCCGGTCCCCCGGGGTCCCCGTACCCGCCCCCTGAACCGTTTTGGCGATAGCTCCGCCCATCCCATATGCTTCTGACGTCCCCGACGCGCTGCGAAGCGCCCAGGCGGGCCTTTAGCCCTCATCGTCTAGTGGCCCAGGACGCCGCCCTTTCAAGGCGGTAGCACGGGTTCGAATCCCGTTGGGGGCACGCAACACCGTGTGCGAGACTGGTGCTCGCACATTGCTTGGTCCTGTGGAGCAGTTTGGAGTGCTCGCCACCCTGTCAAGGTGGAGGCCGCGGGTTCAAATCCCGTCAGGACCGCAAGACAAGAACCCGCATCCTTCCGGATGCGGGTTCTTTCGTTTCCCCGGCCGCCGCACGTCTCCGACGTTTTCCCGGCCGCCGCGCGTCTCTCCGACCGCCGCGCGCTTGCCCGGCCGTCGCGCCGTCTCTGCGACCGTCGCGCCGTCTCTGCGACCGTCGCGCCGTTTCCGCCGGACGGCGGGTACTTCCTCGCCTACGACAAGGGCCGTCG
>NZ_QQNA01000045.1 GCF_003346515.1 Streptomyces corynorhini
CGCCAGCAGTACGTCGGCGGCCGAGGAGCGGCCGGGGCGGGACGCCGCTTCGGTGCGCAAGGCCGCCGACGTACTGCTGGCGGCGGGGAGTTCGAAGGCCCGTACGTCGATGGAGATGGCGGCCGGGGGGACCCGGGTGACCATCAGGGGCGAGGGCGTGTACGACTTCGGGCGGCGGATGGGGCGGCTGCGTCTCGTACTGCCCAAGGACCCCACGGGCGCGGACGAGCACCGGCCCCTCACCGAACTGCTGGCGCCCGACACCCTGTACATGAAGAACCGCGGCGCCGGGGTCCCGGACGACAAGTGGGTCAGGGTCGACTCGACCGCGCTGGACGACGGCAACCTCGTCACGGGCGGCGCGACGGACCCGCTGACCGCCGCCGAGCTGCTCCGTTCCGCGACGGACGTGACGTTCGTCGCCGAGCAGGACCTGGCGGGCACCCGGGTGTGGCACTACCGGGGCGTCGCGGACATCGCGCGGGCCGCGAGGACCGCCTCGCCGTTCGCGCGCGGGGCGCTGACGGCGGCGGCGAAAGGGTTCGCCAAGGAGGCCGTGCCGTTCGACGCGTATCTGGACGAGGCCGGTCGGCTGCGCAAGGTGCGCCACCGGTTCAGCTACGTCAACCAGGGCAGCACGGTCGCGGTCGCGTCGACGACCCTGCTGTACGCCTTCGGGCAGCCGGTCACCCTCGCGCTCCCGCCGGAGGGCGACATCTACGACGGCGAGATCGGGCCCTGAGCGAGGGGCTGTGCGAGGGGCTGTGCGACGGGCCCTGAGCGAGGGGCCTGAGCGAGGGCTGTGGGGCGGCCCTGCGCGACGGGCCGGATCGGGCCGGATCGGGCCGTTACCGTCGAGGACCAACCCGGAAATGGTCCGGACGTGCCATGCGCGGCGCGTGTCGTGCTCCCTACGCTAGGGGTTCCAGACCCCGAGACAGCTCCGGGACGTCGAGACCGGCAGGAAGAGGTGACAGCACGTGGCCCCGCTGCGCACGCCGACGGTCCACGACCACGTGGCCCTCGCCGAGATCGAATGGTGCGGAGAGCTGATGATCGCCGCGTCCGCCGCCGACGGGGACCGGCTCAGCCCCGACCGTATCGACGAGGTGCTGAACGTACGGCGCGAGCGCCCCGCCCCGTCGGCCCGCGCCCATCAGTCCGCCCGGTCCGTCCGACGGCGGGAGTCCTGCGGGGGCGGATCGGTCGGTGGATCCGTGGCCGGAGGCGTGGGCGGGGAGTGAGGCGCAGGGCGGGCCGCGGTCCGCTCCGGCCCACCCGTGAGGTAGCGGGTGAGCATCGCGACCAGCTCCCTCTCCAGCGCCGCGGTGTCGAGCGGATCCGGCTCGGCGATGAGCTGGTGGACGGCGAGTTCGACCGTGGAGACCGTGAGCCGCGCGGCGGTGTACGGGTCGTCCACCCGCGCCTCCGGATGGGTCGCCAGCAGGTCGCGCACGGAGGCGACGCGCGCCCGCTCGTGCCGGGAGAGCTTCTCGATCAGCTCCGGTGACCGGGGCGCCTGCTCGAACATGACGCGGAGCAGATGCGGATCGTCCAGGTGGTTCGCGATCGCGGCGCGCACCTGGCCGCGGATGATGTCTTCGAGGGGGCCGGAGAACGGCCCTCCCGTCCGCTCGGGGCCGCCTGCCATCCCGGAGTCGAGATGCCGGATCAGCAGCTCCGCCAGGATCGCGTCCTTGTTCGGGTAGTACTGGTACAGCGAGCCGATCGAGATCCGCGCCTCCCGCGCGATGCGGTTGGTGGTCCCCGCCGCGTAGCCGTACTCGGCGAAAACGTGAGCAGCGGCGGTGAGGATGCGCTGCCTGGTGAGTTCGGCGCGGGCCTGGCGCGGCTCCTTGCGTGGCTGAAGCCGACGACGCTCCGATGTCATGGCACCTCCTGGACAGCGCGCCGAAAGCGAGTGGCGCGGGACTTGAGCAATTGCTCACAATACTGGTGCTCCGGCCCGGAATCGCAGAGCGGTGCCGGAGAGCGGAAGCGGAGAGCGGAAGCCGAAACGGAGAACGGAGGGAGAGACATGCTGCCCAAGGTGCGCGCCCCCGAGTCGCGACGCATGATCACGCTGGAGGTGCGCCGGAACACCCGGCTGACACCGGGCTTCTCGACCGTCACGCTCGGCGGCCCCGACCTGGCGCACCTGGAGCCCATGGGCTTCGACCAGACCGTACGGCTGTTCTTCCCCCGGGCGGGGCAGGACCGGCTGACGATGCCGACGCTGTCCAACGAGGCGTGGATGGCGCAGGTCCTCCTGTTGCCGAAGTCGCGCCGGCCCTGGGTGCGCAACTACACCGTCCGCCGGTTCCGGCCGGAGCTGGGCGAGGTGGACATCGAGTTCGCGCTGCACGAGACCGGCCCTGCCTCCGCCTGGGCCCGGGGCGCCGGGCCGGGGGATCCGGCGGGGATCTTCGACATGGGCGTGAGCTATCTGCCACCGGCCGATGCCGAGTGGCAGCTGCTCGCCGGGGACGAGAGCGCCGTGCCGGCGATCCTCGCCATCCTTGAGCACGCCCCGGCCTCGCTGGTCGCCGATGTCTTCCTGGAGGTGGCCTCGGGCGAGGACGTCCGTACGGACATCACCGCGCCCGACGGCGTCGAGGTGCGCTGGCTGGCCCGTGACGATCCGGCCGCCCGGCCCGGCGCGCTGGCTCTCGAAGCGGTCAGGGAGTCGTCGCCCCGGCCGGGCCGCTCCTACACCTGGGTCGCGGGGGAGTCCGCCCTGGCCACCGGAGTCCGTCGCCACCTGGTGCGCGACCGGGGGGTGCCGAAGGCCGACGTCGCGTTCTACGGCTACTGGCGGCACGGCAGGTCGAGCCCCGGCTGACCGAGGCGACCGGAGGCAACCGAGGCGGCCACAGGCGGCCGTCGGCCACCGGAAGCTCCCGGTGTCCGACGGCCGCGGCCGTGTCAGTTATGTCACGTACGTCAGATGTTTCCGCCGCGTCAGGTGCGCAACAGCCGGGCGATCGCCTTCGTCGCCTCTTCGACCTTCGCGTCGATCTCCTCGCCGCCCTTGACCGCCGCGTCGGCCACGCAGTGGCGCAGGTGCTCCTCCAGGAGCTGGAGCGCGAAGGACTGGAGGGCCTTGGTGGAGGCCGAGACCTGGGTGAGTATGTCGATGCAGTAGACGTCCTCGTCCACCAGCCGCTGCAGGCCCCGGATCTGGCCTTCGATCCGGCGCAGCCGCTTGAGGTGCTCGTCCTTCTGCTGGTGGTAACCGTGCACCCCGCGGTCGTGATCGGTGGTGACGGGGGTGGGGGATACGGAGGGCGCGTCGCTCGTGGCCGCGCCGGCCGCCTCGGTGGTCGTCATCGCGTCCTCCCGTTGTCTGACCGAAGTACTGTCCGGTTGCGCCGTCTGTGCTGGGATGTGCGGTGCTGTGTGCGGTACGGGGCGAAGTGCCGCCCGAAGGGCATATACCCCACCTGGGTATATGATACCCGTCTGTGAGCCTTGGGGCAGGGCCCTGTGCTCATCACCTTCCCCCATGAGTGACACTGGGACCGCCGGTTAGCCGTGGCCGGATGATGCGCCTAGCATCACCCCTGACCGAATCCATGTAACCCGAGGACCCCACGTGCGATTTCGTCTGACCCCCAGGGAGACGAGCTTCTACGACATGTTCGCCGCGTCCGCGGACAACATCGTCACGGGCTCCAAGCTCCTCATGGAACTCCTCGGGGCGGATTCCTCCGCCAGGGCCGAGATCGCGGAGCGGATGCGGGCGGCCGAACACGCGGGTGACGACGCGACCCACGCGATCTTCCACCAGCTGAACTCGTCCTTCATCACGCCGTTCGACCGCGAGGACATCTACAGCCTCGCCTCCCAGCTCGACGACATCATGGACTTCATGGAGGAGGCCGTCGACCTGGTCGTCCTCTACAACATCGAAGAGCTGCCCAAGGGCGTCGAGCAGCAGATCGAGGTCCTCGCCAGGGCCGCCGAGCTGACCGCCGAGGCCATGCCGCATCTGCGGACGATGAGCAACCTCACCGAGTACTGGATCGAGGTCAACCGGCTGGAGAACCAGGCGGACCAGATCCACCGCAAGCTGCTGGCCCATCTCTTCAACGGCAAGTACGACGCGATGGAGGTGCTCAAGCTCAAGCAGATCGTCGATGTGCTTGAAGAGGCCGCCGACGCGTTCGAGCACGTCGCGAACACGGTGGAGACCATCGCGGTCAAGGAGTCCTGAACCACGTGGACACCTTCGCGCTGATCGTGACCATCGGTGTCGCGCTCGGCTTCACGTACACGAACGGCTTCCACGACTCCGCGAACGCCATCGCGACCTCGGTGTCCACGCGGGCGCTGACCCCGCGCGCGGCCCTCGCGATGGCCGCGGTGATGAACCTCGCCGGGGCCTTCCTCGGCCAGGGGGTCGCCAATACCGTCAGCAAGGGGCTGATCGCCACCCCGCACGGTTCGCGGGGGATGGGCATCCTCTTCGCCGCGCTCGTCGGCGCGGTCGTCTGGAACCTGGTCACCTGGTACTTCGGGCTGCCGTCCTCCTCCTCGCACGCGCTGTTCGGCGGCATGGTGGGCGCGGCGCTGGCCGGCGGTACGGAGGTGATCTGGGGCGGCGTGCTGGAGAAGATCGTCATCCCGATGTTCATCTCGCCCGTGATCGGGCTGGTCTTCGGCTATCTGGTGATGGTCGGCATCATGTGGATGTTCCGCAGGACCAACCCGCACAAGGCCAAGCGCGGTTTTCGCATAGCGCAGACCGTGTCGGCGGCGGGGATGGCGCTCGGCCACGGTCTCCAGGACGCGCAGAAGACGATGGGCATCGTGGTGATGGCGCTGGTCATCGCCGACGTCGAGGACCAGGGCGACGCCATTCCGGTCTGGGTGAAGATCGTCTGCGCGCTGATGCTCTCGCTCGGTACGTACGCGGGCGGCTGGCGCATCATGCGCACCCTGGGCCGCAAGATCATCGAGCTGGACCCGCCGCAGGGGTTCGCGGCCGAGACCACGGGCGCGTCCATCATGTTCGGCTCGGCGTTCCTCTTCCACGCCCCGATCTCCACGACGCATGTGATCACCTCCGCGATCATGGGCGTGGGCGCGACGAAGCGGGTCAAGGCGGTGCGCTGGGGGATCGCCAAGAACATCATTCTGGGCTGGTTCATCACGATGCCGGCCGCCGCGCTGGTGGCGGCGCTGACCTTCTGGATCGTGAACCTGGCGTTCGGCTGACCGCCGTACGCGCCCGTACGACCGTGGAACGCATGGGGGCCCGCCCCCCCTGGGAGAGGGGGCGGGCCCTTCGTCTTGCGGTGGCACCGCCATGCAGCACCGCAGGACGCTTGATCGCTCTACCCGTGGACCGGACCGGACGGACCGTGCCTGGCCTGACCCGGACCGGACCGGCCTTATCCGAAGCGGCCGGAGATGTAGTCCTCCGTGGCCTGCACGGACGGGTTGGCGAAGATTCGCTCGGTCTCGTCGATCTCGACCAGCTTGCCGGGCTGCCCGACGGCCGCCAGATTGAAGAAGGCCGTACGGTCCGAGACACGCGCCGCCTGCTGCATGTTGTGCGTCACGATGACGATCGTGAAGCGCTCCTTCAGCTCCCCGATCAGATCCTCGATGGCGAGCGTCGAGATCGGGTCGAGGGCGGAGCACGGCTCGTCCATCAGCAGGACCTGCGGCTCGACCGCGATCGCGCGGGCGATGCACAGACGCTGCTGCTGGCCGCCGGAGAGACCGGAGCCGGGCTTGTTGAGGCGGTCCTTGACCTCGTTCCAGAGGTTGGCGCCCTTGAGGGACTTCTCGACGGTCTCCGCGAGGTCGCTCTTGCGGGCCGTGCCGTTGAGCCGCAGCCCCGCGGCGACATTGTCGAAGATCGACATGGTGGGGAACGGGTTCGGGCGCTGGAAGACCATGCCGACCGTACGGCGGACCGCGACCGGGTCGACGTTCGGGCCGTACAGGTTCTCGTCGTCCAGCAGCACCTTGCCCTCCACGCGGCCACCGGGGGTGACCTCGTGCATGCGGTTCAGGGTGCGCAGGAAGGTGGACTTGCCGCAGCCGGACGGGCCGATGAAGGCCGTCACGGAGCGGGGCTCCACGGTCATGGAGATGTCGTCGATGGCGCGGTGGGTGCCGTAGTAGGCGGTCAGGCCGCTGACGTCGATGCGCTTGGCCATGGGATCACTGCTTCTTTCCGGTGGGCCCCGCGGCGGCGGAGCCGGATATCGGGGCCTCAGCGGCCGGTCTTGGGTGCCTTCCAGCGGGCGATGCCGCGCGCCACCAGGTTGAGGATCATCACGAACGCGATCAGCAGCAGCGCCGCGGACCAGGCCCGGTTGATCGCCTCGACCTCACCGATCTTGTACTGCTCGTAGATGTAGAAGGGCAGCGAGGACTGGGCGCCGTTGAAGGGGTCCATGTTGATGAACTGGCTGCCGTAGACGAGCAGGATGACCGGCGCGGTCTCACCGGCGATACGCGCGATGGCGAGCATCACTCCGGTGGAGATACCGCCGATCGCGGTCGGCAGGACGACCTTGAGGATCATGCGCCACTTCGGCACGCCCAGGGCGAGGGCCGCCTCGCGCAGCTCGTTCGGCACGAGCTTGAGCATCTCCTCGGTGGAGCGCACCACGACCGGCACCATCAGGATGCTCAGCGCGATCGCGCCCATCAGCCCGGACGGTCCGATCTTGGCCATCAGCATGATCGACAGGATGAACAGACCCGCGACGATGGAGGGGATGCCGGTCATCACGTCCACGAAGAACGTGACGGCCCTGGCCAGCGCGCCCTTGCCGTACTCGACCAGGTAGACGGCGGTGAGCAGACCGATCGGGGTGGCGATCACGGTGGCGATGCCGACCTGCTCCAGCGTGCCGATCACCGCGTGGTAGACGCCGCCGTTGGGGTCGGAGCCGATGACCCCCGCCATGGAGTGCGTCAGGAAGTGCGGGTCGAGCGAGCCGATGCCGCGGCTGATGGTGGTCCACAGCAGCGAGACCAGCGGGATGACCGCGAGGACGAAGCAGACCCAGACGACGCTGGTGGCGAGGCGGTCCTTGGCCTGGCGGCGGTTCTCGACGACGGTGGTCGCGGTGTACGAGATGACGAGGAACGCCACGACGGCTATCAGGCCCCACTGGACCTTGCTGCTCAGCCCCGCGCCCGCGCCGACACCGGCGCCGATGGCGAGCCCGGCCGCCGCGAATCCGGTCGGCGCCCAGCGCGGCAGGCTGCGCTGGCTGAGGCTTCCCCGGCCGTCCGACGGATCCACCGGGGTCCGCGTGTCCTTGATGGCTGTGTGGCTCATGCGTTGGCCCCCGAGTACTCCTTGCGGCGCGCGATGATCAGCCGGGCCGCACCGTTCACCAGCAGGGTGAGGACGAAGAGGACCAGGCCGGAGGCGATCAGGGCGTCACGCCCGAGCGGGTTGGCCTCGTCGAACTTCGCCGCGATGTTCTGGGCGAACGTGGCGCCGCCCGGGTCGAGCAGATGGAGCGAGATCAGATAGTTCGGGGAGAGGACCGTCGCGACGGCCATCGTCTCGCCGAGCGCGCGGCCCAGTCCCAGCATCGAGGCGGAGATGACGCCTGAGCGTCCGAAGGGCAGCACGGAGAGCCGGATGACCTCCCAGCGCGTCGCGCCGAGCGCCAGGGCGGCCTCCTCGTTCATCCGCGGGACCTGGAGGAAGACCTCCCGGCTGACGCTGGTCACGATCGGCAGGATCATGATGGCCAGCAGGATGCCGACGGTGAGCATGTTGCGGGCCACGCCGGGCTGCGTCTGGTCGAAGACGTACGTCCAGGAGAAGTACTGGTCGAGCCAGACGTTCAGGCCGCCGAGGTACGGGACGAGGACGAGGGCGCCCCAGATGCCGTAGATGATGCTCGGTACGGCGGCCAGCAGGTCCACCACGTAGGCGAGGGGCGCGGCCACCTTGCGCGGCGCGTAGTGCGAGAGGAACAGCGCGATGCCGACAGCGATCGGAACCGCGATGACCATCGCGATGATCGAGCTGACGATCGTGCCGAAGAGCAGGACCGCGATGCCGAAGACCGGCGGGTTCGCGGAGGGGCTCCAGTCGAACGTGGTGAAAAAGTTGCCCTGGTCCTTGGAGATGGCGATGGCGGCGCGGTAGGTCAGGAACCCCGCGATCGACGCCATGACCACGAGCAGCAGAATGCCCGAACCTCTGGAGAGGCCCGAGAAGATCTTGTCGCCGGCGCGGCCCGTGGAGCTGCTGGACGAAGGACCGGCGGGGGGGACCGGCGAGGCCGGCGGGGTGTCTATCGGTGTGGTGGAAGCCATGTCTTTCCGGTCTGTGTGGGGGAGCGGGGCTCCCCTGGCGGCGGTGCACCGGATGGGGGATGGAACGGTTGGGCCGGCTGGTCCGCGGCCCGGCGGCCGGGCCCGGGGACGGTGGGAACCGCCCCCGGGAGGCCGTCCACCGGCCACCGTCCACCGGCCACCGGGCGGCTGCCCGGCGGCCGGTGCGGGAAGCGGGACTCAGCTGAGGGAGGCGACCGTCTCGCGGACCTTGGCGTTGATCTCCGCCGGGATCGGCGCGTAGCCGGCCTCGGAGAGCAGCTTCTGGCCCTCCTCCCCGGCGGTGTAGGTCAGGAAGGACTTGACCGTGGCGAGGGACGCGGGCTTGTTGCCCTTGTCGCAGGCGATCTCGTACGTCACCAGGACGATCGGGTAGGCACCGTCGGCCTTGGTGGTGTAGTCGAGGTCGAGCGCCAGGTCCTTGCCGGTGCCCTTGATCTTGGCGGCGGCGATGGCCTTGGACGCGTTCTCGGAGGTCGCCTCGACCGGGGCGCTGGCGCCGGTGTCGATCTGGACGGTGGAGATCTTCTGCGAGGTCGCGTACGACAGCTCGAAGTAACCGATGGAGCCGTCGACCTGCTTCACCTGGGCCGCGACACCGGAGGAGCCGGACGCGGCCTGGCCGCCCGGGGCGGGCCACTTCTTCTCCGCCTCGTACTTCCAGTCCGAGGAGGCGGTGGCGCCGAGGTACTTGCCGAGGTTCTGCGTGGTGCCGGAGTCCTCGGAGCGGTGGAACGCCAGGATCGCCTTGTTCGGGAGCTTGGCGTCCGGGTTCAGCTTCTTGATCGCCGCGTCGTCCCAGTTCTTGATCTTGCTGTCGAAGATCTTGGCGAGCGTGGGGGCGTCGAGGACCAGGCTGTCCACGCCCTCCAGGTGGTAACCGATCGCGATGGGGCCGCCGACCATCGGCAGGTTGATGCCCTGGCCGCCGTCCGTGCAGGTCTTCTTCGAGTCGGCGACCTCTTCGGGCTTCAGCGCCGAGTCGGAGCCGGCGAAGCCGACGGAGCCCTGGTTGAACGCGATGATGCCCTCGCCGGAGGAGGAGGACTTGTAGTTGACCTGCACGCCGGAACACGTGGCCATGTAGTTCTTGACCCAGAGGTCCATGGCGTTCTTCTGCGCGCTGGAGCCGGAGGCGAGCAGCTCACCCTTGGCGTCCTTGCACATCGCGCTCGTCGCGGCGTTGGTCGGCTTCGCCGCGTCGCCTGAGCCGTCGGTGTTGTTGTCCGAGCCGCACGCCGTGAGAACCAGGGCGCCGGAGACGGCGAGGGCACCGAGCGCGGTGGCGCGCAGCCCGTTCTTGCGCTGAAGCTTCACTTCGGGTGTTCCTTCCAGAAGCCGCCGGTGTCTTTCGTTCTACGGCGGCGTGCGAGGTGGTGGTGGGTGCGGCGGCCATCCGCGCACCGTGTAAGAGGCCGCGCGAATAGGTGGGGCGGCGTCGCGGGGCGATGGGCGGCGCCTGGCGGCGTTGTCGTCGGTCCACGACGCTCCGCGTCGCCTCCCTCCTCCGCCTTGCCATGCTTGCCCCTCACCCCGCTCCTTCCTCCACCCCACCTATCCGTGCGGCCTCTAAGGCCGAAATTAGGCAGAACAGGTGAAGCCGCCGACGGGGGCGAGTGAACGGAAGGTGAACCGTGGCGGGCGGCCTGGTGCGAGCCGGTCCCCGGCAACGCGGGAGGGCCTTCCGGGTCCGGTGG
>NZ_QQNA01000450.1 GCF_003346515.1 Streptomyces corynorhini
CCCTTTGTCCCCATCCGTCGCCATTCGTGCCCCTCCATTGCCCCCCCGCTGCCCCCGTCCCGTCCTGTACGACGACCGGAGCCGCCGATCAGTTCACCCCCTCACCTCCGCCACCTCCGCGCGACATCGATTCCGAACTTCCCTCACTCTAAGTGACGGGTCTGACAGCGCCCTCCGGTCGGCTGTGAGACCAGGGAAAAGACCCGTCACCGCTGCGCAACGGCCAGGCAATCAGCGCCCGGCAGGATGGGACCCATGACGGAGCCGCCGCACGACCCCGAGCCACCCGGCCACCCCGGGTTACTGGTCCGCCCTGTGCCCACGGGCGTGCTTTCGCTCGCCGACTCGTCTCCACCCGCGGACGTGCCTTCGCTCGCCGACTCGTCCCCGCCCGCCGACTTGGCCCCGCTCGTCAGCGCCGGGCAGCTGTTCACGCGTATCACCGCACAGCTCGGACACCAGCTCAGCACCGTCGCACGGAACGGAAACCGCCGGAACATGCACAGCGACACCCCCGCCCTCGTCGTCGTCGCCCACGGCAGCCGCGACCCGCGCACGCTGCGTACCGTCACCACGCTTCTCCACCGGGTGCGCGAGCTACGCCCCGGCCTGGACGTACGGCTCGGCCACATCGAGATCAACGCACCCGCCCTGCCCGACACCCTCGCCGCCCTCGGCTCCGGCCGCGCCGTCCTCGTACCCCTGCTGCTGAGCCGTGGCGTACACGTCAAACGGGACCTGCCGGCGTTCGCAGCCGCTGCCGCTCCCCGCCTGGAGGCCGGGATCGCCGATCCGCTCGGGCCGCATCCACTGCTGGTGGAGGCGTTGTACGAGCGGCTCGTCGAAGCGGGCTGGCCCACGGGCGATCAGCCGCACGGCACGCCCCACACCCGGCGTCACCGTCCCGCCGCGGCCGACACCGGTGTCGTGCTGGCCGCCGCGGGCTCCCGCGACCCCGAGTCCGCCGCCGACACCCGGCGGACGGCCGCCCTGCTCAGCGAGCGGCTCGGCGGAGTCCCCGTCGTCCCCGCGTACGCCTCCGCCGCCTCTCCCACCGTCCCCGAGGCGCTGCGCGCGCTCGCGGCCCGAGGACGCCACCGGGCGGCCGTGGCCTCGTACTTCACCGCCCCCGGCCACTTCGCCACCCGCTCGGCCGCCGCCGCGCCCTGGATCGCCGCCGCGCCGCTCGGCGCCCATCCGGCGCTGGCCCGGCTGCTCCTGCTCCGTTACGAGGCGGCGCTGACGGCTTCCGCAGCGCGCCCAGCTCCCATAGCGCGCCCGGCTCCCATAGCGTGCCTGACCACCGCAGCTACCGCAGCTCCGTAGCTCCGTAGCTCCCGCAGCCCCGTAGCTCCCGTGGCTTCCGCCGCCCCGTAGCCGCTCCGTCTAGCTCCCGCCGCCCCGTAGCTCCCGCCGTGGACACCACTCCTGTCGCTTCCGTCACCTCCGTGCATCCCAAACCGCCCGTTCCGGTTACGGTCGGTGCATGGCAGGCATCTCGTACGACGACGCATCCACCGAGCGCTGGGCCGCCGAGCCCGACAAGCGGCCCGGCCGCACCGCGTTCCAGCGCGACCGCGCCCGGGTGCTGCACTCCGCCGCGCTGCGCAGGCTCGCCGGCAAGACACAGGTGGTGACGCCCGGTTCATGGAGTCAGGAGTGGGATGCCAGCCCCCGCACCAGACTGACCCACTCCCTGGAGTGCGCCCAGGTGGGCCGCGAGCTGGGCGCCGCCCTCGGCTGCGACCCGGATCTCGTCGAGGCCGCGTGCCTCTCCCACGACATGGGCCATCCGCCCTTCGGCCACAACGGGGAGCAGGCGCTCAACGAGTTCGCCGCCGACTGCGGCGGCTTCGAGGGCAACGCGCAGTCGCTCCGGCTGCTCACCCGCATCGAGCCGAAGCGCTTCGTACGGCCGCCGGAGGGCGGCGACCTCGTCAGCGTCGGCCTCAACCTCACCCGTGCCGCCCTGGACGCCGCCACCAAGTACCCGTGGCCGCGCGGCGCCCACCCCACCGAGCCCGATTCGGTGAAGTTCGGGGTGTACGAGGACGACCTGCCCGTTTTCGACTGGGCGCGCAAGGGCGCACCGGCCGACCGCACCTGCTTCGAGGCGCAGGTCATGGACTGGTCCGACGATGTCGCCTACTCCGTCCACGACTTCGAGGACGCCCTGCACGCTGAGCACGTCGACCCCGCGGCGCTCTCCTCCGACACCGAACGGGCCGAGATCTGGTCGGTCGCGATCGGCCGCTACGTACCGGCCGGAACCGATCCGCAGGAGCTGTCCGCCGCGCTCGACCGCCTCATGGCGCGGGAGTGGTGGCCGCACCGCTACGACGGTTCGGCCCTCGCGCAGTCCCGCCTCAAGGACGCCACCAGCCAGCTCATCGGCCGGTTCTGCGAGGCTGCCGAACGGGCGACCAGACAGCGGTACGGTACGGGCCCGCTCACCCGCTACGCCGCCGAACTGGTCGTCCCGCGCGAGGCCCGTCACGAGTGCGCGGTCCTCAAGGCCGTCGCCGACCGCTATGTGATGCAGCGGGCGGAACAGGAGAAGCTCAGGGCCGACCAGCGCGTCGTCCTCGCCGAGCTGGCCGAGGCGCTCACTGCCTGCGCGCCCGAGGGACTCGACCCGCAGTTCCGCGCCTTGTTCGACACGGCGGGCGACGACCGGGCCCGTAAACGCGTCATCGTCGACCAGATCGCGTCGTTGACGGACGCGGCGGCCCGCTCGCTGCACAGAGGACTGACGAACCACGCCTGACAGGCTGCGGGCAGAGGCGCAAGCACAAGACACGAGCACAAGCCCAAGCACAAGCC
>NZ_QQNA01000451.1 GCF_003346515.1 Streptomyces corynorhini
GTACGGGTGCCGGTACGGGTGCGGGTGCGGGTGCGGGTGCGGGGCGGGGGTGGGCGCTGCTCGTGCTGGCGCTGGCCCAGTTGATGGTCGTGCTCGACGCGACCATCGTCAGCATCGCGCTTCCCGCCACACAGAAAGACCTGGGCTTCTCCGACTCCGACCGGCAGTGGGTGGTGACCGCCTACGCTCTGGCGTTCGGCAGCCTGCTCCTCCTCGGCGGACGGCTCTCCGACCTCTTCGGCCGCCGCCGGATGCTCCTGACCGGTTTCGCGGGCTTCGCCCTGGCCTCCGTGGTCGGCGGAGCGGCCACCGGCATCGAGACGCTGATCCTCGCGCGGGCCGCCCAGGGCGTCTTCGGCGCCATCCTCGCCCCGGCCGCCCTTTCCCTGCTGACGACGACGTTCACCACGCCCGCCGACCGGGCCCGCGCCTTCAGCGTCTACGGCTCGGTCACCGGCTCAGGCAGCGCCATCGGCCTGCTGCTCGGCGGTTCGCTGACCGAGTACACCTCCTGGCGGTGGTGCCTGTACGTCAACGTGGTCATCGCCGCCGTCGGGTTCCTGGGGGCCGCGGTCAAGCTGCGCAAGGCTCCCCCGCGCCGCGGCACACCGATGGACTGGCCGGGCGTGGTCACCGCCGCCGCGGGACTCGCCGCCGTCGTCTACGCGATGGGGCGTGCCGAAGCCGACGGGTGGGGCGCCCCCAGCACCTACGGCTGCCTCGTGTCGGGGGCGCTGCTCCTCGCGGGGTTCGTCGCCTGGGAACGCCGTGCCGCTCACCCGCTGCTGCCGCTGCGGGTCGTGCTGGACCGTACCCGAGGCGGCGCCTACCTCGCCGTCGCGATCACCGGGGGCGGCATGTTCGGCCTCTTCCTCTTTCTCACCTACTACCTGACCACGGTCCTCGGCCTCACCCCGCTGCGTACCGGGCTGGCCTTCCTTCCCATGATCGTCGCCATCATGGCCTCGGCGATCGGCGTCGGCCGGACGCTGACCCCCCGGACGGGCCCCCGTCCCCTCGTGACCGCCGGGGCGCTCCTGGCGGCGTGCGGCATGGCCACCCTGACCCGGCTCGGCCCGGAATCGACCTATGCCGTCGGGGTCCTGCCCGGTCTGGTGCTCGTGGGCGCGGGCATCGGCCTCGTCTTCTCGCCCACCCAGAACGCCGCCACGTCCGGCGTCCGGCCCCACGACGCGGGTGTCGCCTCCGCGATGGTCAACACCGCGCAGCAGATCGGCGGCGCGGCCGGCACGGCCTTCCTCAGTTCGGTCGCCGCCTCCGCCACGGCCCGCTACGCCGAGCACGCGACTCCGGGGACGGACACCGCGATGCTGGCCGCGATCCATGGCTACCACTCGGTGTTCCGGGTCTCAGCGGCGCTCTTCCTGCTCTGCGCCGTGGTCTCCGCGACGACCTTCCGCAGCGGCCCCCTCGACTCCGGCTGAGCCGACCGCCGCCCGGGTCACTGTCGGCCCGGACATCGACCAACCGCTCACCGCTCACCGTTCACCGCACTCCCGCACGGGCACAGGCACCGGCACCCGCACCCGCACCCGCACCCGACCGGCACCGGCACCGGCACCGGCACCGGCACCGACGAAAGACCCTGGGCCCTGTCCTCGAAGCAGCGCCGTCCGCCCGATGCGCGGGGCAGGCGGGACTTGGAAGACAGGGCTAGGGTCTTTCGTTTGGATCAGGCCGGATGAGGGAGCGGGGTCCGGTGCCGTGGATCGCGAGGCGGAGGAGGGAGCCCACGCGGAGCG
>NZ_QQNA01000452.1 GCF_003346515.1 Streptomyces corynorhini
GCGAGACCCGTACCGGCGGCGAACCGGTGCCCGGCAGCCAGACCCCGACCGGCGGCGAGACCCGTACCGGCGGCGAACCGGCGCCCGACGTCCTCGCCGCCTTCGAGGCCGCCAAGGGGTTCATGCCCGTACAAGAAGGGCTCGCCCTGTACGGCGCGGCGGTCGAGGCGGGCGCGCTGGGCCTGCCGCTGCTGGAGATCGGCACGTACTGCGGGCGTTCCGCGCTGCTGCTCGCCGCCGCCGCGCGGGACGCGGGGACGGTGGCCGTCACCGTGGACCACCACCGCGGCAGCGAGGAGCAGCAGGCCGGGTCGGAGTACCACGACCCGTCCGTGGTCGACCCGGAGAACGGGCTGATGGACACCCTGCCCACCTTCCGGCGCACCCTGCGGCGGGCCGGGCTGGAGGACCACGTGATCGCGGTGGTCGGCCGGTCGCCACGGGTCGCCGAGGTGTGGGGCGGCCGGTTCGGGCTGGTCTTCATCGACGGCGGGCACACCGAGGAACACGCCAACGGGGACTACGAGGGATGGGCGCCGCTGCTGGTCGAGGGCGGGCTGCTGGTGATCCACGACGTCTTCCCCGACCCGGCGGACGGCGGCCGGGCACCGTACGGCGTCTATCTGCGCGCGCTCGCCTCCGGCGCCTTCGCCGAGATCTCGGTGACCGATTCACTGCGCGTCCTGCGCCGCGTATCGGCGGGAATCTGACCGCGTCCCACTACCATCGCGACGGTGTCGTACGACGAGAGCCCGCAGCCCGTCCGCAGCCGCTTCGGCCGGAACCGTCTCACCCTCGCGACCGCCGCGCTGGTGCCCACCGCCCTGGCCGGATGGCTCGTCTGGCAGGGCCTGAGCGGCGAGGACGGCGGCGGCCCCCCGGCGGCGGCCGGTTCCGCCGCCTCCGCCGCCGCGTCCTCGGCCGCCGCTTCCGCCGCCGCCTCCACGCGTGACGACGACGTCCCCGGCGGCGGCGACCCGACCGGCACCTCGCCCGCGTCCGGCACCTCCGCCGGGTCCGGGACACCGGCCGGGTCCGCGCCGCCCGCCGACCCGGCGCAACCGCTCGCGGGCAAGGTCGTCGTGGTCGATCCCGGCCACAACCCGCGCAATCGCGACCACACCGCCGAGATCAACCAGCAGGTCGACATCGGAACGGCCAGCAAGGAGTGCGACACCACCGGCACCTCCACCGACGCCGGTTACGCGGAGGCCGAGTTCACCCTCGACGTCGCCCACCGGCTGCGCACACTGCTGCGCGAGCGGGGCGCGACCGTCACCTTCACCCATGACGACGACCGCCCCTTCGGCCCCTGCGTCGACGAGCGCGCCCGGATCGGCAACAAGGCGAAGGCCGACGCGGTCGTCTCCGTCCACGCGGACGGTTCCGCACCCGGCAACCGGGGCTTCCACGTGATTCTCCCCGCCCTGGTCAAAGGCGGCGGCGCGGACACCTCGGGCATCGTGGGGCCCTCGCGTGAACTTGGTGAACGTATCGTGGGGAATTTCGTCCGCGAGACCGGCATGGCACCCGCCAACTACCTGGGTGAAGGTACGGGTTTGGATGTGCGCGACGATCTCGGCGGGCTGAATCTGTCGACCGTTCCGAAGGTGTTCATCGAATGCGGCAACATGCGTGATTCACGGGACGCGGGCCTGCTTACCGACGCGAAATGGCGACAGAAAGCGGCACGCGGGCTGGCGGACGGCATCGACGGTTTCCTGCGGAACTGAACCCGTATACCGGACGCGCCGAACGCGTACCGGACAGGCGCCGGGCGGGCGCCCGGCGCTGGTCGCCGATCCGCGTAACAGCCGTATAACCGGGCGTGATACTCGGCGGACGCCCCCATCGGACAGACGATACATTCATCCGTACGATAGGGAGCCGCCCCCGAGCTTCGCACCGTGCACCGCCTTAGCAGCGGCAGCGGCGACCACTCCGAGACCAGACGACCGACGAAGGACTTTTCACGTGAACATCCGCTCCCTCACAAGAGGCGACGGCGTGGTGATCGGAGCAGCGGTGCTGCTGTTCATCGCCTCGTTCCTCAATTTCTACGACGCCACGGGTTACAGCAATGGCGTGAAAGCTTGGGACCTGCTGGGTGTCGTGATGAGCGTCCACCTCGCCGGGGTCATAGCCGCGGCGCTGATCGTCACCGCCCGCGCGCTGCCGCAGCCGCGGAAATTCGCGGGTCTTGACCTCGGACAGTTCGGCACCGCGCTGGCGATCTTCGCCGCCTGGACCTCGCTGTGGTACCTGCTCGGTGACGGCAAGGCCGGCGCCGGCCAGATCCTCGGCTTCTTCGGCGCCGCCGCGCTCGCGGCGGCGGCCGTGGCCAGTCCGCTGCTGCCGCCGCTGAAGGCCGCCCTCATCGGCGCGCCCAAGCCGGCCGCCCCGCAGCCGTACGGCGGGCAGCCCGGCGCCCCGCAGGGGTACGGCTACCCGGGCAGTGCGCAGCCCTACGGCACGCAGGGCCAGGCCCAGCCGTTCGGCCAGCAGCAGCCCGCCGCCGGTCAGCAGCAGCCGTTCGGCGGCGCCCAGCCCGCCCAGCAGCGGCCGACGAGCGGCGAAGCGGCCCCGGCCGCCGCTCCGGCGTCCCCGTCGGCTCAGGCGTCCCCGTCGGCTCCGGCGGCTCCGGCGGGCGACTTCGCGCCGTTCTGGTTCGCGGTGCCGGTGACCCGCCCGCTGTTCGGCGAGGACGGCTCGCCGTCCCCGATCGCCGAACTGGCGCCCGGCACCTGGTACCTCGCGGTCGAGCAGCGCGGCCCCGGCCTGGTGGCCCAGACACAGGACGGCCGCCGAGGCGTCCTCCAGGACACCTCGGGCATCCAGCGCGGCTGAACCCACCGCACGCACGGCGCCTCGCGCGTCACGGCACGAACGGCCCCCGCACACGCACGGGGGCCGTTCGCCGTTTCCGTCGCGGGGCTATCCCCCGGCGCCGCCGCGCAGGTCGGACAGCGAGGGCACCTTGTCCTTGACCGGCGCGCCCGCGTCCTTGCCCGCGCCCTTGATGCCCGTGATGTTCTTCTGGAAGTTGTTGATGTCCGAGTCGTTCACCTCGCCCTTGCGGAGCTTCGTGGCGAGCCCCTTGAGCGAGTCGATGCCCGCCGTCAGCGGCGCGACCGCCTTGGAGAGCAGCGGGTCGGCCTTGGCGTTCTTCGACGCGGCCTTCAGCCTGTTGTAGGTGAAGGCACCGGCCAGACCGGCCTTGACCAGGGCCAGCTTGCGGCCCTTCGCGCCCTTCTTGAACTTGCCCGCCTTGTACGGCTTGACGATCCACTGGTACGTGGCACCGGCCGCGAGCGCGGCGTCGGCCACGAAGCGGGTCTTGGCGAACTTCCGTTTCTCGGCGGAGCTGGTGGGCGAGGCCGCCACCGCATCGGCGACCTCGGCCGCGCCGTTGCCCGCGCCGCGCGGCGTGGCCGCTTTGTCGGAGCTGCCGCACGCGGCCGTGGACATTAGCAGGGCGCAGGAGAGCACCAGGGCCACGAGGACGCGGCGCAGCGGGGAGCGGCCCAGGAAGAGGCCGCGAGCGGGGCCGGGTCCGGAGTCCTCTCCGGGTGCGGGAACGGGGACGGTGACGGGGACCTGAGCGGGGTTACCGGCGGGTATGCCGGTGTTGGCTTGGGTGAGCACAACCGACCTCCTTGGCAGACTGCCAGTAGCGTCACCCGCTGCCCGCGCCGCCGCCACGCGAGCGGGGCCGTCCGGGTTTCACTTGGTCACAACCGGTAACACGTGGGCCATGTCCTCACGCCATCGCAGTGGAAGCAGCTCCGCAGCGGCGACCATCGTCGCCGTGATAGCGGACGTCATGGCCTTCATTCTGATCCTCTGGATCCTCATGTACCTGCTGGACGCCAACCGGGGCAACGACCTGGTGGAGTTCGTCCGGAGCAGCGCCCGCTGGCTCGCCGGCTGGTCCCACGACCTGTTCACTTTCGACGAGGCGTGGGCCCGTGTGGTCTGCGGTTACGGTCTCGCCGCCGTGGTCTACCTGTTCATCGGCCACGGCCTCGCCAACCGGCTGCGCCGCCTCTGAGCGGCGGCCGGCCGGGCCTCACTCCCGGTCCTCATCCGAGTCCCGCCCCCGGTCCTCCTCCGACTCCCGCCCCCGGCCTTCC
>NZ_QQNA01000453.1:0-568 GCF_003346515.1 Streptomyces corynorhini
CCTCGCGCCCAGCGAGTTCATCGGCTCGATCATGGAGCTGTGCCAGGCCCGCCGGGGCACCCTGCTCGGGATGGACTACCTCTCCGAGGACCGGGTCGAGATCCGCTACACGCTGCCGCTCGCGGAGATCGTCTTCGACTTCTTCGACCAGCTGAAGTCCAAGACCCGGGGCTACGCCTCGCTCGACTACGAGCCCACCGGCGAGCAGACCGCCAACCTCGTCAAGGTCGACATCCTGCTGCACGGCGACAAGGTCGACGCCTTCTCCGCGATCACCCACCGCGACCAGGCGTACGCCTACGGGGTGCGGCTCGTCGCCACGCTGCGCGGGCTGATCCCGCGCCAGGCGTTCGAGGTGCCCATCCAGGCGGCCATCGGCTCCCGGGTCATCGCCCGCGAGACCATCCGCGCCATCCGCAAGGACGTCCTCGCCAAGTGCTACGGCGGTGACATCTCCCGGAAGCGGAAGCTGCTGGAGAAGCAGAAGGAGGGCAAGAAGCGCATGAAGATGGTCGGCAGCGTGGAGGTCCCCCAGGAGGCGTTCATCGCCGTCCTCTCCAGCGACGAG
>NZ_QQNA01000453.1:628-1000 GCF_003346515.1 Streptomyces corynorhini
GGGGCCCGTCACGGTACGTACGGAAACAGAAACGGAAAGGGCAGGGGAGCCCGGGGGAAGGCCGGGAGGGTGCCGGGGAAGCGCCCGGAGTGGGCGGAGGGAACGGCGCGGGAACGGCGCGGGAAGGGCGCGGGGAGGGCGTGGAGCGAACCGGCGTCATCCGGCCTCTTACGCACCGCCCCGGCGGCATCTAGTCTGATCGCGCAGCATATTACTCGTCGGTTAGTTACTTGCCGGTCACATAGTTATTTCGCCAGTCACACGATCAGCCAGTCATGCAGCGCTGCCGGGCCCGGAGGATGTCGTGAGCGACACACAGAACTTGATCGAGAACCGGCCGCCCTCCGTGGCGACCCTCTTCATTGAGCGCGT
>NZ_QQNA01000454.1 GCF_003346515.1 Streptomyces corynorhini
GGCTGGGGTGAGCGGCGCGGGGGTGGCTGGATCCGCCGGTGTCACCCGTGGATCCGCCGGTGTCACCCGCTCCGTCGCCGTCCCCTGCCGACTCCCCGGCCGACTCCCCTGCCCCTGTTCTTTCCGGCGCTCCGTCATCGCGAGTCTCCCGCTCTCAGCTCCGTGATCGTTCCGCGTCTGCCCGACCACCACGCCTGCGCCGCGGCCACCGCCCCCGCCAGGACCAGCACACCGGCCGCGGGCAGCACCAGCGACCACACGTCCGTACTCAGCGACACCCCACCCGTCAGAGGCTCCGCCGCCGAGGCCACGGCGAGCTGGACCAGGTCGATACCGGGAGCCAGCAGCCTGATGGTGGCCCAGCCGACGAGGATGCCACCCCCTGCGGCGAGCAGCGCCGGGGGCAGTGCCTCCAAGCCGAGCAGCAGACAGCCCTGGCGGTGGGTGAGGCCCATGGTCCGCAGTCTGACCAGCAGAGCGGTCCGTTCGCGCGTGGAGTACAGGAAGGACAGGAGGAGGGCCACAACCGCGTAGAACGCTCCGGCCACGACGGCGACGGCGTAGATCCGCTCGGCGCCCGACTGGAGCGGCGACGCGGTGAACGACGCCCGTTCCTCGCTCAGCAGGCTCGCCCGCGGAGCCAGGTCCCCGAGCCGCCGCTTCGGATCGGAGGTGCCCCGCGCCGCCACGCTCAGCTTCCGCGCGTCCAGGTCGTCTCCCGCGACCAGCAGCGCCGTCGGTTCTGCGGCCGCCAGCCCCGCACCGTTCACCAGCAGGAACTCGGCATGGGGAGCGGCCGGGGTGTGGGACCGGACCGTGGTGATCCGTACGGTGATCTCGCCCGCCGCCGAGGCGATCCGGCGCGGCGCGGTGCCCAGCCGCTCGGCGGTGGCGGGGGACGCCACCGCGTCGAGCACCCCGTCCCCGTTCCGCGCCTTCAACACCCGGGCGGGGAACGCTCCGAGGTCGTGCAGGCGCGCCAGCCGGGTGTACGAGTCGGGCTCGACGCCGATCAGCGTGACAGGCTTCTCCCGCTCGGACGAGGACGAGGTGGTGGAGGACGAG
>NZ_QQNA01000455.1 GCF_003346515.1 Streptomyces corynorhini
GCGTGCCGTCGCCAAGAGCGCCCGGCGCACTGGTGGCGAGGTAGTGCGCCCGCAGCCGTACCCCGTACTCGGTGACCAGCAGCGGTACTCCGAAGAAGCGTTTGGCCAGCAGTCCCGGCAGCGCGGCGGAGCCCCCGGAGGCGGCGTGGCAGAGGTCGACTGCGGCGAGGGCGTCGTCGCCGTACCAGTCGAGCGAGAGGGGGCGCAGAGCGCGCTCCAACTGGTCGGCGAAGGCGAGGAAATCGGGCACGGTGGCGGGCTGCACGCTCCGGCGCGCTCCGGGCGCGCGGCAGGCCGACTCCAGCAGCCGTACGGCGGTTTCCGAGCGCAGCGCGGCGTACAGTCCGCCGCGCTCCCGCGCCAGGTCGGCCAGTCCGTACAGGCCCGCCGCGAAGCGGTCCCCTGCGCTCCCGGCGCTCCGCGCGCTCCCCGCGCCCGCCCCGGCGGCGCCCCTGGCCTCCTCCGAGGCCGGGTCGTCGCCGCGGGCCGAGCAGACGGCCGCCGCGAGTTCGGCGAAGTGGGCGGCGAACCGGCGCCGGTCGCGCCGTCCGTGGCAGCGGCCGTCGTCCGCCGGGACCCAGAGCGGCGCGGTGCGCACCCGCCCGACCAGGGGCGGCAGTTGTATCCAGCCGTGCGCCTCCTGCTGGGCGCTGCGGCTGAGCGCGTAGATGTCGAACTCGTGCGGTGCGAGCCCGCGCACGAGCCGGTCGCACCAGAGCCTGGACTCACCCGTCGCGTACGGGTATCCACCGTCCGTCAGCAGTCCGATCCGCACGAGCGCACCCCCGATCTCCCTTGTGGGCAGCCGTCGTTGATCGACGACTCACAGCGGGACGACCGTAAGCGGACAACCCGGTGGTACGACGGACGGTTGTCCGTCGCACCACCAGAAGGGGTGAATGCACGTAACTTTCCCGTACCGGCGGCGTTCTGTGGCGCTACAGAGCCATCCGGATACGGAGTGTCAGGCCAGGGCCACTTCCTGGTCCGTGTCCGGCAGCGGCTCACGGGCCGCCCGGACGGCGCGGCGCTCCGCCGCGAGCGCGGGATCCAGCGCGGGCACGGCCGCCAGCAGCTGCCGTGTGTACGGGTCGCGCGGTGCTCCGTACACCTGCTCGACCGTGCCCTGTTCGACGATCCGGCCGCCGCGCATCACCGCGATGCGGTCGCTGACCTGGCGTACCACCGCGAGGTCGTGCGCGATGAAGACCAGTGCCAGGCCCAGCTCCCGCTGGAGTTCGGCGAGCAGCGCGACGACCTGGGCCTGGGTCGTGACGTCGAGCGCGGAGACGGGCTCGTCGCAGACGATCAGCCGGGGCTCGGCGGCGAGCGCGCGGGCGATGCCGACGCGCTGGCGCTGTCCGCCGCTGAACTCGTGCGGATAGCGGTCGTAGCGGTCCGGATCGAGCCCGACCCGGTCCAGCAGCTCGCGCACGCGCGCACGGATCGCGGACTCGCCCAGCGCACCGGCGGCCCGCAGCGGATCGGCCACGGACTCGCCCACCGAGCGGCGCGGGTTGAGCGAGGAGACCGGGTCCTGGAAGACCATCTGGAGTTCGCGGCGGTAGGGCCGCAGCTCCTTCTCGGAGGCGTTCGCGATCTCCGTACCTCGGTACACCAGCCGCCCGGCGCTCGGGTCGAGCAGCCGTACGAGCATCCGGCCCAGCGTGGTCTTGCCGCTGCCGCTCTCCCCCACGATGCCCAGGGTCTCCCCGGGCGCGACGGTGAGCGACACCCCGTCCACGGCGGTGACGGTCCGCCGCCCGAGCCGGAACTCCCGCCGCAGGCCGTCCGCTTCGAGCAGCGGCTCGGTACGGGGGTGCCCAGGCGACGCGGACGAAACGGGCGACACGGACGGCGAGGACAGCGCGCCGGTACGGGTCAGCGGCCCGTCCACCCGGGGCACCGCGGAGAGCAGCGCGCGCGTGTACGTGTCGCGGGGGCTGCCCAGCACCTCGGCGACCGGGCCGCGTTCCCGCTCCCGGCCCTGCCGCATCACCAGCACCTCCTCCACGCTCTCCGCCGCGACACCCACGTCATGGGTGACCAGCAGCAGTCCCATCCCGGTCTCCTGGCGCAGCCCGTGCAGCAGGTCGAGGATCTGGGCCTGCACCGTGACGTCCAGGGCCGTGGTCGGCTCGTCGGCGATCAGCAGCCGGGGCTCGCAGGCGAGCGCCATCGCGATCAGCGCGCGCTGGCGCATCCCGCCGCTGAACTCGTGCGGCCTGGACCGCGCGCGGCGTGCCGCGTCCGGGATGCCGACCCGGTCGAGGACCTCGACCGCCCGCGCGCGGGCGGCCCTGCGGGTGGCGTCGGTGTGGACCCGGTAGACCTCGGCGATCTGGTCGCCGACGGCGTAGTACGGGTCCAGCGAGGAGAGCGGGTCCTGGAAGACCATGGCGGCCACCGCGCCGCGCAGCGAGCGCAGTTCGCGTTCTGTGGCGCCGCCCACGTCCGTACCGGCCACCCGTACGCTGCCGCCGACCAGGGCGCCGGTCCCCCGGTGCAGGCCGAGCAGTGCGCTCGCGACGGTGCTCTTGCCGCTGCCCGACTCGCCGACCAGGGCGATCGCCCGGCCGGGCGCGAGCGTGAAGGACAGCCCGTCCACGGCGCGTACGGTCTCCGCCGCGCTGCCGGTGCCCGCCGTGAAGTCGACGGTGAGGTCCACGACCTCGACCAGATGCTCCGTACGACCGGGCCGATCCGTACGGCCGGGCCACTCCGTACGGTCCGCCGGGTCCGCCGAGTCCATCCGGCCCACCGAATCCGTCCGGCCCACCGAGTCCATCCGGCCCACCGAGTCCGTCCGGTCCGTCCGGTCCGTCTTGTGCGTACGGTCCGTCACCGCAGTGCCACCCTTCGGTCGGCCGTCGCGTACAGCAGGTCCGCCACCACGTTCGCCAGGACGACCATCGTGCCCGTCACGAGCACGACGCCCACCACCACCGGGAGATCGACCAGCCGCACCGCGTCGACCAGCGTCTTGCCGATCCCCGGGATGCCGAAGAGCGTCTCGGTGAGCACCGCCCCGCCCACCACCGTGCCGAAGTCGTTGGCGTTCAGCGCGATCACCGGCGGCAGGGCGCCGCGCAGCGCGTGCCGTCCGACGATCGCCCGCTCGCCCACACCGTAGGCGCGGAAGGTGCGGATGTGGTCCTCGGCCAGCGTCTCCAGGGTGGAACCGCGCGTCAGCCGCGCGTATTTCGCGCTCTCGAAGAAGCCCAGCGTGAGCCAGGGCAGCAGCATGTTCCACGCCCACTGTTCGGGATCGTCCGACAGCGGGACGTACGACGGGAACGGCAGCCACTGGAGGTAGGCGCACACCAGCATCAGGAGCAGCAGCCCGAGGATGAAGACGGGCGTGCCGGTCGCCGCCAGCGTGATGACGGTCAGCACGCGCTCGGTGATCCCGCCCCTGCGCAGCGCGGAGAGCAGCCCGGTGCCGACCCCGACGACCAGCCAGACGACCATGGCGCCGACGGCGAGGGAGAGGGTCGCCGGGGCACGGTCCAGGATCAGTTGGCTGACCTGCTGGTCGGTCTTGTACGAGAAGCCCAGGCAGGGCGCGTCGCAGTGCAGCAGCGCCGTGCCGGTGGAGTAGTCGCGGCCGACGAAGATGCCCCGGAGGAAGTGGGCGTACTGCGTGAGGACGGGGTCGCCGAGCCCGAGCCGCTCCCGTACCTGCGCGACCTGCGCCGTCGAGCAGCGCTCGCCGCAGGCGAGCCGGGCGGGGTCGCCGGGGGCCAGATAGAAGAGCGTGTAGATCGCCACGGAGAGCACGAGCAGGACGAGCAGCGCGCCGCCGAGCCGTTTGAGCAGGTAGCGCGTCATGAGGCGGTTTCCTCGGGAGCGGAGTTCTGGTCGGAGGTGCGGCCCTTGCGGGCGGCGGCCCGGCCGGAGGCGCGCGTGCCGATCCGCAGCCTGCTGGCCTCGCGCGGGTCGAGCGCGGTCCGTACCGCGTCGCCCAGCACGGTGAACGCGAACACCGTCACGAACAGCGCCCCGGCGGGCAGCAGGACGTACATCGGGTCGGCCCGGAACCAGGTCTGCGCGTTCGACAGCATCTGCCCCCAGGACGGGGTCGGCGGCTTGACCCCGATGCCGAGGAACGAAAGGGACGCCTCGTTCACGATGTTCGTCGGGACGAGGATCGCCGCGTACGTGATGACGGGCGCGGCCAGCGACGGCAGCAGCTCGCGCCGCGCGACCCGCAGTCGGCCCGAGCCGCCGAGCCGGGCGGCGGCGACGAAGTCGAGGCTCTTGAGGGTGAGCGTCTGGGCCCGCACGATCCGGGCCGTACCGCCCCAGTTGAGCAGTCCGATGACCAGGATCAGCAGCAGCGGGCGCGGGAAGCCGTCGGAGACGACGGCGGTCAGGGCGATCGCGAGGACGAGCATCGGCAGGGCGACCATCAGGTCGGTGACGCGGCTGAGGAAGGAGTCGAGCAGCCGGTTGCCGAGCCCGGCGGCGAGGCCGATCGTGACGCCGATGACGACCTGCACCACGGTGGCGCCGACCGCGACGAGCAGCGAGATCCGGGCGCCGTACAGCATGCGTACGAACAGATCGCGTCCGGTGCCCGGTTCGACACCCAGCCAGTGGTCGCCGCTCACCCCGCCGAACGAGCCGAGCGGCACCCCGCCGCGCGCGGAGTCGATCAGCGAGTCGTGGTACGTGTTCGGGTCCTGGCCCTCGATCGCGGCGAGCAGCGGCGCGGCCAGCGCCAGCACGACCAGCAGCGCGAGAACGCCCCCGGCCACCAGGGCCGAGGGGCGGGCGCGCAGCCGCTGCCAGACCTGACGGGCGCCAGGGGCGGCGGTCGCCGCCGCCGCCCCTGGCGCGTCGAGAACGGGAGCGGAGGTGGTCACTTGACGGAGACCTGCGAGATGTCCAGGACGCCGGTCCAGTCGCTGATCACGATGTTCTTGACGTCCTTGCCGTACAGCCGCTTGTAGACCGGGTGGAAGAGCGGCACGTCGAGGGCCTTCGCGCCGATCTTCTTGTCCAGCTCGCCCCAGCGCTTCGCGGCGGCGGCCGGATCGGTCAGCTTGGCGATCTCGTCGATCTCCTTGTTGACCGCCGGGTCGTCGAGCTGGGCGTGGTTGAAGTTGGCGCCGTCCTTGACGATCTGCCGGCCGTCGAAGATCGGGGCCAGGAAGGGGCCGCCGGAGGGCCAGTCCGCGCCCCAGCGGGAGAGGAAGAAGCCGGGGCCGCCCTGGTAGGCCCAGCGGGCCTCGTTGAACGCGTTCTGGTCGAGGCCGACGAGCTTGACCGTGATGCCGGCCTTCTTGAGGGCCTCCTGCACGGCGGTGGCGACCTCGGGGCTGGTCTCGCGGTTCTGGACGGTGGAGTGGGTGAGCGAGATGGTCAGGCCCTTGGCGTAGCCCGCCTCCTTGAGCAGCTCCTTGGCCTTGGCCGGGTCACCGGTCTTTCCGGCCGGGAAGTGGTCGTAGGGCGTGTAGCCGAACGCCTTCTGCTCGGGGAGGAAGGTGGTCGCGGGCTCGGCGAGCGCGGAGCCGCCCGCCGCGTTGATCACGCTGGTGCGGTTGATGGCGTACGAGATGGCCTCGCGCACCTTGGCGTTGTCGAACGGCTTGATCTTCGGGTTGAAGGCCAGGTAGTTCGTGTAGCCGAAGTGGCCGGTGCCGACCCGGGAGGCCAGCTCCTTGTCGCCGCTGACCTGGGCCAGCTCGGCGGGGCCGAGGTTGGTGTCGGTGGTGATGGCGGCGGCGTCCGCGCCCGAGCTGGTGGAGAGCCGCTGGTTGATGACGGCCGCGTCGAGACCGGCCTTGACGTCGATCTTGTCCGGGTAGGCGTGGCGCTGGTCGTCGGTCTTCTCCGACCAGTGCGGATTGCGTTCCAGGACGACGTGCTGGCCGTCGTTCTCGTTCGAGACGACCTTGTACGGGCCGGAGGAGACCGGGTGCTCGGCGTACTTGGCGCCCTTGTCCTTGGCCTTGGGGACCGGCGCGAACTGGGTCTGTGTCGCCACGAAGGGGAAGTCGCCCTCGGGCTTGTCGAGCTTGAAGACGATGGTCTTCGCGTCGGGCGTCTCGATCGAGGCGAGGCCCTTCTTGTCCTTGTACGGGCCCTCGTAGTCGGCGCCGCCGATCAGCCAGTCCCGCAGATAGGGCGCGCCGCCGGAGAGTTCGGCGGCGAACGAGCGCTCGATGCCGTACTTGATGTCGGCGGTGGTGATCGGGGTGCCGTCCTCGAACTTCAGCCCGTCCTTGAGCGTGTACGTCCACTCGGTGGCGTCCTTGTTGGGACGGCCGGTGTCGGTGGCGAGGTCGGGCACGACCTTGGTGCCCGCCGCGCCGTCGGCCCGGTTGCGGGTGGTGAGCGTACGGAAGACCAGCGAGGGGACGTTGCCGCCGCCGGAGGTGTAGAGCCGGGCCGGGTCGAAGTTGGTCTGCGGCTCGGTGTTCAGCACCGAGAGCGTGCCACCCTGCCGCGGCGTGCCGCTGTCCGCGCCACCGGCCTTGGCATCGTTGTCCTCGGGGCCGCAGGCGGCGGTGCCCGCTGCCACGGCCAGGGTGACGGCTGCCGCCGCCAGACGGCCCCGAGGA
>NZ_QQNA01000456.1 GCF_003346515.1 Streptomyces corynorhini
GGGGACCGGCGGGGCCCGCCGGGCCGGGGCGGGTCAGCGCGCCGGTTCCAGCTGATCCCACCACCAGGCGATGGTGGGAATCGCGAGCGGCTCCAGGCTGTCGTCGGCCGGCTGCCGCTTCCACCAGCCGCCGGGGGTGGCCTTCGGACCGGTCGGCACGGCGTAGCGGGGGCAGGACGACGCCCAGTCGAGATGGCCCCTGACGAACTGGCCGAGCCCGTTCACATAGCGGCGCAGCTCCTCGTTCGCGCCGTCGAGCACCTGTGCGGACAGCCGGTCGAAGAGCACCATGACCCGGTCCCGCATGGTCACGACGCGGATCAGCGCGCGCTGCGGTGAGCAGTCCTGTTCCTGGCAGACGACATCGATCAGATTGAGGTTGTCGTCGGCCCGCTCCAGCTCCTTGTTGCGGGAGTAGAGGTCGTTGTCCCAGCTGACGAGGGTCCAGGTGATCTCGGTCAGGGCCCGGACCCGGGGGTCCTGGAGATCCTCGTCGGCGACGGAGAAGCCACCGACGATCTCGATCATCGCGGTGGAGGGCGCCATGCCGATGGCGCGCATCCACAGGGTGACGTAGTCGTCCAGCGACGGCAGCTCGGTCCGCCCGCGCCAGGACGCCTCCCACACCAGTCCCGAGGTGTAGACGCGCATCGCGTCCGTCATCCGGCGCAGCTGGCGTGGCGAGGCGTACCGCTCCAGCTCCAGCCGCAGTCGGCGCAGGGCCGCCGTGTGCGGTGAGTCATGGGGCGAGCCCGCGTCCGGGGACTCCACGGCGCGCATGATCCGCGAGGTCTCCTGGACGAGCAGGTCGGCCGTGGCCTCGGACTCGTCGCACACCCCGTCGTCCAGGGAGAAGAGCACGGCGTGGAACTTGGACATCAGGGTGAGCGGTTCGAGCTGCCCGTACGGCATCGTCGACGCGGTCAGCCCGCCGAAGTCGCATACGGCGAGCCGTTTGAGCTGCTGTTCGTCCGTGTCCAGCCGCTGCTGCAGCATCCACCGTACGGTCTGGTCATTGAGGACCTCGACGGCCCGGTGCCGCGCGGGCGGAACAGGGCAGTAGAACGGCACAGCCGGGAGCTGCTGGACCAAGCGCTGTTCCGAGACGCAGGACATGATCGGCCTCCTGGTGCGGCGGGAATGCGAGGAGAGGAAGGGAGAGGTGCCGTTCGGGGAGCGTATATGGCCGAGTCGTATCGTCAATAACGAGGCAACTTGGCATTGCCTGGCTGGAATTGACTGATTGTGAGCTGATCCCGCCCTTCCTGATCACCTCCACCGCCACGGCGCGTACCCCCCAACACGCGCTCCCCATTGCCTCTCCCGCCCCGACCGCGCGCCCCTGCTGAT
>NZ_QQNA01000457.1 GCF_003346515.1 Streptomyces corynorhini
GGGAACGCCGCCTCGGCCGCGCCCCTGATCCCGCCGATACGCGCGGCCGAGGCGGCGTTCCCGCCGCCACCGCCGCTCCCCTCGCCCCCGCACCCCTCCTACGCGTGGGCCCCGGCGGACGACATCGGGACGCCCGAGGAACACGCCCGCCTGGTACCCGTGCAGCTCCGGCACCCCGGCAGGACCGCCGCCGCCCTCGTCTGCGGTGTGCTCGGCCTCGGACTGATCGGGGGCGCCGCGACCGGCACCTGGCTCACCGGCGACTCGGCGGCCGAACCCGTCACCACGGACAACTTCGCCGCCGCGCGCTCCCTGTGGCACAGCGTCCCCGTCGACACCCTCTTCCCGCGCACCCTCGACGGCGACGGCGCCGGACCCGGCGGCGCCGACCGGGACTGGACCCGGGTCGGTGTCGCCCCCGACGGCGACTGCTCCACCGCGCTGGACCCGCTGCTGCTCAAGACGGTCGGCCCGGTCGGCTGCGAACGGGTGCTGCGCGCCACGTACGTGGACTCCACCTCCAGCAGCGTCACCACCGTCGGACTCGTCTTCACCGAGGCCGACGCGGCGGCCATGGACGCCCTGCGCACCCGCTTCCGGTCCGAGAGACTCGACCGGCGCGCCGACCTGATGCCGCGCGCCTTCCCGGTCAAGGACACGCCCGCCGCCGCGTTCGGCGACCGCCAGCGGGCCAGCTGGTCGGTGAACGTCCTCACCGACGCGCCCGTCGTCGTGTACGGCGTCTCCGGCTTCGCCGACGGCCGCGAGGTCACCACCCCGCAGTCCGCGGCCGAGGCGATGGCTTCCGGAGCCACCACCGCGCCCGCCCAGTCGGGGCTGGGCCATGAGGCGAAAGGTCTCGCGGACCGTATCGAACGAGGGATCCGCGAGGCGGTCGACACCCCCACGCCGGAACCCCGGTGACCCGGAACCCGCCCCCGAC
>NZ_QQNA01000458.1 GCF_003346515.1 Streptomyces corynorhini
CTGGTCGCACCGGCCGGCCCTGCTCGCCAGGGCCGGCCGGTGCGACCAGATCTCCCAGGGGATGTACCGGGCCCGAGACAGCACTCCGGCCGACATCTCCGTCTGCGACGCGAAGGGCGCCGTGTTCTTCAAGGCGGACATGGACATCGACTGCGACGGCGCGATCACCGAGCGGTGCAACCTCGCCGCCGACCCGTACTTCCAGAACTCGACGGCCTACACGCAGTCCGACGGGCAGCCGCTGAACGCGGAGAAGCTCCCGTACATCGTCGTGCCGACCCCGAGCGGGATCTGGAACTACCGCTCGTCGGGGATCGGGGGCGGCTCGGTCGCGGCCGTCATCTACCGGAACAAGGTGCAGTACGCCGTCGTCGGCGACGCGGGGCCCTCCGGCATCATCGGGGAGGCGTCGTACGCCACGGCCCGTGCGCTGGGGATCACGCCGGATCCGGCCGGGGGCGGTGTCCCCTCCGGCGTGACGTACATCGTCTTCAAGGACGCCAAGGTCCCTTCTCTGGAGGATCACGACGCCGCCGTCCGGCTCGCGGACGGCGGCGTCGTGATCCTCCAGAGAAG
>NZ_QQNA01000459.1 GCF_003346515.1 Streptomyces corynorhini
CACCGTGCTGCTGCTCGCCTCCGACCCCGGCGGCAACCTCTACGTCGGCCAGACCCTCGGTCCGAACAGCGGCGATGTGATGGTCTGAGCGGAGACCAGGGACGGACACGCGAGAACCACGGACACCTGAGCGGAAGGAGGTCTCCTCATGTGCGGAGTATGCGGGCGGCCCGCGACCGGCTGGACCGAGCGGGTCGCCCCGCTCGACCCCGGCGCCGCGACCGCGCGGCACCGTGCCGTACGGCGGCTGCTGGCCGGTACCCGGATCACCGTACGGCCGTGGCCGGGCGGTGGCTGGCAGCTCGCCGACCGGGCGGGCCGTCGGCACCACTGCGCGGATCTCCCGGCGCTCTGGACGACGGTACGGTCGCTCGCCGGGCCGGTGATCGCCCCCGACCCGGCCGACCTCACCCGGAGCTGGACCCTCCCGGGCGACGAGGTGCCCCGGCCCGATCCGCACGCGCTGGTGGTCTGGACGGCCGCCGCGCTGCACGCGGGCCCCGGCCCGCGCGGCCTGACCGTACGGGCGGCGGGCTGGCGGCTGACCGAGGCGGTGGCGCCCGGCTCGCTCACCCCCGGCTCGCTCACCCCCGGCACGCTCACCCCCGTGCGGTGCGCCGGGGACGGGCTCACCGTCGAGGCGCTCTCGGGCGCCCGTACGCTGGCGCGCCGCCTCGCGGAGGTGATGGCGCCCGCGCCCCAGGGCCTGTCTGCACAGGAGCGCCGTCCGCCCGTCGACCAGACGGGACTTCGCTGACAGGGCCCAGGCCCTGCCGACGACGGCGGACCTGGCATCCGCGCAGCTCGGAGGGGATGTCGGAGGGCGGTGTTAGCCTCCTGGAATGGACCCGCAGGATCTCGCCAACCTCGCGCACCTGCGCCGGGCCCGGGACGCGATCGACCGCGACTACGCCCGTCCGCTCGACGTGCCGACGATGGCCCGTTACGCGCTGATGTCCCCGGCCCACTTCTCGCGTCGGTTCCGGGCGGCGTACGGGGAGACGCCGTACAGCTACCTGATGACCCGCCGTATCGAGCGGGCGATGGCGCTGCTGCGCGCCGGGTGGAGCGTGACCGACACGTGCGTGTCGGTCGGCTGTACGTCGCTCGGCTCGTTCAGCTCGCGGTTCACCGAGATCGTGGGGGAGCCCCCGAGCGCCTACCGCGCCCGCGAGCACCCCGCCGTGACGGCGATGCCGCCCTGCGTCGCGAAGGCGCACACCCGACCGGTCCGCGCCGCCGCGCCGACCGCCACCGCCGCACCGGGACCGAGCAGGATCCGAGAAGCGCCCGAGGAGGCCGCCGCCTAGGGTCTTTCGTTTGGATCAGGTCGGATGAGGGAGCGGGGTCTGG
>NZ_QQNA01000046.1 GCF_003346515.1 Streptomyces corynorhini
TCCAGCATCCCAGCTCCGGGCCCCGCGCGCGGCCCGGAGCTGGGATGCTGGAGTCCGCGGATGCGCCATCGGGGCGCCGCGGTGGCGGGACGGACTTCGGCAGTGGGGGCTTCGGGACTCATGAGGGACACGGACGACAGAGTGCGGGTGGTCATCGCCGAGGACTCGGTGCTGCTCCGGGAGGGGCTGACCAGGCTGCTGACCGACCGGGGCCACGACGTGGTCGCCGGGGTGGGGGACGGCGAGGCGCTCGTCAAGACCGTCGGCGAGCTGGCGGACCGCGGCGAGCTGCCGGACGTGGTGGTCGCGGACGTACGGATGCCGCCGACCCACACCGACGAGGGCGTACGGGCGGCGGTGCGGCTGCGCAAGGACCACCCGGGACTCGGGGTGCTGGTGCTGTCGCAGTACGTCGAGGAGCAGTACGCCACCGAGCTGCTGGCCGCCAGCAGCCGGGGCGTGGGCTATCTGCTGAAGGACCGGGTAGCGGAGGTCAGGGAGTTCGTCGACGCCGTGGTGCGGGTGGCCGGTGGCGGTACGGCGCTGGACCCCGAGGTGGTCGCGCAGCTGCTCGGCCGCAGCCGTAAACAGGACGTGCTGGCCGGGCTCACGCCGCGCGAGCGCGAGGTGCTGGGGCTGATGGCGGAGGGCCGGACGAACTCCGCGGTCGCGAAGCAGCTGGTGGTCAGCGACGGCGCGGTCGAGAAGCACGTCAGCAACATCTTCCTGAAGCTCGGTCTCTCCCCGAGCGTCGGGGACCACCGCCGGGTGCTGGCGGTCCTCACCTACCTCAAGTCCTGATACCTCACGTACCTCAAGTCCTGATACCTCACGTCCTGACCGGCCCCGAGCCCGGAACGGACCGGGTTCCGGGGTCAGGGACCCTTCGGTTCCGGGGGCACGGACCCGGTCGGTCCGGGGCCCTGACCGACCGAAGCCCTAGAACTAAAGGATGAGGACAGGATCGGTCCCCGCACAACTCAATACAGCGACAAACCATGACAAATTAGCGTGCCAGGACGTCTCAAAATGATGTCCACTATCCAACCGGTCAAGGGAAGGCGACCCTTACCGACGTAGGGTGGCCTCCGGGACCGCCGGGCGGCCGCCGGTCCCGAGCCGCCGCCTCGAGGGAGGTCCAGTTCAGTGACCAGCCAGGTCAGTAGCCCGGCCGAGCAGGCCGATGAGGCCGACGACGCGAACGAGAACGACCGCGCCGTCGGTGAACAGCGTGCCGAGCGACACATCCTCGCGCGAGAGGGTACGGGCGAGAAGGAAGTCCGCCGTCTTGACCGGGTGATCATCCGTTTCGCGGGTGACTCCGGTGACGGGATGCAGCTGACGGGAGACCGGTTCACCTCGGAGACGGCGTCGTTCGGCAATGACCTGTCGACCCTGCCGAACTTCCCCGCCGAGATCCGGGCGCCCGCCGGGACCCTGCCGGGTGTCTCCTCGTTCCAGCTGCACTTCGCCGACCACGACATCCTCACCCCGGGTGACGCGCCGAACGTACTGGTCGCCATGAACCCGGCGGCGCTCAAGGCCAACATCGGCGATGTGCCGCGCGGCGCGGACATCATCGTGAACACCGACGAGTTCACCAAGCGCCCGATGGCCAAGGTCGGTTATCTGACCTCGCCCCTCGAAGACGGCTCCCTCGACGCGTACCAGATCCACCCGGTGCCGCTGACGACACTGACCATCGAGGCGCTCAAGGAGTTCGGGCTCTCCCGCAAGGAGGCCGAGCGCAGCAAGAACATGTTCGCGCTCGGGCTGCTGTCGTGGATGTACCACCGGCCGACGGAGAGCACGGAGCGCTTCCTGCGCGCCAAGTTCGCCAAGAAGCCGCAGATCGCCGAGGCGAACGTGGCCGCGTTCCGCGCGGGCTGGAACTTCGGCGAGACGACCGAGGACTTCGCGGTCAGCTACGAGGTGGCCCCGGCCGCCGCCGCGTTCCCGGCCGGCACGTACCGCAACATCTCCGGGAACCTGGCGCTCTCGTACGGTCTGATCGCCGCCGGGCACCAGGCGGACCTGCCGCTGTACCTCGGCTCGTACCCGATCACCCCGGCCTCCGACATCCTGCACGAGCTGTCCAAACACAAGAATTTCGGTGTACGGACCTTCCAGGCCGAAGACGAGATCGCCGCCATCGGCGCGGCGCTGGGCGCGGCCTTCGGCGGCTCGCTCGCCGTCACCACCACCTCGGGCCCCGGCGTGGCGCTCAAGTCGGAGACGATCGGGCTCGCCGTCTCGCTGGAGCTGCCGCTGCTCGTCGTCGCCATCCAGCGCGGCGGCCCCTCCACCGGGCTGCCCACCAAGACGGAGCAGGCGGACCTGCTCCAGGCGATGTACGGGCGCAACGGCGAGGCCCCCGTGCCGGTGGTCGCGCCCCGGACCCCGGCGGACTGCTTCGACGCGGCCCTGGACGCCGCCCGGATCGCGCTGACGTACCGGACGCCGGTCTTCCTGCTCTCCGACGGCTACCTCGCCAACGGCTCCGAGCCCTGGCGGATCCCGGAGACCGAGGAACTGCCCGACCTGCGGGTCCAGTTCGCCACCGGTCCCAACCACCAGCTGGCCGACGGCACCGAGGTGTTCTGGCCGTACAAGCGCGACCCCGGGACGCTGGCGCGCCCGTGGGCCGTGCCCGGTACGCCCGGTCTCGAACACCGCATCGGCGGCATCGAGAAGCAGGACGGCACGGGCAACATCTCGTACGACCCGGCCAACCACGACTTCATGGTGCGCACCCGCCAGGCCAAGATCGACGGGATCGAGGTGCCCGATCTGGAGGTGGACGACCCGGACGGCGCCCGCACCCTGGTGCTGGGCTGGGGGTCCACGTACGGGCCGATCACCGCGGCCGTACGGCGGCTGCGCAAGGAGCCCGTCCCGATCGCCCAGGCGCATCTGCGCCACCTCAACCCCTTCCCGCGCAATCTCGGGGAGGTGCTGAGCCGCTACGACAAGGTCGTGGTGCCGGAGATGAACCTCGGTCAGCTCGCCACGATGCTCAGAGCCAAGTACCTGGTGGACGCCCACTCGTACAACCAGGTCAACGGCATGCCGTTCAAGGCCGAACAGCTCGCCACGGCCCTCAAGGAGGCCATCGATGCCTGACACGACGACCTCGGCGATCACCAACGAGCTGCTGACCCTGGTCCCCAGGGCCGAGGGCAAGCAGTCGATGAAGGACTTCAAGTCGGACCAGGAGGTCCGCTGGTGCCCCGGCTGCGGTGACTACGCGGTGCTCGCCGCCGTACAGGGGTTCATGCCGCAGCTCGGCCTCGCCAAAGAGAACATCGTGTTCGTCTCGGGCATCGGCTGCTCCTCCCGCTTCCCGTACTACATGAACACGTACGGGATGCACTCCATCCACGGCCGCGCGCCCGCCATCGCCACCGGGCTCGCCACCTCGCGCCGGGACCTGTCCGTCTGGGTCGTCACCGGCGACGGCGACGCGCTCTCCATCGGCGGCAACCATCTGATCCACGCGCTGCGCCGCAACGTCAATCTGAAGATCCTGCTGTTCAACAACCGGATCTACGGACTGACCAAGGGGCAGTACTCCCCCACCTCCGAGGTCGGGAAGATCACCAAGTCGACGCCGATGGGCTCGCTCGACGCGCCCTTCAACCCGGTGTCGCTGGCGATCGGCGCGGAGGCGTCGTTCGTGGCCCGTACGGTCGACTCGGACCGCAAGCACCTCACCGAGGTGCTGCGGCAGGCCGCCGAACACCCGGGCACGGCGCTGGTGGAGATCTACCAGAACTGCAACATCTTCAACGACGGCGCCTTCGAGGTCCTCAAGGACAAGGACCAGGCGGCGGAGGCCGTGATCCGGCTGGAGCACGGGCAGCCGATCCGCTTCGGCGCCGACGGCGCGAAGGGTGTCGTACGGAACCGGGCCACCGGCGACCTGGAGGTCGTCGCCGTGACGCCGGAGAACGAGGCGGACGTCCTGGTCCACGACGCGCACGCGGCGAGCCCCACCACCGCGTTCGCGCTGTCGCGGCTCGCCGACGCCGACACGCTGCACCACACCCCGATCGGGGTGCTGCGCAGCGTGGAGCGGCCCGTCTACGACACGCTGATGTCGGACCAGCTGGACGCGGCGGTCGAGCGGCACGGCAAGGGCGACCTGTCGGCCATGCTGGCGGGCGGCGACACCTGGACCGTCGTCGGCTGACCCGGACCGAAGCGCACCGGCGCCACCGAGGCCCGGATCCCCTGTTCCGTCAGGGGGTCCGGGCCTTGTCGTACTCCTCGCGCGCCAGGAAGACCGCGTCGAGCCGCCGCTCGGTCCAGCGCGCCAGCCCCCACACCTGCTCGGCGGCCTCCCGGCCCAGCTCGGTGAGGGTGTAGTCGACGCGCGGCGGGATGACGGGCCGGGCGTCGCGGTGGACGAAGCCGTCGCGCTCCAGCGTGCGCAGGGTCTGCGCGAGCATCTTCTCGCTGACGCCGCCGACCTCGCGGCGCAGCTCGCTGAAGCGGTACGAGCGCTCCAGCAGGGCGGCGAGCACCAGCACGCCCCAGCGGCTCGTGACGTGCTCCAGGATCAGCCTGGAGGGGCACATGACCCGGTTGACGTCCGGGCTCGCGGTAACGCTCATGCCAGTACCTTACTTCAAGGTGGGTACTTTCACTTGGTTAGTGTGCGTCGTAAGGTGAGTGACAGAGCGCTACGAAACCTGACAAACGCGTACGAACTGGAGAATCTCCCCCATGAGCATCGTCGTCACCGGAGCCACCGGACACCTCGGCCGTCTCGTCGTGCGGGCCCTGCTGGCCGCCGACGTCCCGGCCGACGGCATCGCCGCCGTCGTGCGGAACGAGGAGAAGGCCGCGGACCTCGTGGCGCTCGGCGTCGAGCCGCGGGTCGCCGACTACAGCCGGCCCGAGACGCTGAAGGACGCCTTCCGCTCCGGTGACCGCGTCCTGCTGATCTCCGGCAGCGAGGTCGGGCAGCGCGTGGCGCAGCACACCGCCGTCATCGACGCCGCGAAGGCGGCGGGCGTGGCGCAGCTCGCGTACACGGGCGTACTGGGCGGCCCCGAGGCCGACTTCGACCTGGCCGCCGAGCACAAGGTCACCGAGCAGGCGATCCTCGACTCGGGCCTGCCGTTCACCTTCCTGCGCAACGGCTGGTACCACGAGAACTACACGGAGAACCTCGCGCCGGTGCTGGAGCACGGCGCCGTCGTCTCCAGCGCGGGTGACGGCCGGGTCGCCTCCGCGGCGCGCGCGGACTACGCCGCCGCCGCGGCGGCCGTCCTGACCGGCGAGGGCCACCTCAACCAGACGTACGAGCTGAGCGGCGACACGGCGTGGTCGTTCGAGGAGTACGCGGCGGAGCTGTCCCGCCAGACCGGCCGGACGATCGTCCACAACAACGTCCCGGCCGAGACGCACCGCTCCATCCTCGTCGGCGCGGGCCTGCCGGAGCCGTTCGCCGCGATCCTGGTGAACGTGGAAGCGGCGATCGAGCGCGGGCTGCTCGCCGGTACGAGCGGCGACCTGGCGCGGCTGACCGGCCGTCCGACCACGCCGCTCGCGGACGCGGTGGCGCAGGCGCTCAAGGGCTGACCTCGCCGCCACCGCCCCCTCTTCGCGTCATGACCGTATGACGATACGAACATGACATCGCGGCCCGCGCGGCGCTACCTTCATCGGGGTTTCGACTGTCCCGACGGGGGACGGCGCGCGCGTGGGACGGGGAGGGCCAGTGAAGACGGAAGGCGAACAGCGGGCGGGACTGCTGTACGGGATCGGTGCCTACGGGATGTGGGGGCTGGTCCCGCTCTACTGGCCGCTCCTGCGACCGGCCGACGCGATGGAGATCCTGGCCCACCGGATGGTCTGGTCCCTGGGCGTCGTCGTGATCACACTGCTGGTGCTGCGCCGCTGGGCGTGGATACGGGAGCTGCTGCGGCAGCCGCGCAAGCTGGCCCTGATCGCGGTGGCCGCCTCCACGATCACCGTCAACTGGGGCGTCTACATCTGGGCGGTCAACTCCGGCCGGGTCCTGGAGGCGTCCCTCGGCTACTTCATCAACCCGCTGGTGACCATCGCCATGGGCGTGCTGCTGCTCAAGGAGCGGCTGCGGGCGGCCCAGTGGGCGGCGGTCGGCATCGCCGTCGGCGCCGTGCTGGTCCTCGCGGTCGGCTACGGGCGACCGCCGTGGATCTCGCTGATCCTCGCCTTCTCGTTCGCGACGTACGGACTGGTCAAGAAGAAGATCAACCTCGGCGGTCTGGAGTCGCTGGCCGCCGAGACGGCGGTGCTGTTCCTGCCCGCCCTCGGCTATCTGGTGTGGCTGAGCGCGACCGGCGGGGCCACCATCGGCTCCCGGGGCGCGGGCCATCTCGCCCTGCTCGCCGGCACGGGCCTGATCACGGCGCTGCCGCTGATCTGCTTCGGCGCGGCGGCCATCCGGGTGCCGCTCTCGCTGCTCGGGCTGCTCCAGTACCTGGCGCCGGTCTTCCAGTTCCTGCTGGGCATCACGTACTTCCACGAGGAGATGCCGGTCGAGCGCTGGGCCGGGTTCGCGCTGGTGTGGCTGGCGCTGTCCCTCCTGACCTGGGACGCGCTACGCACGGCGCACCGCAACCGGGCCGAGGCACAGCGGCTGAAGACGGAGGCCGGGCAGCGGGCGGAGGCCGAGGCGGAGGCCGAGGCGGAGGCGCCGTCGGCGGCGTCGGCATCGACGGCGGCGCCGACGCCGACATCACCGGACGCACGCGCCTGAGGCCGGGACCGGTCCCGCTCCCCGCTCCCCGTACCGGGCCCCTCTCCGCTCAGCGGACACCCCTGACCGATTCCCGCTCTTGACGGTACGTCAGGCTCTCCCCCACCATTCACCACGCGCAGCGCACCACCAGCGCGAGCAGCTCCAGCAGCTCCAGCGCCTCACGCCGCTTCCGCGGCGAGGCGTCCCGCACGTTCCGCCCCCCATCTCCTGCCCGTTCGGAATCCGGAGCCCCCCATGAAGTTCTCCGTTCCCGCAGTCGTCGGTCTCGCGCTCGCGGGGCTGATCGCCACCACCGCGCCGAGCGCGTCCGCCACCACCACCCTCGCCGCGCCCGACATACCCCTCGCCAACGTCAAGGCCCATCTGACCCAGCTGTCGTCCATAGCCGCGGCCAACGGCGGCAACCGTGCCCACGGCCGGGCCGGTTATCTGGCCTCCGTCAACTACGTGAAGGGCAAGCTGGACGCGGCCGGGTTCACCACCACCGTGCAGCAGTTCACCTCCAGCGGATCCACCGGCTACAACCTGATCGCGGACTGGCCGGGCGGCGACACGAACAGCGTTGTCATGTCCGGGTCGCATCTTGACTCGGTGACGGCGGGCGCGGGGATCAACGACAACGGTTCGGGCTCCGCCGCCGTGCTGGAGACGGCGCTCGCCGTCTCGCGGGCGCAGCTCAAGCCGACCAAGCACCTCCGGTTCGCCTGGTGGGGCGCGGAGGAGCTGGGCCTGGTCGGCTCCCGGTACTACGTCAACAACCTGCCGACCGCGGACCGGGCGAAGATCAGCGGCTATCTCAACTTCGACATGATCGGCTCCCCCAACCCCGGCTACTTCGTCTACGACGACGACCCCACCATCGAGCAGACCTTCAAGAGCTACTACGCGGGCCTCGGCATCCCGACGGAGATCGAGACCGAGGGCGACGGCCGCTCGGACCACGCCCCGTTCAAGAACGTGGGCATCCCGGTGGGCGGGCTGTTCAGCGGCGCCGACTACATCAAGACGGCCGCGCAGGCGCAGAAGTGGGGCGGCACCTCCGGGAGGGCCTTCGACGCCTGCTACCACCGCTCGTGCGACACCACGGCGAACATCGACGACACCGCGCTCGACCGCAACAGCGACGCCATCGCGTACGCCGTGTGGTCGCTGTCCGGCGCCAGCTGAGCCGTCGGCATCGGCCCGTACCGCCCGGCGGACACCGGGCCGCGGTACGGACCGGTGCCGCGTCGGCGTACGGGTCCGGGGCCGGACGCGGCGGCCGTCTCAGGCCGTGATGTCCCGTGTCGTGAACCGCGCCCAGGCCGCCGAGCCGAACACCGCCGCGTACAGCGCCTGGATCTCCAGGTTCTTGACGATGTCGTCCCAGTAGAACGGCGCGCGCAGCAGGTCGGCGAAGGACAGCCAGTAGTGCGAGAAGAGGTACGGCTGTATCGCGTGCAGCTGCGGGACCGTGTCCAGGATCTGCACCGTGATCAGCAGCCCGACCGTCGCCGCCATGGCCGCGATCCCGCTGTTGGTCAGCGTGGAGACGAACAGCCCGAGCGCGGCGAGACCGATCAGTGAGGCGGCGACGACCAGCGCGATCAGCAGGGCCCGTATCAGCCCGTCCCCGAACGAGATCCGGGTGCCCGAGATCGTGGTGACGTCACCGAGCGGGAAGAGCAGCGCGCCGACGACGAGCGCCGAGACCGCCACGACCGCCGTCGCGACCAGGCAGAAGACCATCGTGGCCGCGTACTTGACGAGGAGCAGCCGGGTCCGGCCCGCCGGTGCCACCAGCAGGTAGCGCAGGGTGCCGCCGTGGGCCTCACCGGCGATCGCGTCGCCCGCGACCACGCCCACGGCCATCGGGAGGAAGACGGGCAGCGTCGCGGCGAGCGCGGCGAAGACGAGGAACAGCCCGTTGTTGGTGAGCTGCGTGAGGAAGGCGGGCCCGTGCGCCGCGCCCGCGTCGCTCACCCCGCCGCCCCCACCCGTCTCGGTCTTCACGGCGACACCGATGAGGACGGGTACGGCGGCGAGCACCCCCAGCAGGGCCAGGGTCCGCGCCCGCCCGAAGGTGAGGGCCAGCTCGGAGCGGAGCAGCCCCAGCGTCCACCACGGCCGAGGCGCGCGGGCGGCGGGGGCCGCGGGTGCCCGCCCCGTCGGTTCAGCCCGCGACATCGAAGCCCTCCCCCGTCAGCGCGACGAACGCGTCCTCCAGCGAGGCGCGCTCCGGGCCGAAGGCCCGCACCCGTACCCCGGCCAGCACCAGCGCGGCGTTCAGCTCCGCGAGATCCGCGTCCGGCGGGGCCTCGCAGGTCAGCCGGGACTCCGTCACCACCACGTCGGTGGCGCCGCGCTCCTTCAGCACCCGCGCGGCCTCGCCCGGATCGGGGGTGGTGACGCCGAGCCTGCCCCGGACCCCGGCCGCCAGCCCGGCGACCGTGCCCTGGGTGATCAGCCGACCGCCGGTCATCACCGCGACATGCGTGCAGACCTGCTCGATCTCGTCCAGGAGGTGGGAGGAGAGGAAGACGGTCGTGCCGTCCGCCGCCAGCTCCCGCACCAGCGATCTGATCTCCCGCATGCCCTGCGGGTCGAGCCCGTTCGTCGGCTCGTCGAGCACCAGCAGCCGACGCGGTCTGAGCAGGGCCGAGGCCAGCCCGAGCCGCTGCTTCATGCCGAGGGAGTACGCCCGCGCCCGCTTTCCCGCCGCCGCGCCCAGCCCGACCCGGTCCAGGGCCGCGGCGACCCGGGCGCCACGGGTACGGGGGTCGGCGCTCGGGTCGGCCGCGTCGTACCGTACGAGGTTGTCCCGGCCGGTCAGATAGCCGTACAGCGCGGGCCCCTCGATCAGGGCCCCCACCTGGGGCAGCACGGCGCGGGCCGCGCGTGGCACCGGGCGGCCGAGCAGCGCGGCGGAGCCTGCGGTCGGCTCGATGAGGCCCAGCAGCATCCGGATGGTGGTGGTCTTGCCGGACCCGTTGGGCCCCAGGAAGCCGAAGACGCTCCCGGCGGGCACCGTCAGGTCGAGGCGGTCCACGGCGAGCTGTCCGCCCCGGAAGCGCTTGGTGAGGCCGCGCGTCTCGATGACCGGCCCGGCGCCGTCAACCGGCCCGGTGCTGTCAACCGGCCCGGTGCTGTCGGCCGGCCCGGCGCCGTCGACGGCCTCGCCGCCGACCGGCCCCGCGCCGTCCGAACCGGGGGAATCCGTCATCTCCCGCGCCTCCTCGCTCTCCGCCTCCCGGGCGCCACGCGCCCGGTCACCCCAAGAACGGACCGGCCCCGGTCAGCGTTCCGCCCCGCCGCGCGACACGCGCGGCGGGGCGGTCGGCCGTGGCGTCAGTTCGCCTGGTTCGCGGCCTTGAGCAGCGCGTCCTTGGTGACCGCGCCGACGTAGACCTTTCCGTCGTCCGTCATCAGCGCGTTGACGATCCGGGTCTCGAAGACCATGCCCGAGCCGAACTTCCCGGTGACCTTGGAGCCCAGGGAGCCGATCAGGCCCTCTGCCTCGGCGGGCAGGTCGTCCTGCTTCGAGGCGCCGGACCCGGCGGCTTCGGAGCCCTTGCCCGCCGCGCCGCTCTCGTCCTTCGGGGACGTCAGCTCGTAGACCGTGCTCCAGCCCTTGCCGATCGTCTTCACGTCGCCGGAGTCGTCGGCTCCGCTCAGCTCGCCCAGCAGCCCGCCGAAGCGGCCCTCGCCCTGGTCCGCGCCGCTCGCCTCGTTCTTCGCGTCCTTGCCGTGCGCCGCGTCGCTCTCATCGGCCCGCGTCACCTTCGTGCCCTTGGGCGGGGTGAAGTCGAAGGTGGAGGCGTCCGGCTTGGCGAAGTCGACCTTGGTGAAGCCCACATCGACAATCGGCTTGCCGCCGCCGCTGGAGGCGAGCGTGAACTTGAGCGGAGTGCCGGTCTTCGCGTCGACCGCGATCGTGACGGAACCGACCGTCGAACCGCTCTGCTTCGGCTTGACGAGCAGCCGGTACGCGTCGTGCCCGGCGACCCGCGCCGTCCCGTCGACCGTCACGGAGGTCGTGTCGCCGGCCGCCTTCAGCACCTGCGCGGCCAGCTCAGAAGGCGTCACGTCCAGGTCCTTGGCGCCCTGGGCGCCCTCGCCCTTCGTGCCCTCGCTCCCGCCGTGCCCGCCCGCGTCCTTCTCCGTCGCGTGGTACGCCTGGTTGGAGCCGCTGTCGTACGCCCACACCTCGTCGCCGTTGCGGATGAGGCTGTACTCCGCGGCGCCCTCCACGATGGAGAGGCGCTGCTTGTCGGCGCCGTCGGCCGCGACCCGCAGGGTGTGGGAGCCGGAGGCGAGTTCCATCAGCTTGGTGCCCGGGTCCGCGGTGGATCCGTCGCCCGCGCCCGCGGAGTCGCCGAGCGCGCCGGCCACGCTGTCGAGACCGCTCAGCGCGGGCAGTCCCAGATCCGTGGTGATCTTGAGGGACCCCGAGAGCTGCTGGGTGTCCGACGCGGCGATCTTCTCGATGAGCTGCTGCGCGCTGATGTCCGCCAGCTGGGGTCCGCTGCCACCGGCCGCGGCGAGTGCCGGTACGAGCCCGATGGTCGCCGCGGCCACCCCCGCCACCGCGACGGGAAGCGCGTAACGCGTCGCCTTGCGGCGGAACGCGCTCGGCTCACCCTCGGTCTCGGTGATCCGCGTGTTGTCGTTCGGTGCCATGTGTGCCCTACCTCCGTGGTCGGCGGCCTTCCGTCCGTTGCACTCGTCCACCCCTTGCCGCCATTCTCACCCGAATTGGTCAGGAGTGGTGTTGTCCATAGGACCAAATCGGCACGGCCGAAGCGTCAGCCCCCGGGAGCAACTTCCCGTACCCCTATGGGATGACGTGACGATGAGATGCCCACCGGGCATCCCTTAGGGGATGCCCCGAACGCGGCGCGGCACACGGCCGACCGGGGGACTCCCGGCCCCACCCGAGACCTGCGGGCGACCGGCCCACCCGCGACCGGCGCGATCCGGCCCACCCGCGACCGGCGGCGACCAGGACGCTCAGCCCGCGCGGTGGACCACCGCGTCGCACAGCTCCACCAGCGCCGACTTCGCGTACCCCTCGGGCAGCGGCGTCAGGGTCGCCCGCGCCTCCTCCGCGTACCGCACGGTGTCGCGGCGCGCCTGCTCCAGCGCCGGGTGGGCGCGCAGCCCCTCCAGGGCCTCGGCGAGCCGGGCGTCGTCCGCCAGGTCCCCGTCCAGCATCGCGACGAGTTCCAGGTCCTCGGGGCGGCCGTGCGCCTCGGCCTGGGCGCGCAGCAGCAGCACCGGCAGCGTCGGGATGCCCTCGCGCAGATCGGTGCCGGGGGTCTTGCCCGACTCGTGCGAGTCGCTGGCGATGTCGAGGACGTCGTCGGCGAGCTGGAAGGCGACCCCGAGCCGCTCCCCGTACTGGGTGAGGATGTCGACGACCGACTCGTCCGCGCCGGAGGTCATCGCGCCGAAGCGGCCGGAGACCGCGATCAGCGAGCCCGTCTTGCCGCCGATGACGTCGAGGTAGTGGTCGACCGGGTCGCGGCCGTCGCGCGGCCCCACCGTCTCCAGGATCTGGCCCGTCACCAGCCGCTCGAACGCCTCCGCCTGGACCCGTACGGCCTCGGGGCCCAGGTCGGACAGGATGTGCGAGGCGCGGGCGAAGAGGAAGTCGCCGGTGAGGACCGCGACGGAGTTGTCCCAGCGGGCGTTGGCGCTGGGCACCCCGCGGCGGACGTCCGCCTCGTCCATCACGTCGTCGTGGTAGAGCGTCGCGAGATGCGTCAGCTCGACCACCACGGCCGCCGGGACGACACCGGGCGCGTAAGGATCGCCGAATTGTGACGCGAGCATGACCAACAGGGGCCGGAAACGCTTGCCTCCGGCCCGCACCAGATGCTGGGCGGCCTCCGTGATGAAGGGCACGTCGCTCTTGGTGGCATCGAGCAGCCCCGCCTCGACGGCCGCCAATCCGGTCTGGACATCGGCCTCAAGAGCCTGGTCCCGCACGCTCAGCCCGAACGGCCCGACGACGGTCACGAGAGGTACTCCTGTCTGCTGACGATCACACGGATTGTCGATGTGTCGCTGTCACCACTCAAGTCAGCGTATCCGGTCCCCTTTCGATCACCATGGGCGGCTTCCCGGCACCGCCGGTATGTTCGAGATCGGCCATACGATCAGGAGTAGCCGTTTTGTCCGGAACCACGACCGACATGCACGCCGGCGAGGACACCCCGCCCCCTCGCGACGATCGCGCCTTCCTCGGCCACCCCCGGGGACTGCTGACCCTCTCGGGCCTGGAGGTCTGGGAGCGCTTCTCGTTCCTCGGGATGCAGGCGATCCTGGTCCTCTTCTTCGTCGCCACCGCCAGGAACGGCGGCCTCGGGATGGAGCCCGGCACCGCCGCCTCGATCTCCGCCGCGTACGGGACCCTCGTCTATCTGCTCTCGGTGGCGGGCGGCTGGCTGGCCGACCGGATCCTCGGCTCGTACCGCGCGGTGCTCTGGGGCGGCGTCCTCATCGCGCTCGGGCACTACGCGATGGCCGTCCCCGCGGCGGCCATGACCTGGGTGGGCCTCGGCCTGATCAGCGCCGGTACGGGACTGCTCAAACCGAACGTCTCCGCCATGGTCGGCAAGCTCTACCGTACGGAGGACGAGCGCAGGGACGCCGGTTTCGCCCTCTACTACATGGCGATCAACATCGGCGCCTTCCTGGGGCCGCTGGTCACCGGCTGGCTCGGCGACCACGTCAGCTGGCACTGGGCGTTCTCGGCCGCCGCCGCGGGAATGACGCTCGGACTGATCCAGTACGTGGCGGGCCGCCGTCACCTGGCCGGGCGCAGACACGCCGCCGAGTTCGCCCTCGCGCCGGAGCCGATGCGCCGCGCCGTCCGGCTGATGGCCGCGGGCGCGGCCGTCGTCGCCGTCGTCGCGGTGACGCTCTCGCTGGCCGGGTGGCTCACGATCGCCCGCTTCGCCGACGTGCTCACCGTGATCTCGGTGCTCGCGCCGGTCGTGTACTTCGCCGTGATGTTCAAGAGCCCCCGGGTGAGCGCGGAGGAGCGCGGCAGGCTGCGCCCGTACGTGGTGCTGTTCCTGGCGTCCGTCTTCTTCAATTTCATCCTCTTCCAGGCGTACTCGACGATGATCCTGCTCGCCTCCACCAACGCCGACACCTCGATCCTGGGCTTCACCTTCCCGGCCGGCTGGTACGCGTCCGCCCTGGGCGCCTTCGAGGTGGCGCTCGCGCCCGTCGTCGCGGCGGTCTGGGTGCGGATGGGCCGCAACCAGCCGCACGCCTCGAACAAGATTGCGATCGGGGTGATCCTCGGCGGGCTGTCGTTCCTGCTCATGGTCCTGCCCACCTCAGGGCACGGCGGGAGCGACTACCGGATGGCCGCCTGGTGGATCGTCGGCTCGTATCTGCTGCTCGGCCTCGGCGACATCCTGGTGGAGACCTCCGGTCTGTCCGCCTCCACCAAGCTCGCGCCGAAGGCGTTCGCCAGCCAGACCCTGGCGCTCTGGTTCCTCTCGCTGGCGCTCGCCAACGGCATCCAGGCCCAGACGGTGAAGCTGTACGGCCAGGTCTCGCAGCCCGCGTACTTCGGCGTCAACGGCGCCATCGCCGTCGTGGCCGGACTCGCCGTGATCGCCGCGGCGCCCTGGATGCGCCGCACGATGCACCCCGTCCGCTGAACGGCCTGATCCGCTTCCTGTCGCACCCCGGGCCGTGCCGCCCCCGCCGCCCGCCGCCCCCGTTCCACCGCCCCCGACTCCGTCCGAGGTGACCGGCATGTCCCCCACCGTCCGCACCGACTTCCCGTACGGGACGACCCGCGAGGACGTACGCGTCCCGCTCTCCGACGGCACCCGCCTCTACGCCCGGATCTGGCGCCCGGTCACCGACGAGCCCGTCCCCGTCCTGCTCGAATACCTGCCCTACCGGCTGAGCGACTGGACGGCGCCGCGCGACTGGCAGCGCCACCCCTGGTACGCGGGCCACGGCTACGCCTCCGTACGCGTCGACGTACGCGGGCACGGCAACAGCGAGGGGCTGCCGGGCGACGAGTACGACGCGACCGAGCTGGCCGACGGCGTCGAGGTCGTCAACTGGCTCGCCGCACAGCCCTGGTCCAGCGGCAAGGTGGGCATGTTCGGCATCTCCTGGGGCGGCTTCAACTCGCTCCAGCTCGCCGCGCTCGCACCCGAGGCGCTGAAGGCGGTCGTCACCGTCTGCTCCACCGACGACCGGTACGACAACGACGTCCACTACATGGGCGGCTCGGTCCTCGCCGTCGACATGCACGCCTGGGCGGCCACCATGCTGGCCTTCGTCTCCCGCCCGCCCGACCCGCTGTACGCGGGGGCCGGCTGGCGCGCGATGTGGCTCGAACGCCTCGAAGCCGTCGATCCGTTCATCCACACCTGGCTGGACCACCAGACCAGGGACGCGTACTGGAAACACGGCAGCGTCTGCGAGGACTACGGCGCGATCAAGGCGGCCGTCCTCGCGGTGGGCGGCTGGCACGACCCGTACCGCGACACCGTGCTGCGGCTGGTCGAGCGGCTGGAACCGGGCCGGGTACGGGGGCTGATCGGGCCCTGGTCGCACCAGTACCCGGACCGGGGCCTGCCGCCGGGGCCCGCCATCGGCTTCCTCCAGGAGACGCTGCGCTGGTGGGACCACCACCTCAAGGGCGCCGAGACCGGGATCATGGAGGAGCCGCTGCTGCGCTCCTGGATCAGCGCCTCGCACCCGCCCGCGACCGGCTACCCCGAGCTGCCGGGCCGCTGGGTCGGCGACACCGCCTGGCCCTCGCCCCATGTCACCGTCGTGCCGTACGCCTTCAGGGGCGAGCCGGTCGTCGTCGACTCGCCGCACCACACGGGGCTGGACGCGGGCCGCTTCTTCCCGTTCGGCAACGACGCGGACCTGCCGCCCGACCAGCGGGACGAGGACGCCAAGTCGGCCTGTTTCGACTTCCAGGTCACGGGCGAACGCATCGAGATCCTCGGGCGGCCCCGGGTCACGCTGCGGCTGCGGCTGGACGTCCCGGCGGGACAGGCCATCGCCCGGCTGTGCGACGTCGCGCCGGACGGCTCCTCCACCCTGGTCACGCGCGGCGTGCTCAACCTCTCGGCCAGGAACGGCCGGGACCGGGCAGAACCGTGGCCCGAGGGCGCGACCGAGGACGTCACCTTCGAACTCAACGGCATCGGGCACACCTTCCCGCCCGGCCACCGCATCCGGCTCGCCGTCTCGTCCGCGTACTGGCCGTGGATCTGGCCGCGCGCGGAGTCGGCGGGCTTCACACTGGACCCGGCGGGCAGCTCGCTCGAACTGCCCGTACGGGCACCGGTCGCTGAGCCGCGCCCGCTCACCTTCGAGCCCGCCGAGCAGGCGGAGCCGCTGGGCGTGGTCTTCCCGGCGACGCTGGACGAGGAGCGGCCCGAGCGGCTGGTGGTGCGCGACGTCGCGCAGGGCACCTGGCGGCTGGAGGTCGACCCGCGCTACGGCGGCTCCCGCGTCTACCCGGACGGGCTCGAGTTCACCGAGGACGCGCTGGAGACGTACACGATCCAGGAGAGCGACCCGCTGTCGGCGCACACCCGCTCGGACTGGACGATCCGGCTGCACCGGCCCGAACTGGGGTGGGACACCCGGGTGCGGACGCGCTCCGAGATCAGCTGCGACGCCGAGTCCTTCCTCACCACCAACGAGGTGGTCTGCCACGACGGCGACGAGGTGGTCTTCCACCGGACCTGGGAGAAGAGGATTCCGCGCACGGCGGGCTGAGACGCGCAGGGGGACCGGGACCGGCCGGGAGACACCGGTGAGGAGACGGGAAGGCGCCGGGGAGGAGCTGAGGAGGGGCCGAGGAGGGGCCGAGGAGGGGCCGCCGCCGGTACTACCGCCGGTAGCTCCTCCCGGCCGTCCGGAACACCCGCGTCCGTTCGGGCAATGCGGGCTTTTTATCACTGCCGCCACAGGGCAACACCGACGTAACGTGTCCTGCATCGATCCGGAAAGCGAGGCAGTACCCCATGCCCGAGCAGAGCCCGCTCGAACCGGCCGAAGGCGACCCCTTCGGCCCGCACAACCTCCCGTACGGAGTGTTCTCCACCCCCGCAGAGCCCGACCGCCGCCGGCTCGGGGTCCGCATCGGCGACCACGTACTGGACGCGGGAGCGGCGGCACATGCCCTGGGCTCCCCGTACTCGGCGCTGCTCGACCGGCCGAGCCTCGACCCCCTGATGGGCGCGGGGCGTACGGCCTGGCGTGATGTGCGCCGCGCCCTGACCGCGTGGGTCACGGTGCCCGCGCACCGGCCCGCCATAGAACCGCTCCTGTACCCGCTCGACACGGTGACGCTGCATCTGCCGTACGAGGTCGCGGACTACGTCGACTTCTACGCGAGCGAACACCACGCCACCAACGTGGGCCGGATCTTCCGCCCCGACGGAGCGGCGCTGACCCCCAACTGGAAGCATCTGCCGATCGGTTACCACGGCAGGGCCGGCACGGTCGTGGTCTCCGGTACGGAGGTACGGCGCCCGTCCGGGCAGCGCAGGGCGCCCACCGACGCGGCGCCCGCCTTCGGGCCCTCGGTGAAGCTGGACATCGAGGCGGAGGTCGGCTTCGTCGTCGGCACACCGTCCCGGCAGGGCGACCCGGTGCCGCTCACCTCGTTCCGCGACCACGTCTTCGGTCTGTCGCTGCTCAACGACTGGTCGGCGCGGGACATCCAGGCGTGGGAGTACGTGCCGCTCGGCCCGTTCCTGGGCAAGTCCTTCGCGACGTCCGTCTCCGCGTGGGTGACTCCGCTGGAGGCCCTGGACGCGGCCCGGGTCGCTCCCCCGGCCCGTACGGAGCCGCTGCTGCCCTATCTGGACGACGCGGACGACGAGGAGCCGGGCGGCTTCGACCTGCGGATCTCCGTCGCGCTCAACGGCGAGGTGATCTCCGAGCCGCCGTTCTCCACGATGTACTGGACGGCCGCCCAGCAACTGGCCCATATGACGGTCAACGGCGCCTCCCTGCGCACGGGCGACCTCTTCGCGTCGGGCACCGTCAGCGGCGCCGACCGCGCGCAGCGCGGCTCGCTGCTGGAGCTGACCTGGAACGGCACAGAACCGCTGGAACTGGGCTCCGGGAAAAGGGCGTTCCTGGCGGACGGCGACGTGGTGACCCTGACGGCCTGGGCCCCGGGCCCGGACGGCACCCGGGTCGGCCTGGGCGAGGTGACGGGTCGGATCGCCGCCGCGTGAACCCGGCCCCGTACAACCGGCGGGGCCCGGCACCTGGAGTGCCGGGCCCCGCCACGCGCGCCGCCGCGCCGCTACCGCACGAAGACCCCCGCCTGGCCCGCCAGGTCCAGGAAGTACTGCGGGGCCACGCCCAGGACCAGGGTGACGAGGACACCCACGGCGATGGCCGTCATGGTCAGCGGTGAGGGCACCGCGACGGTCGGGCCCTCGGGCTTGGGCTCGCTGAAGAACATCAGCACGATGACGCGGATGTAGAAGAACGCGGCGATCGCCGAGGCGATCACACCGACCACCACCAGCGCGCCCGCGCCGCTCTCCGCCGCCGCCTTGAAGACGGCGAACTTGCCCGAGAAGCCCGAGGTCAGCGGGATACCGGCGAAGGCGAGCAGATAGACCGCGAAGACCGCGGCCACCAGCGGCGAACGCCGCCCGAGCCCGGCCCACTTGGACAGGTGCGTCGCCTCGCCGCCCGCGTCGCGCACCAGCGTGACCACCGCGAACGCGCCGATCGTGACGAACGAGTAGGCCGCCAGATAGAAGAGGACGGACGAGATGCCGTCGGCCGTCCCGGCGATCACACCGGCCAGGATGAAGCCCGCGTGCGCGATGGAGGAGTACGCGAGGAGCCGCTTGATGTCGGTCTGGGTGATGGCGACGATCGCGCCGCCCAGCATGGTGACGATGACGACGCCCCACATCACCGGCCGCCAGTCCCAGCGCAGCCCCGGCAGCACGACGTACAGCAGGCGCAGCAGCGCGCCGAACGCGGCGACCTTGGTCGCGGCGGCCATGAAGCCGGTGACCGGGGTGGGCGCGCCCTGGTAGACGTCGGGCGTCCACATGTGGAACGGCACCGCGCCGACCTTGAAGAGCAGCCCCATCAGGACCATCGCGCCGCCGATGAGCAGCAGCGCGTCGTTGCCCATGGTGTCGGCGAGGGCCGGGCTGACGTTCTGCACGGTGCCGTCGACGACCTCGGCGATGCGCGCGTACGACACGGAGCCGGCGTACCCGTAGAGCAGGGCGATACCGAAGAGGAGGAACGCCGAGGAGAAGGAGCCGAGGAGGAAGTACTTGACCGCCGCCTCCTGGGACAGCAGCCGCTTGCGGCGGGCCAGCGCGCACAGCAGGTAGAGCGGGAGGGAGAAGACCTCCAGCGCGATGAAGAGCGTCAGCAGGTCGTTGGCCGCCGGGAAGACGAGCATGCCCGCGACCGCGAACAGCGCGAGCGGGAACACCTCCGTGGTGGTGAACCCGGCCCTGACCGCGGCCTTTTCGCTGTCGCTGCCCGGCACGGACGCGGGCTGCGCGGCGAAGGAGTCGACACGCTTGCCGTGACTCTCCGGGTCGAGCCCGCGCTCGGCGAAGGTGAACACGGCGACGACCGAGGCGAGCAGGATGGTGCCCTGGAGGAAGAGCGCCGGTCCGTCGACCGCGATGGCGCCCATCGCCGCGATGTGCTTCCTCGTCGTGCCGTATCCGTCGGCGGCGAGGGCGACCACCGCCGCGAACGAGGCGGCCAGCGCGACCAGGGAGAGGAACAGCTGGGTGTGGTAGCGCCCCTTGCGGGGCACGAACGCCTCGATCAGGATGCCGAGGACCGCGGCGCCCAGCACGATGAGCACCGGGGACAGCTGCGCGTACTCGATCTTGGGAGCCGGGATCGTGGCGACTCGGTCGGCCGCCGCGGTTGTCCACAGGCTGTGGACGACAGTCGCACTCATGGAGCGGCCTCCACCTCGGGCTTGGGATCGGTCTTCTGGACGTCGGACATCGTGTGCTCCACCGCCGGGTTGACGATCTCGGTCAGCGGCTTCGGGTAGACGCCGAGGAAGAGAAGCAGCGCGATCAGCGGGGTGACCACCACCAGCTCCCGGATCCGCAGATCCGGCATGGTCCTGACCGCGTCCTTCACCGGCCCGGTCATCGTGCGCTGGTAGAGGACGAGGACGTAGAGCGCGGCGAGGACGATGCCCACGGTGGCGATGACGCCGACCACCGGATAGCGGCTGAACGTCCCGACCAGGACCAGGAACTCACTCACGAACGGGGAGAGTCCCGGCAGGGAGAGCGTGGCGAGGCCGCCGATCAGGAAGGTCCCGGCGAGGACCGGGGCCACCTTCTGCACCCCGCCGTAGTCGGCGATGAGCCGCGAGCCGCGCCGCGAGATCAGGAATCCGGCGACCAGCATCAGCGCGGCCGTCGAGATCCCGTGGTTGACCATGTAGAGCGTGGCGCCCGACTGGCCCTGGCTGGTCATCGCGAAGATGCCCATGATGATGAAGCCGAAGTGCGAGATCGACGCGTAGGCGATCAGCCGCTTGATGTCGCGCTGGCCGACCGCGAGCAGCGCCCCGTAGACGATGCTGATCAGCGCCAGGACGAGGATCGCGGGCGTGGCCCACGTGGAGGCTTCGGGGAAGAGCCCGAGGCAGAAGCGGAGCATCGCGAACGTGCCGACCTTGTCGACCACGGCGGTGATCAGTACGGCGACGGGCGCGGTGGCCTCGCCCATGGCGTTGGGCAGCCAGGTGTGCAGCGGCCAGAGCGGCGCCTTCACGGCGAACGCGAAGAAGAAGCCCAGGAAGAGCCACCGCTCGGTGCCGGTCGCCATGGACAGCGAGCCGTCGGCCCGCGCCGCCACGATCTCGGAGAGCGAGAAGGTCCCGGCGACGACGTAGAGGCCGATGACGGCGGCCAGCATGATGAGCCCGCCGACCAGGTTGTAGAGGAGGAACTTGACGGCCGCGTACGAACGTTGGGTGGCCGCCGCCTCGTCACCCCCCGCATGGGCGCGGTCGCCGAACCCGCCGATGAGGAAGTACATCGGGATGAGCATGGCTTCGAACAGGATGTAGAAGAGGAAGACGTCGGTGGCCTCGAAGGAGAGGATCACCATCGCCTCGACCATCAGGATCAGCGCGAAGAAGCCCTGCGTCGGACGCCAGCGGCGGTTGGGCCTGGCGTCTTCGAGCGGGTCGGCGTCGTGCCAGCCGGCCAGGATCACGAACGGGATCAGCAGCGCGGTCAGCGCGAGCAGCGCGACCCCGATGCCGTCCACGCCCAGCTCGTAGCGGACGCCGAAGTCCGCGATCCAGGCGTGGGACTCGGTGAGCTGGTAGCGGGCGCCGCCGGGTTCGAAGCGGACCAGGACGAGAACGGCCAGCGCGAGCGTGGCCAGCGAGAAGAGCAGCGCCAGCCACTTGGCGGCGGTGCGCCGGGCGGCCGGGACGGCCGCCGTGGCGATCGCGCCGACCGCGGGCAGGACCGCCGTCGCGGTCAGGAGAGGGAACGACATATCCGGTTACACCGCCCTCATCAGCAGGGTCGCGGCGATGAGCACTGCCGTACCTCCGAACATCGAGACCGCATAGGTGCGGGCGTAGCCGTTCTGCAGCTTGCGCAGCCGGCCGGAGAGCCCGCCGAACGAGGCCGCGGTGCCGTTGACCACTCCGTCGACCAGGGTGTGGTCCATGTAGACGAGCGAGCGGGTGAGGTGCTCGCCGCCGCGCACCAGGACGACGTGGTTGAAGTCGTCCTGGAGGAGGTCGCGGCGGGCGGCGCGGGTGAGGAGCGAGCCGCGCGGCGGGGCGACCGGCACGGACGCGCGTCCGTACATCAGCCAGGCGACGGCGACGCCGATCACCAGGACGACCATGGTGGCGCCGGTGATGACGCCCGCGCTGAGCGGCGCGTCCCCGTGGTCGTGTCCGGTGACGGGCTCCAGCCAGTGCAGGAAGCGGTCACCGAGGGAGAAGAACCCGCCGGCGAACACCGAGCCGACCGCCAGGACGATCATGGGGATGGTCATGGACCGGGGGGACTCGTGCGGATGCGGGGCGTCGCCCTTCGCGTCGGGCTGCCAGCGCTTCTCGCCGAAGAAGGTCATCAGCATCACGCGCGTCATGTAGAAAGCGGTGATCCCGGCGCCGAGCAGCGTGACGGCGCCGAGGATCCAGCCCTCCGTGCCGCCCTTGGCGAAGGCCGCCTCGATGATCTTGTCCTTGGAGAAGAAGCCGGACAGTCCGGGGAAGCCGATGATCGCCAGATAGCCGAGGCCGAAGGTGACGAAGGTGACCGGCATGTACGTGCGCAGACCGCCGTACTTGCGCATGTCCACCTCGTCGTTCATGCCGTGCATGACCGAACCGGCGCCGAGGAAGAGCCCGGCCTTGAAGAAGCCGTGCGTCACCAGGTGCATGATCGCGAAGACGTAGCCGATCGGGCCGAGGCCCGCCGCGAGGATCATGTAGCCGATCTGCGACATCGTCGAACCGGCGAGGGCCTTCTTGATGTCGTCCTTGGCGCAACCGACGATCGCACCGAACAGCAGCGTCACCGCGCCGACCACCACGACCACCAGCTGGGCGTCGGGGGCCGCGTTGAAGACGGCGCTCGACCGGGTGATCAGATAGACGCCCGCCGTCACCATCGTCGCCGCGTGGATCAGGGCCGAGACGGGGGTCGGGCCCTCCATCGCGTCGCCGAGCCACGACTGGAGCGGCACCTGCGCGGACTTGCCGCAGGCGGCCAGCAGCAGCATCAGGCCGATCGCCGTCAGCTTGCCCTCGGACGCGTCCCCCGTGGCGGCGAACACCGGTCCGAAGGCGAACGTCCCGAAGGTGGTGAACATCAGCATGATGGCGATCGAAAGGCCCATGTCACCGACACGGTTGACGAGGAACGCCTTCTTCGCGGCCGTGGCCGCGCTGGGCTTGTGCTGCCAGAACCCGATGAGCAGGTACGAGGCGAGCCCGACGCCCTCCCAGCCCAGGTACAGCAGGAGGTAGTTGTCGGCGAGGACCAGGATCAGCATCGCCGCCAGGAACAGGTTGAGATAGCCGAAGAAGCGGCGGCGCCGCTCGTCGTGCTCCATGTACCCGATGGAGTAGAGGTGGATCAGCGTGCCCACACCGGTGATCAGCAGGACGAAGGTCATCGACAGCTGGTCGAGCTGGAAGGCGATGTCCGCCCGGAACCCCTCGACGGGGACCCAGCTGAACAGGTGCTGGTGCAGCGAGCGGTCGTCCGCGCTCCTGCCGAGCATGTCGCTGAAGAGCACCACGCCGATCACGAAGGACGCGGCGGCCAGCAGGGTACCGAGCCAGTGGCCCGCGCGGTCGAGCCGGCGCCCGCCGCACAGCAGGACCGCCGCTCCGATCAGAGGCGCCGCGACGAGCAGCGCAATCAAGTTCTCCACGATTCAGCGACCCCTCAGAGCTTCATCAGGCTGGCGTCGTCGACCGAGGCCGAGTGGCGGGAACGGAACAGCGACACGATGATCGCGAGCCCGACCACGACCTCCGCGGCGGCGACGACCATCGTGAAGAAGGCGATGATCTGGCCGTCGAGGTTGCCGTGCATGCGGGCGAAGGTCACGAACGCGAGATTGCAGGCGTTGAGCATCAGCTCGATGCACATGAACACCACGATCGCGTTGCGCCTGATCAGCACACCGGCCGCGCCGATGGTGAACAGCAGGGACGCGAGATAGAGGTAGTTGACCGGATTCATCGCTTCGCCTCCTCCTCGTCCCGGCCGAGCCGGTCGGCGGAACGCTGCTCCAGCGCCTTGATGTCGGCGATGGCCTCGGCGGACACGTCGCGGATCTGGCCCCGGTCCTTCAGCGTCCTGTTGACCGTCAGGTCGGACGTGGTGCCGTCCGGCAGCAGGCCGGGGATGTCCACCGCGTTGTGCCGGGCGTAGACGCCGGGGGCGGGCAGCGGCGGCAGCTGGACGCCCGCGCGGACCCGGGCCTCGGCCATCTCCCGCTGCGTCAGCGCGCGTTCGGTGCGCTCGCGGTGGGTGAGCAGCATCGCCCCGACGGCCGCGGTGATCAGCAGCGCGCCGGTGATCTCGAAGGCGAACACGTACTTCGTGAAGATCAGCGCGGCCAGGCCCTGTACATTGCCCCCGGCGTTGGCCTGGCCGAGACCCGTGAACGAGTGCAGCGACGCGTTGCCGATACCGGCGATCAGCAGGATGCCGAAGCCGAGCCCGCAGGCGGCGGCCCACCAGCGCTGGCCCTTGAGCGTCTCCGTGAGGGAGTCCGCGGCGGAGACACCGACCAGCATCACCACGAACAGGAACAGCATCATGATCGCGCCGGTGTAGACGACGACCTGGACGATGCCCAGGAAGTACGCCCCGTTGGCCAGGTAGAAGATCGCGAGGACGATCATCGTCGCGGCCAGACAGAGCGCGCTGTGCACCGCCTTCTTCATCAGGATCGTGCAGAGCGCGCCGACCACGGCGACCGTGCCGAGGATCCAGAACTGGACGGCCTCACCGGTCGAGGTGGCGGAAGCCGCGAGCGTGGCGGAAGCGGCGAGGGAGTTCATGCCTCGGCCCCCTCGTCCTGCGGCTTCTCGCCCTTGGAGACGGCGGCCTGGGGCACCGTCCCCGGCGCGGCCTCGGTGACCAGGCCCCGGTAGTAGTCCTGCTCGTCCATGCCAGGGAAGATCGAGTGCGGCGACTCGACCATGCCCTCGTCAAGTCCCGCGAGGAGCTGCTCCTTCGTATAGATGAGGCTCTCGCGGGAGCTGTCGGCCAGCTCGAACTCATTGGTCATCGTCAGCGCCCGGGTGGGGCACGCCTCGATGCACAGCCCGCAGAAGATGCAGCGCGCGTAATTGATCTGGTAGACGCGGCCGTAGCGCTCGCCCGGGGAGTAGCGCTCCTCCTCCTGGTTGTCCGCGCCCTCCACGTAGATCGCGTCCGCCGGGCAGGCCCAGGCGCACAGCTCGCAGCCGATGCACTTCTCCAGGCCGTCCGGGTGCCGGTTCAGCTGGTGGCGGCCGTGGAAGCGCGGCGCCGTCACCTTCTGCTGCTCCGGATACTGCTCGGTCAGCCGCTTCTTGAACATGGCCTTGAAGGTCAGCCCGAAGCCGGCCACCGGATTGCGAGGGGGACGTGGCACGTCTCCCTCATGGGACTCATGCGAAGAGTCAGACACTGTCAGCCTCCTTTCCGTCACTCTCGGATCCGTCACTCACAGTATTGCCCCCGCCACTGACAATCAGCTCCCGCTCACGGCGGGGCTGCCTGCGCGGTACGGGCGGCAGCGTCTGGCCGGGCAGCGGAGGCACCGGGAACCCACCGGCCATCGGGTCGAAGGCGGGTGGCTCCGGCTCGTTCTCCGCCGCGGCCTTGTCCTTGCGGTCGCGGAAGATGTCCACGACGAAGGAGAGCAGCAGGAGCGTGATGATCGCCCCGGCGACGTACAGCAGGATCTGCTGGAAGCCGTAGTTCTCGTTGCGCAGCACCCGTACGGTCGCGACGAGCATCAGCCAGACCAGCGAGACCGGGATCAGCACCTTCCAGCCGAGCTTCATCAGCTGGTCGTAGCGCACGCGCGGCAGTGTGCCGCGCAGCCAGATGAAGAAGAACAGCAGCAGCTGGACCTTGAGGACGAACCAGAGCATCGGCCACCAGCCGTGGTTCGCGCCCTCCCAGAAGGTGGAGATCGGCCACGGCGCGCGCCAGCCGCCCAGGAAGAGCGTGATGGCGACGGCCGACACGGTGACCATGTTGATGTACTCGGCGAGCATGAACATCGCGAACTTGATCGACGAGTACTCGGTGTTGAAGCCGCCGACGAGGTCACCCTCGGACTCCGGCATGTCGAACGGGTTGCGGTTGGTCTCGCCGACCATCGTGATGATGTAGATGACGAAGGAGACGGGCAGCAGCAGCACGTACCAGCGGTCCGCCTGCGCCTCCACGATCGCCGAGGTCGACATCGACCCGGAGTAGAGGAAGACGGAGGCGAACGCGGCGCCCATGGCGATCTCGTACGAGATCATCTGCGCGCAGGAGCGCAATCCGCCGAGCAGCGGATACGTGGACCCCGAGGACCAGCCCGCCAGGACGATGCCGTAGATGCCGACCGAGGCCACCGCGAGGATGTACAGCATCGCGATGGGCAGGTCGGTGAGTTGCATCGTGGTGCGCTGGCCGAAGATCGAGACCTCGTTGCCCGACGGGCCGAACGGGATCACGGCGATCGCCATGAACGCGGGGATCGCGGCGACGATCGGCGCGAGGACGTAGACCACCTTGTCCGCGCGCTTGACGATGACGTCTTCCTTGAACATCAGCTTGGCGCCGTCGGCGAGCGACTGGAGCATGCCCCAGGGGCCGTGCCGGTTGGGGCCGATGCGCAGTTGCATCCAGGCGACGACCTTGCGCTCCCACACGATCGAGAAGAGCACGGTCACCAGCAGGAACGCGAAGCAGAACACGGCCTTGACGACCACGAGCCACCACGGGTCCCGGCCGAACATCGACAGGTCCTCGGCGGCCAGTACGGTCGGCTGCGCCGCGGCGAGTCGGTCGAGGGCGGTCATGCGCGCACCTCCGGTGTCGCGTCGGCCGGGGCGGCCGAGCCTGCTGGGGCGATCCGGACCAGGGTGCCGGGGGCGGCTCCGGTGTCCGCGAGGACGCCCGAGCCCGTGGAGTTCAGCGGCAGCCAGACCACCCGGTCGGGCATCACCGTCACCCGCAACGGGAAGGTGACCGCGCCCGCCGGTCCGCTGACGGCGAGTTCGTCGCCGTCCTTGACGCCGGTCTCCTCGGCCGTCGCGGCCGAGAGCCGGGCGACCGCCGCGTGGCGTGTGCCCGCCAGCGCGTCGTCGCCCTCCTGGAGCCGGCCCAGGTCGAGCAGGAGCCGGTGGCCGGCGAGGACCGCCTCGCCGGTGGCGGCGCGCGGGACCGGCCGGGCCGACTCCCGCGGCTCGGTGGCGCGCGGCCCGTCCCAGCCGCCGAGCCGGTCCAGCTCACCGCGTGCGGCGCGCAGGTCCGGCAGGCCCAGATGGGTGTCCAGCGCGTCCGCCAGCATGTGCAGCACGCGCGCGTCGCTCGGTGCGAGGCGCCGGGTCATCTGCTCGGGCTTCAGCGAAGCCTCGAACAGCCGGGCCCTGCCCTCCCAGTTGAGGAAGGTGCCGGGCTTCTCCGCGACGGCCGCGACCGGCAGGACCACATCGGCCCGCTCCGTGACCTCGCTGGGCCGCAGCTCCAGCGAGACGAGGAAGCCGACCGCGTCCAGCGCGGCCCGCGCGGCAGCCGGGTCGGGCAGGTCGGTGACCTCGACGCCCGCGACGAGCAGGGCGCTCAGCTCGCCGGTGGCGGCGGCCTCCACGATCTGGCCGGTGTCGCGCCCGTACCGGTGCGGCAGTTCGCGTACGCCCCAGACCGCCGCGGTCTCCTCACGGGCGCGCGGGTCGGTCGCCGGGCGCCCGCCGGGCAGCACCGAGGGGAGCGCGCCCGCCTCCAGGGCGCCGCGCTCACCCGCCCGGCGCGGGATCCACACCAGCCGGGCGCCGGTCGCGGTGGCCGCGCGCGCGGCGGCGGTCAGCCCGCCGGGCACGGCCGCCAGCCGCTCGCCGACGACGATCACCGCGCCGGGCTCGCGCAGCGCCGCGGCGGCCCGCTCACCGTCCGCGTCGAGCCCCGTCCGCCCGGCCAGCGCGTCCAGCCACTCGGTCTCGGTGCCGGGCGCGGCGGGCAGCAGCGTGCCGCCCGCCTTCTCCAGGCCCCGGGTGGCGAACGGCGCGAGCGAGAAGGTGCGCTGGCCGCGCTTGCGGTGCGCCTTGCGCAGCCGCAGGAAGACGCCGGGCGCCTCCTCCTCGGACTCGAATCCGGCGAGCAGGACCGCGGGTGCCTTCTCCAGCGCGGTGTACGTGATCCCCGTACCGTCCAGATCGCGGCCCCTGCCCGCGACATGCGCGGCCAGGAAGTCGGCCTCCTCGCCGCTGTGCACGCGGGCCCGGAAGTCGATGTCGTTGGTGTCGAGGGCGACCCGCGCGAACTTGGCGTACGCGTAGGCGTCCTCGACGGTGAGCCGGCCGCCGGTGAGCACTCCGGCCCGGCCGCGCGCGGCACTCAGCCCGCGCGCGGCGGCCTCCAGCGCCTCGGGCCAGCTGGCCGGGGCGAGGACCCCGTCCGCGTTCCGTACGAGCGGGGTGGTGAGCCGGTCGGGCTTCTGCGCGTAGCGGAAGCCGAACCGCCCCTTGTCGCACATCCACTCCTCGTTGACCTCGGGGTCGTCGGCCGCCATCCGCCGCATGACCTTGCCGCGCCGGTGGTCGGTACGGGTCGCGCAGCCGCCCGCGCAGTGCTCGCACACGCTCGGCGAGGACACCAGGTCGAAGGGGCGGGAGCGGAAGCGGTACGCCGCCGAGGTGAGCGCGCCGACCGGACAGATCTGGATGGTGTTCCCGGAGAAGTACGACTCGAACGGGTCGCCCTCGCCGGTGCCGACCTGCTGGAGCGCGCCGCGCTCGATCAGCTCGATCATCGGGTCGCCCGCGACCTGGTTGGAGAAGCGGGTGCAGCGCGCGCACAGCACGCAGCGCTCACGGTCCAGCAGCACCTGCGTGGAGATCGGCACCGGCTTGGCGAACGTGCGCTTCTTGCCCTCGAAGCGGGAGTCGGCGGAGCCGACCTGCATCGCCTGGTTCTGCAGCGGGCACTCGCCGCCCTTGTCGCAGACCGGGCAGTCCAGCGGGTGGTTGATGAGCAGCAGCTCCATCACCCCGCGCTGGGCCTTCTCGGCGACCGGTGAGGTCAGCTGCGACTTGACGACCATGCCGTCGGTGCAGGTGATCGTGCAGGAGGCCATCGGCTTGCGCTGGCCCTCGACTTCGACGATGCACTGGCGGCAGGCGCCGGCCGGGTCGAGCAGCGGATGGTCACAGAAGCGCGGGATCTCGATGCCGAGCAGTTCGGCGGCGCGGATCACCAGCGTTCCCTTGGGGACGGAGATCTCCACGCCGTCGATGGTCAGCGAGACGAGGTCCTGGGGCGGGACCGCCGCCTCGCCACCGCCCGCGGGGGCGGATGCGGTGACTGTCATGCGTTCACCTCCGGGTGCGGGTTCTGGTCAGCCCACGCGGTGGACTTGGCGGGGTCGAGGGGGCAGCCCTTGCCGGTGACGTGCTCCTCGTACTCCGCGCGGAAGTGCTTGAGCGAGGAGAAGATCGGCGAGGCGGCGCCGTCACCGAGCGCGCAGAACGACTTGCCGTTGATGGTGTCGGCGATGTCGTTGAGCTTGTCGATGTCCGACATCCGCCCCTTGCCCGCCTCGATGTCGCGCAGCAGCTGGACCAGCCAGTAGGTGCCTTCGCGGCACGGTGTGCACTTGCCGCAGGACTCGTGGGCGTAGAACTCGGTCCAGCGGGTGACGGCCCGTACGACGCAGGTCGTCTCGTCGAAGCACTGGAGCGCCTTGGTGCCGAGCATCGAACCGGCGGCGCCCACGCCCTCGTAGTCCAGCGGGACGTCGAGGTGCTCCTCGGTGAACATCGGTGTGGAGGAGCCGCCAGGGGTCCAGAACTTGAGGCGGTGGCCGGCCCGGATGCCGCCGCTCATGTCGAGGAGCTGGCGCAGGGTGATGCCGAGCGGGGCCTCGTACTGGCCGGGGCTGGTGACATGGCCGCTGAGCGAGTACAGCGTGAAGCCGGGGGACTTCTCGCTGCCCATCGACTTGAACCAGTCCTTGCCCCGGTTGAGGATCGAGGGAACCGACGCGATGGACTCCACGTTGTTCACCACGGTGGGGCAGGCGTACAGACCCGCCACCGCCGGGAAGGGCGGTCGCAGCCTGGGCTGTCCGCGACGGCCCTCCAGCGAGTCCAGCAGCGCGGTCTCCTCGCCGCAGATGTACGCGCCCGCGCCCGCGTGCACGACGACGTCGAGGTCGAGTCCGCTGCCGAGGATGTTCGTGCCGAGGTAGCCCGCCGCGTACGCCTCGCGCACCGCCTCGTGCAGCCTGCGCAGGACGGGGACGACCTCGCCGCGCAGATAGATGAACGCCTGCTGCGAGCGGATCGCGTAGCAGGCGATCACGATGCCCTCGATGAGGGCGTGCGGGTTGGCGAAGAGAAGGGGGATGTCCTTGCAGGTTCCCGGCTCCGACTCGTCGGCGTTGACGACGAGATAGTGCGGCTTGCCGTCGCCCTGCGGGATGAACTGCCACTTCATCCCGGTGGGGAAGCCCGCGCCGCCCCTGCCGCGCAGTCCGGCGTCCTTGACGTACGCGATGAGGTCGTCGGGCGCCATGGCGAGGGCCTTGCGCAGGCCCTGGTAGCCGTCGTGCCGTTCGTAGGTGGCCAGGGTCCAGGACTCGGGCTGGTCCCAGAAGGCCGACAGGACCGGGGCGAGGAGCTTCTCCGGGCTGGTTCCGTTCTCGCCGAGCTGAGTCGCCATGGTCGTCACTCCCCCTCCTCGGCGGCGGGTCCGGCCGGGTGGTCCGGGTCGGAGGCCGACGTCTGCTGCGGCGCGTCGTGCGAGCTGAGGTGCTCGGCACCGGGGCGCGGTTCGTCCCTCGGGTACGCGCCGTCCCGGGGACGGACCACCCGCTGCGGGGCCTCGCCCTTGGCGAGGCGCAGCCCGACCAGCGAGGCGGGCCCGGCGCCGCCGGTGGCCTCGACGGCGCCGGGGCGCTCGTCGGGGAAGCCGGCCAGTATCCGCGCGGTCTTCTTGTACGTGCACAGCGGCGCGCCCCGGGTGGGCTCGACGGTGCGGCCGTCGCGCAGGTCGTCGACGAGCCGCTTGGCGCTCTGCGGGGTCTGGTTGTCGAAGAACTCCCAGTTGACCATCACCACGGGGGCGAAGTCGCAGGCGGCGTTGCACTCGATGTGTTCGAGCGTGATGCCGCCGTCCTCGGTCGTCTCGCCGTTGCCGACGCCGAGGTGCTCCTTCAGCGTGTCGAAGATGGCGTCGCCGCCCATCACCGCGCAGAGCGTGTTGGTGCAGACGCCGACCTGGTAGTCGCCGCCGGGCCGGCGCCGGTACATGGAGTAGAACGTGGCGACGGCGGTGACCTCGGCGGTGGTCAGGCCGAGCAGCCCGGCGCAGAAGGCCATCCCCGTACGGGAGACGAAGCCCTCCTCCGACTGCGTCAGGTGCAGCAGCGGGAGCAGCGCGGAGCGGCTGTCCGGGTACCGGGCGATGATCTCCTTCGCGTCGGTCTCCAGCCGGGCGCGCACATCGGCCGGGTAGTCCGGGGCGGGCAGCTGGGGCATGCCCAGGCTGACCTCGGAGTTGGGCGGTGTGGCTGTCACCGGTCGACGCCTCCCATCACGGGGTCGATGGACGCCACGGCCACGATGACGTCGGCGACCTGGCCGCCCTCGCACATCGCCGCCATGGACTGGAGATTGGTGAAGGACGGATCGCGGAAGTGGACCCGGTAGGGGCGGGTGCCGCCGTCGGAGACGACGTGCGCGCCGAGTTCGCCCTTGGGCGACTCCACGGCCGCGTACGCCTGGCCGGCCGGGACCCGGAAGCCCTCCGTCACCAGCTTGAAGTGATGGATCAGGGCCTCCATGGACGTGCCCATGATGTTCTTGATGTGGTCGAGCGAGTTGCCGAGCCCGTCGGGGCCGAGCGCGAGCTGCGCGGGCCAGGCGATCTTCTTGTCGGCGACCATCACGGGGCCCGGCTCCAGCCGGTCGAGGCACTGCTCCACGATCCGCAGCGACTGGCGCATCTCTTCGAGCCGGATGAGGAAGCGGCCGTACGCGTCGCAGGTGTCGGCGGTCGGGACGTCGAAGTCGAACGTCTCGTAGCCGCAGTACGGGTCGCTCCTGCGCAGGTCGTGCGGGAGCCCGGCGGAGCGCAGGACCGGGCCGGTGGCGCCGAGTGCCATGCAGCCGGTCAGGTCGAGGTGGCCGACGTCCTGCATACGGGCCTTGAAGATGGGGTTGCCGGTGGCGAGCTTGTCGTACTCCGGCAGGTTCCTGCGCAGCGTCTTCAGCAGCTCGCGCAGCTGGTCGGTGGCGCCGGGCGGCAGGTCCTGGGCGAGTCCGCCGGGGCGGATGAACGCGTGGTTCATCCGCAGTCCGGTGATCAGCTCGTAGGCGTCGAGAATCAGTTCACGATCGCGGAAGCCGTAGATCATGATCGTCGTCGCGCCCAGCTCCATACCGCCGGTGGCGATGCAGACGAGGTGCGAGGAGAGCCGGTTCAGCTCCATCAGCAGGACGCGGATGAGGGTGGCCCGGTCGGGGACGGTGTCCTCGATGCCGAGCAGCTTCTCGACGCCCAGGCAGTACGCCGTCTCGTTGAAGAACGACGTCAGGTAGTCCATGCGCGTGACGAAGGTGGTGCCCTGCGTCCAGTTGCGGAATTCGAGGTTCTTCTCGATACCGGTGTGCAGATAGCCGATACCGCAGCGGGCCTCGGTGACGGTCTCGCCGTCGATCTCCAGGATCAGCCGCAGCACGCCGTGGGTGGAGGGGTGCTGGGGGCCCATGTTGACGACGATGCGTTCGTCGTCGGCCTTGGCGGCGGACTGGACGACCTCGTCCCAGTCGCCGCCGGTGACCGTGTACACGGTGCCCTCGGTGGTCTCCCTGGGGGTGGCGTCCTCGGGGAACGTGTCGCCGGGTGCCTCGCCTTGGGGTGCGTGGGGTGCAGACATCAGGAGTACGACCTCCGCTGGTCCGGAGCCGGGATCTGGGCGCCCTTGTACTCGACGGCGATGCCGCCGAGCGGGTAGTCCTTGCGCTGCGGGAAGCCCTGCCAGTCGTCCGGCATGAGGATCCGGGTCAGTGCGGGGTGGCCGTCGAAGATCAGGCCGAAGAAGTCGTATGTCTCGCGCTCGTGCCAGTCGTTGGTCGGATAGACCGGGACCAGGGACGGCACGTGCCGGTCGGCGTCCGGCGCGGAGACCTCGACCCGGATCAGCCGGCCGTGGGTGAGCGAGCGCAGGTGGTAGACGGCGTGCAGCTCGCGGCCCTCGTCGCCGGGGTAGTGGACGCCCGAGACGCCCGTACACAGCTCGAAGCGCAGCGCCGGGTCGTCGCGCAGGGTGCGGGCGACCTGGAGGAGGTGCTCGCGGGCGACGTGGAAGGTGAGTTCGCCGCGGTCGACGACCGTCTTCTCGATGGCGCTGCCGGGCGGCAGGCCCTGTTCCTCCAGCGCGCCTTCGAGTTCGTCGGCGATCTCGTCGAAGGATCCGCCGGGGCCGCCGTAGGGCCGGGGGGTCGCGCCCGGGAGCGTCACGGTCCTGACCAGACCGCCGTAGCCCGAGGTGTCGGCGCCGTTCTTGGCGCCGAACATGCCCTTCTGGACGCGGATGGGCTCGCCGGTGTCGTCGCGCGGGACGGGAACGCCGTCGCCGGGTCGCTGTTCGTCGCTCACCGGAGAAGCCCTTTCATCTCGATCAACGGCAGCGCGTTGAGGGCGGCTTCCTCCGCCTCGCGGGCCGCCTCCTGCGCGTTGACCCCGAGCTTGGATCCCTGGACCTTCTCGTGGAGCTTGAGAATGGCGTCCATCAGCATCTCCGGTCGGGGCGGGCAGCCGGGCAAATAGATGTCAACCGGGACGACATGATCCACACCCTGCACAATCGCGTAATTGTTGAACATTCCGCCTGATGACGCACAAACCCCCATGGAGATGACCCACTTGGGGTTGGGCATCTGGTCATAGACCTGTCGCAGCACCGGCGCCATCTTCTGGCTCACCCGTCCGGCCACGATCATCAGATCGGCCTGGCGCGGCGAGCCGCGGAAGACCTCCATGCCGAACCGCGCCAGGTCGTAACGGCCGGCGCCGGTCGTCATCATCTCGATGGCGCAGCAGGCGAGGCCGAAGGTCGCGGGGAACATGGACGACTTCCGCACCCAGCCGGATGCCTGTTCGACGGTGGTCAGCAGAAAGCCGCTCGGCAGCTTCTCTTCGAGTCCCATGGGTTCCCCTCAGCGCCTTAGTCCCATTCCAGACCGCCGCGCCGCCACACATACGCGTAGGCGACGAAGACGGTGAGCACGAAGAGGAGCATCTCCACGAGCCCGAAAATGCCCAGGGAGTCGAAGGTGACCGCCCAGGGGTAAAGGAAGACGACCTCGATATCGAAAATGATGAAGAGCATCGCCGTCAGGTAGTACTTGATGGGGAATCGGCCGCCCCCGGCGGGCGTCGGCGTGGGCTCGATGCCACACTCGTACGCATCAATTTTCGCCCGGTTGTAGCGTTTTGGGCCGATAAGCGTGGCCATGACCACGGAGAAGATCGCAAACCCGGCCCCCAGGGCGCCGAGCACGAGGATGGGTGCGTAGGCATTCACGCCCCTCAGCTCCTTCCAGTCGTCCTTGACCGTTGGATCGCACCGGGCGGTTCACGTCGCCGCCCCGGCACGGATCGCTGAAGATCGCGTACATGTGAGGCAGTTCACAAGCCCGACTGCCCCGCATCCTATGCCGAGTGGTCTGTGATCTGCGACACGGGGTACAGCAACGTCTTTGTGATCTCCACCACCTGACGAAGGATCATGAAGTCGGATGAGCGGTGATCTTCGTACGCGAAGCCGCCACGTGATCACCAGATGTGACATTCGGGCTCGTTACCGCTGGTCGGAGCCTTGGCGCTCTATCAAGAGATGCAACCTACAAACAAATTGGCAATGAGACACTTGTGAGTGATATGGCGCCGCACTCACCCGCACGAGGGGAGGGCGGGGACAGAAGTGGACACGTGCACGCGTTCACGAGCGAGTGCCGTGATCACGACACCTCCCGAACAGTGACCCTTCTGTGACCTGTGCCACTCACCCCCACCCCCCGGAGAAGCGGGCTTGGCCATGAGTTCGAAGGGGTGGTAAGCGGCGGGCAATTCGGACCTTTAACGGAAAGACCATGATCAAGCCCTTGATCGCCCATGCCCGTTTTGACCGTTACGGCGTCAATAAGGGTCTCCGCTCAGCGGATTCACAGATTCCGAACGTAACTGTGGCGCAACCCACGTTTCTTGACGAGAACCGGGTCCGGCCTGATAGCCGTGTACTCATGTCCCACACCGCTCACATACCCAGCCACCGGAAACCCCGCCGGAGTGCGCCCAAGGTCACCGTTCTCCGTGCCGGAGTCGCCGGTGGCGTTCTCAGCACGATCGCGGTGGCCGGTGCCGCCGGACCGGCCAACGCCGAGCCGGTGACCCAGACCATCGAGATGCCGACCCTCACCTCCGGACTCGCGAGCGACTTCGCCAAGTCCGCCGACGCCACCCAGCGAGTCGCCAACAACCTGGACCTGCGGGCCCAGGAGAGCGCCGCCATCACCAAGGCCACGAAGGCCGCCAAGACGGCGCACGCCGAGGCGGAGCGCAAGGCCGAGGCCGAAAAGAAGAAGAAGGCCGCCGCGGAGGCCCGCGCCAAGGCCGCGGCCGAGGCCGAGCGCGCCTCGCGCGACGCCCAGCGCACCACGCTGGCCGCCGCCGACTCGGGCTCGAACTACAGCTCGGGCTCCAGCTCCTCGGGTTCGAGCACCGGCACCACCGCCGCCTCGGCCCCGACCACCTCGACCGCCACCGGCTCGGCCGCCGCCGTCGTGGCCTTCGTGCAGTCGCACGTGGGCGACGCGTACATCATGGGCTCCACCGGCCCCAACGCGTGGGACTGCTCGGGTCTCGTCCAGGCCGCGTACAACCAGATCGGTGTGAACCTCCCGCGTGTCTCGCAGTCGCAGTCGACGGCCGGCACGCAGGTCTCCCTCAGCAACCTCCAGCCCGGCGACATCCTCTACTGGGGCGGTGCGGGCAGCGCCTACCACACGGCCATCTACATCGGCGACGGCCAGTTCGTCGGCGCGCAGAACCCCAGCAAGGGCGTCGTGCAGGCGTCGCTGGACTACGACCCGCCGAGCGGCGCCGTCCGCGTCCTCTGACGCGCACCGCGACCGCGCGGCATCAGACCTGAGGCCCGTACCCCGCTGCTCGGGGGGTACGGGCCTCAGTCGTACCCGGGACGGCACCCGACGCCGTACGCGCCGCGGCCGTACCCGCGTTCGAGACGTACGCGACACGAATGGCGGACACCGGACAGAAGCGCGCCGGGACGCCCCACGTGGGTATGAGAGGTACAGCCGTCCAACGGGACGGCGGTGAACGGATCAGATCGCTCGCGCGTAGTAGTGAGTCAGCACCGCCTTGGATCACGCCTCGCACCAAGGGCGATCTCGACGCCCGGGAGGAACCCCCCACATGACCACCAAAGGCATCGACGTCTCGTCCCACCAAAGCGCCACCTACAGCACGGCCGGCCTCGACTTCGTCTTCGTCAAGGCCACCGAGGGCACGTCGTACATCAACCCCCGCATGACCGCCCAGGCAGCGCACGCCCGCGCCGCGGGACTCGTCGTCGGCTTCTACCACTTCCTGCGGCCCGGCGACATGAAGGCGCAGGCGAAGTACTTCGTGGAGAAGTGCGCCAGCATCGAGCACGACCCGCTGTTCGCCGACTGGGAGGACGACGGCGTCTCCAACGCCCAGAAGGACGCCTTCCTCGCCGAGGTGAAGCGGCTGCGCGGCGCCACCCACCGCGTCGGTCTCTACTGCGGCCAGTACTACTGGCTGCACCGCGACACGACGAGCAACGCGGGCGACGCCCTGTGGATCGCGGACTACGTAACCGCGGGGAAGCCCCGCATCAAGGCCGCGTGGAAGTTCCACCAGTACACCGACAGCCCGGTCGACACGAACATCGGAGCGTTCGCCGACCGGGCCGCGCTGCGCGGCTGGGCGAAGAAGGGCTGAGGGACCGTGCCCGCGCGCCGCCCCGCTCACCGCCCCACCGGCCGCTCAGGCCTTCGGAGCCACCTTCGACAGCCCGTTGATCACACGGTCCATCGCGTCGCCGCCCGTCGGGTCGGTCAGGTTCGCCAGCATCTTCAGGGTGAACTTCATCAGCAGCGGATGGGTCAGCCCGCGCTCGGTCGCGATCTTCATGATCTTCGGGTTGCCGATCAGCTTCACGAAGGCACGGCCCATCGTGTAATAGCCGCCGTAGGTCTCCTTGAGCACCTTCGGATAGTGCAGCAGGGCCAGTTCGCGCTGGGCGGGGGTGGCGCGGGCATGGGCCTGGACGATCACGTCCGCCGCGATCTGCCCCGACTCCATGGCATAGGCGATGCCCTCGCCGTTGAACGGGTTGACCATGCCTCCCGCGTCACCGACCAGCAGCAGGCCCTTGGTGTAGTGCGGCTGCCGGTTGAAGGCCATCGGCAGCGCGGCGCCCCGGATCGGCATCGTCATGTTGTCGGGGACGTACCCCCACTCCTCCGGCATCGACGCGCACCACGCCTTGAGCACCTCGCGCCAGTCCAGCTCCTTGTACGCGGAGGAGGAGTTGAGGATGCCCAGTCCGACGTTGGACGTACCGTCGCCCATGCCGAAGATCCACCCGTAGCCGGGCAGCAGCTTGTCCTCGCCGGGACCGCGCCGGTCCCACAGCTCCAGCCACGACTCCAGGTAGTCGTCGTCGTGGCGGGGCGAGGTGAAGTACGTGCGCACGGCCACGCCCATCGGCCGGTCCTCGCGCCGGTGCAGCCCCATGGCGAGCGACAGCCGTGTCGAGTTGCCGTCGGCGGCGACGACCAGCGGGGCGTGGAAGGTGACCGGGGTCTTCTCCTCGCCGAGCTTGGCGTGCACTCCGGTGATCCGGCCGGTGCGCCCGTCCAGGATCGGGGCGCCGACGTTGCAGCGCTCGTGCAGCCGCGCGCCGGCCTTCTGCGCCTGCCGCGCGAGCTGTTCGTCGAAGTCGTCGCGCTTGCGGACCAGTCCGTAGTCCGGATAGGTGGCGAGGTCGGGCCAGTCCAGTTGCAGCCGTACGCCGCCGCCGATGATCCGCAGGCCCTTGTTGCGCAGCCAGCCGGCCTCCTCGGAGATGTCGATCCCCATCGAGACCAGCTGCTTGGTGGCGCGCGGCGTCAGGCCGTCGCCGCAGACCTTCTCGCGCGGGAACGCCGTCTTCTCCAGCAGCAGGACGTCCAGACCCGCCTTGGCCAGGTAGTACGCGGTGGTCGAGCCGGCCGGCCCCGCGCCGACGACAATCACATCCGCGGTGTTCTCGGAGAGGGGCTCGGTCACAGCGGGTTCTCCCGAAGACTCGAAATGGTGTACCGACTGGCACTCGACATGTGCAGTCTATGGGTGCGTACCGATCTCTCCAGTGAAGGGCTGCCCTCGTGGACCACATGACCAAGCCGCTCCCCGTGCTGCGGCTCCGCGTGCCGACGGACGAGGACGCGTTCCACTGGCACCACGTCTTCAACGACCGCGAGGTGATGGAGTTCCACGGCGGCGCCCCGGCCGAGCGGTCGGTGTACGCGGAGCTGACCGCGCGCCAGCGCAGACACGACGCGGAGCGCGGCTTCTGCCTCTGGACGGTGCTGGACGAGCACGGCGAGGTCATCGGCTTCACCGGCGCGCAGCCCTGGCCGCACGAGACCTTCGGGCCGGTCGGCGAGATCGAGATCGGCTGGCGGCTGGGGCGCGCGCACTGGGGCCGGGGCTACGCGACGGCCGCCGCAAGGACCACCGTCGAGCGAGCACGGGCGGCGGGCGTCGAGCGGGTCGTGGCGATGGTCAACTCGCGCAACGAGCGCTCGGCGGCGGTGGCGCGGCGGCTGGGCATGGAGCTGACCGAGACCTATCCGTTCACCTCGCCGAAGTACGAGACGGAGCAGCGGGCACTCTGCTTCCGGCTGGAGCTGTGAGCTGACGCCCGGTTCCCGGGGGTGCCGGTACGGGGGTGCGCTCCTCGGCGCCCCCGTACCGGCGCCCCCACACCGGCGCCCCCGTACCGGCACATCCGTACCGGCACACCCCTCCCAGCACACCCGGGAACCGGCCCGCAAGAACTGCCCCTCGGGCATGCCTCTGTCATTTGCGGCCAAGTCGAGCGAACACGCGGAAGGGATCTCCCACTTCCTCGGATGCTGTCCGGGCACCGGCCCACTCCGGGCCGGTCCCACCGAAGGAGTGGTTTCCTTGAAGAAGATCCTGGCCCGAGGCGCTGCCGCCCTCGCCGCCGCTTCGCTCACTCTCCTGTCCCCGATCGCCTCCGCCCAGGCGGCCGTCACGGCCGACCACGCCGGGATGACCTGGACCGTGGCCGGCAAGGGAAGCGACGGCACCGTCCACGTCGGATCCGACTCGGTGACCGACGCCTACAACGGTGACACCCCAGCCACCGCCTCGCTGCCGGTGCTGTGCCTGAGAATCACCAACGCCCCCGTCCCGGCCGGCATCACCCCGACCTTCTACATCGGCTGGGCGCGCGGCACGGTCGCGGCGACCCCGCCCGTCCAGGGCACCGCCCTCACCAGCCGGGCCGTCGCCGACGCCCTGTGCGCGCAGTACTACGGAGAGGGCTGGCGGACGGCCGAGTTCCACGACGGCCGCTACGGCGCGAACCTGGAGGGCTCGGGCGGCTGGGCGTTCTGGGCCCACGGCTACCTGCCGGAGAACACCCGCTTCTGGACCGCCATCAACGACACGAACGCCAACCCCTGGAGCTGACCCGGCGACGGGCGTGCGGTACGTGCGTCACGCGCGTACCGCACGCCCCCGCGGGGGACGGCGGAGGAACGGCACGGACGGCACGGACGGCGAGCGCGCGGCGTCAGGCGCGTACGCCCCGGTGCAGCGCCACGATCCCGCCCGTCAGGTCGCGCCAGGCCACCTTGGACCAGCCCGCGCCCTGGAGCCGCGCCGCGAGACCCGGCTGGTCGGGCCAGGCGCGGATCGACTCGGCGAGATAGACGTACGCGTCGGGGTTGGAGGAGACGGCGCGCGCGGTCGGCGGCAGCGCCCGCATCAGGTACTCCTCGTAGACGGTACGGAACGGCGCCCAGGTCGGATGCGAGAACTCGCAGATCACGACCCGCCCGCCCGGCTTCGTCACCCGGTACAGCTCGCGCAGCGCGAGGTCCGTGTCCTGGACGTTGCGCAGCCCGAAGGAGATCGTCACCGCGTCGAAGACCCCGTCGGCGAACGGCAGCTTCGTCGCGTCCCCGGCCGTGAACGGCATCCAGGAGTGCCGCTTCTTGCCCTCGCGCAGCATGCCGAGCGAGAAGTCGCAGGGCACGACGTACGCGCCGGTGGCGGCGAAGCTCATCGAGGAGGTGGCGGTGCCCGCCGCCAGGTCGAGGACCTTCTCCGCCGGGCGCGCGTTCACCGCCCTGGCGACCTCCTTGCGCCACCGGCGGTCCTGGCCGAGCGAGAGCACGTCGTTGGTCAGGTCGTAGTTCGCCGCCACGTCGTCGAACATCGAGGCGACTTCGTGCGGCTGCTTGTCCAGGGAGGCTCGGGTCACGCACTCCATTGTGGCAGTGCGCGACCCGTCGCCCGCGTTCAGGGCAGCAGCCTCGGCCGCCGTTTCGCGGCGACGTCCTCCACCCAGCCGAAGAGCGCGACGGCGAGCGCGATCAGCACCCAGGCGATGCCGAACTGGAACCACATGCTGTCGAGCGGCAGATCCCGCTCGAAGGCGGGAACGTCCCACATCAGGTCGATCAGCGGCACACTCGCCATCAGCGCCACCTCGTGCCAGAGGTAGACCGTCACCGCGCGCGCGTTGAAGACCGAGACGATCCGGTCGGCCACCGGCCGCCGCGCCAGCCACCCGAAGTCCGGCCGGAACCGCAGCAGCGGCAGCACGAACCCCGCCGACCAGAGCGCCTGCGCGAGCGGGATGTCGTCCAGGTCGTACGTCCCGTCCACCCGGTGGCCGAAGGCCCACCACGCGCCGGCCGCCATCAGCGGCGCCGCCGCCGCGAGCACGGCGGCCGGACGCAGCCGGTCGAGCACGCCGTCGCGGTGCGCGAACCCGAGCAGCCAGCAGAACAGGAAGACCGACAGATCGCTGAGCGCGGAGCCCAGCCGCCCGTCCGGCACGCTCCACACCGTCTCGAAGAGCACGACGGGGACGAGGGAGAGCAGCAGCACGGGCAGCGGCGCGAGCCTCAGCACCCGCAGCAGGACGGGCGAGAGCAGCACGAACCACAGATACGTCCGCAGGTACCAGAGCACCGCCCACGCCTGCTCGCCCCACGCGTCGCCCGGCGGGTCCCCGACGGGCAGCACCCAGTAGAGGGCGTCGGCGCCCGGCAGCCAGCCGTGCTTCGCCATGGCCACGCCCAGGACGGCCCCGAACACCCACAACGGGACCAGCAGCCGCCGCAGCCGGGACCGCACGACCCGGGCGGCGGGCCGCTCCAGGGAGCGCGCCATCAGCGATCCGGCGAGGGCGAACATCACCCCCATGGACGGGAAGACGAACCCCAGCCAGGGCCACTCGAAGGTGTGGTACGCGACGACGCGGACCAGCGCGAAGGCGCGCAGCGCGTCGAAGTACCGGTCACGTCCGGCGCCGGACGGCGCGACGGACGGCGCTCCGGACGGCGCTCCGAACGGCGCGGCGGAGGACGTTCCCGAGGACGCCACCGGTCGCACTGCCGACGGCGCCCCCGACGGCGCCCCCGACGGCGCGGCCCTGCGGTGCGCGGCCCTGCGGTGCGCGCCCGCCATCAGGCCGCCCCCGTCCCCGCGCGCGGCGTGCCGACCTCGCCCGTGCGCTTGAGCTTCTGCCAGCGCAGCCGGCCGCCGGTGAGCGCCGTGACCGACGAGTGGATCAGCACGAGATACATCAGCTGGCGGTAGGCGACCTGCTGCAACGGCAGCATCAGCAGATACCGGTACTTCTCCCGGTCCAGCCGGAACGCGTAGGCCGCGCAGAGCAGTTGCACCAGCAGCACGGCGAGCCACGCCAGCAGCGACGCCCGGAAGTCCACGAAGATCATCGCGTAGACCGTGAACACGTCGATGAGGGGCGCGAAGACGGGCGTCACCACCTGGAAGAGCACCACCAGCGGCATCCCCACCCGGCCGAACCGCCCCGAGGGCCCCTTGTCGAGGACCGACCCCCGGTGCTTCCACAGCGCCTGCATCGTGCCGTAGCTCCAGCGGTAACGCTGGCGCCACAGCTGCCCGACGCTCGCGGGCGCCTCCGTCCACGCGCGCGCGTGCTCCGCGTAGACGACGCGCCAACCGGCCCGGTGCAGGGCGATGGTGATGTCGGTGTCCTCGGCGAGGGTGTCCTCGCTCATCCCGCCGACCGCGAGGACGGCCTCCCGGCGGAAGGCGCCGATCGCGCCGGGGATGGTGGGCATGCAGCGCAGCAGGTCGTACATCCGGCGGTCCAGGTTGAAGCCCATCACGTACTCGATGTGCTGCCAGGCGCCGATCAGCGTGTCCCGGTTGCCGACCTTGGCGTTGCCCGCGACCGCGCCGACCTCCGGGTCGCCGAAGGGCTGGACGAGCAGGCGTACGGTGTCGGGCTCGAAGACGGTGTCGCCGTCCATCATCACGACGATGTCGTACCTGGCCTGCCGTACGCCGTTGTTGAGCGCGGCCGACTTCCCGGCGTTCTCCTGGCGGATCACCCGGACGTTCGGCAGGCCCAGGGACTCCGCGATCTCGGCGGTGCCGTCGGTGGAGCCGTCGTCGACGACGACGATCTCGATCGGGTGCGTGCTGGCGGCGAGGGAGTTGAGGGTGTTGGCGATGCACTCCTTCTCGTTGTACGCGGGGACGATCACGCTCACCGGTTCGTACACCGGCGGCCCCCACGAGAAGCGCCGTCTGTTGCGCTGCCGGTAGTGGCGGCGGGCGAGCAGGAGCATCAGCCCGAACCTGGCCATCACGGCGACTCCGACGACCGCGAGACCGGCGGCGAGACCGGGTACGCACCACTCGGCGACGGCGACGGCGGCGAGCAGGGCACGCCCCTCCCAGAGGGTGGTGCCGGTGGCCTTGTGGTGGGCGGCCTGTTCGGGGTTGCCGGTCAGGGCGTCCTGGCCGGGCCCCGGGGCCTGTCCCCGGCCCTGCGGCCGGTCCCGGCCCTGTACCTGGCCCTGTCCCTCGCCCTCTCCGTCGCTCTGTCCCTGCCCGTCGGCCTGTCCGTCGCCCTGAGCCTCGCTCTGCCGCTGGGCTCCGCTGACGGTGGTGAAGGTGTACCCCTTCGCCTTCATCTTCTTGATGTAGCGGTCCAGCGCCACCAGCGTCTCGTCGCGGTTGCCGCCCGCGTCGTGGAAGAGCACGGCGGCGCCCTTGCCCTTCTTCGGGGTCGCCCACTTGATGATCTTGTCGACCCCCGGAAGCTGCCAGTCCTCGCTGTCGGTGTCGATGAAGACGCTCGTGTACCCCATCGCGCCGAGCCTCTTGTAGACCGGCCAGCTCTCGTTGTCGATCGCGTCGTTCGTGGAGGAGTACGGGGCGCGGAACAGCGTCGTCGTGATCCCGGCGGCCCCCGCCAGCGCCAATTGCGTCTGGGCTATCTCCCGTTTGACGCGCGAGGCGCTCTGATACGAGAGATCGACGTGGGTGAAGGTGTGGACGCCGACCTCGTTGCCGTCCGCGACCATCCGCCTCACCACTCCCGGATAGCGGGAGATCATGGAGCCGATCAGGAAGAACGTACCGGGCACGTCGTGGTCGTCGAGGATCTTGAGGACCTTCGCGGTGTACGTGGGATCGGGCCCGTCGTCGAAGGTCAGCACGATGGTCTTGTCGGCCACGGACCCGGTGCGGGCCCGGCCGTTGTCGAAAGTGAGGAAGGGCCCGCCGTCGGCGACGGACTCGGGCACCTCGCTGCCGCTGGCGTCGGACCGTACGCGCTGGTCACCGCCGACCTCGGAGCGCAGATAGCCGTCGAGCAGCAACACGCTGACCAGGCCGACGAGGAGCAGCAGGGCGACGATCACGCGCGGCCTGGGTACCGCCTGCCTGCGGACGCGCTCCATGCGGCCGGGCGTGGCGTGACGGCGCGTGGCGTGAGGGGACTTGGCGGGGTGGGACTTGGCGGGGCGGGACTTGGCGGGGCGGGGCTGCGTCATGGGATCAGTTGCCGCCGTCACGCCACGCCCGGCCGCATGGAGCGCGTCCGCAGGCAGGCGGTACCCAGGCCGCGCGTGATCGTCGCCCTGCTGCTCCTCGTCGGCCTGGTCAGCGTGTTGCTGCTCGACGGCTATCTGCGCTCCGAGGTCGGCGGTGACCAGCGCGTACGGTCCGACGCCAGCGGCAGCGAGGTGCCCGAGTCCGTCGCCGACGGCGGGCCCTTCCTCACTTTCGACAACGGCCGGGCCCGCACCGGGTCCGTGGCCGACAAGACCATCGTGC
>NZ_QQNA01000460.1:0-383 GCF_003346515.1 Streptomyces corynorhini
GGAGAGCCGCGCGGGCTGTCCCGGCGCGTCCCCGGCCGTTTCCCTGCCCGCCTTCTTCCCCGCCTTCTCGCCCGCTTCCCCGCCCGTCCCCTTCCCCGTCCCCTTCCCCTGGCCCGCGGTCGCCGTGCCGGAGCCGGTCAGTCCGGCCAGGACGGCGGCGGCGCTGGGGGCGGGCGAGGGCGCGCGGGAGGCGGACCCGCCGTGATCTGTGCCACCCGTACCGCTCCGGGCGACAGCCCAGTCCCGCTCGGCCTTACGCTGACCGGAGTCCCAGGGGCCGGCCGCGGCCACCACCACGGCGGCGAGCGTCAGGCCGACAACGGCGGAACCCGCCGCGAACCGCCATGCTTTCGGCTCAACCACGGCTGACCAGCCCCTTTCGC
>NZ_QQNA01000460.1:566-783 GCF_003346515.1 Streptomyces corynorhini
CGCGATCGGCATGTTCCGGATGACCGACGAGGCCGGCGGCGACGACAAGCTGCTGTGCGTCCCGGCGTCCGACCCCCGGGTGGAGCACCTGCGTGACATCCACCACGTCTCGGAGTTCGACCGCCTGGAGATCCAGCACTTCTTCGAGGTCTACAAGGACCTGGAGCCCGGCAAGTCCGTCGAGGGCGCCGACTGGGTCGGCCGCACCGAGGCGGAG
>NZ_QQNA01000461.1 GCF_003346515.1 Streptomyces corynorhini
GACGTCCGCCCTGATGACACCCGGCCACATGACCTCCGCCCTCATGACCTCCGCAGAGGACACACCACCCACATGTACAAGATCTTCTTCCAGCTGGTCTTCCGTCGCATGGACCCCGAGCGCGCCCACCACCTGGCCGTCCGCTGGATCCGGTGCGCCGCCCGCGTCCCCGTCCTGCGCACCTTCGTCGCCGCCGCCCTCGCCCCGCGCTTCGAGGAGCTGCGCACCGAGGCGTTCGGGCTGCGGATGCACGGCCCCTTCGGTCTCGCCGCCGGTTTCGACAAGAACGCCGTCGCCGTGGACGGCATGGCGATGCTCGGCTTCGACCACGTCGAGATCGGCACGGTCACCGGCGAACCGCAGCCCGGCAACCCGCCCAAGCGCCTCTTCCGGCTCGTGCCCGACCGCGCGCTGATCAACCGGATGGGCTTCAACAACGAGGGCTCCGCGTCCGTGGCGGCCCGGCTGGCGGCCCGCAGAGCCGTCTTCCGCACCACCGTCGGCGTCAACATCGGCAAGACCAAGGTCGTCCCGGAGAGCGAGGCGACCGCCGACTACGTACGCTCGACCGAGCGGCTGGCCCGCCACGCCGACTACCTCGTCGTCAACGTCAGCTCGCCCAACACCCCGGGACTGCGCGGCCTCCAGGCCGTCGACCAGCTGCGACCGCTGCTCACCGCCGTACGGGAAGCCGCCGACCGCACCGTCACCGGCCGACGCGTCCCCCTCCTCGTCAAGATCGCGCCCGATCTGGCGGACGAGGACATCGACGCGGTCGCCGACCTCGCGGTGGAACTCGGCCTGGACGGCATCATCGCCACCAACACCACCGTCGCCCGCGACACCCTGGGCCTGGCCTCGGACCCCGCGCTCACCGCCGAGACGGGCGGGCTCTCGGGCGCGCCGCTCAAGGCGCGCTCCCTGGAGGTCCTCAGGCGCCTCTACGCGCGGGTGGGCGACCGCGTGACCCTGGTCGGCGTCGGAGGCGTCGAGGACGCCGAGGACGCCTGGCAGCGCGTCCTGGCGGGTGCCACGCTGGTGCAGGGCTACAGCGCCTTCATCTACCGGGGCCCGTTCTGGAGCCGCGCGATCCACCAGGGGCTCGCGGCGCGGCTCGCGCTCTCCCCGTACGCGACCCTCGCCGAGGCCGTCGGCGCCGACACCCGGAAGGTGACCGCGTGAACGCCCAGGATTCCCAGGCCCGCTCTGCGTCGGCATCGACCCGCACGGCTCGCTGCTCACGGACTGGGGGCTGACCGACGACATCGCGGGCCTGGAGCGCTTCACCC
>NZ_QQNA01000462.1:0-2209 GCF_003346515.1 Streptomyces corynorhini
CGGCGCCTCCCCCGGTCCGGCGGCAGCGCCTCCGGGGGAGGGCCGCTCGACCGGTTACGAGGCGACGGCGTCGGCGGCCTCCCTCGCGTCCGCCCCGCCTTCCGGTACGGGCGCGGGGCGCAGCGGGCCTCGGGTGAGGATGTAGAGGAACAGGGCGGCCATGACCGCGACGCCCGCCCACATGGCCTGCTGCCAGCCGTCGACGAACGACTCCTGGGAGGCCCGGATCAGCGCCGACGCGTGGGAGCCCGCACCCCGGGCGGCCTCCAGGGCGTTGGCGACGCCTTCGCGCGCCGTGTCGGCGGGGCCCTGGGGTACGCCGTCGAGCCGGGAGTCGATGGCGTGGCGGTAGCCGGCGGACAGGAGCGCGCCCAGCAGGGCGACGCCGAGCGCGGTGCCGAACTCCCGGGTCACGTCGTTGAGCGCGGAGGCGACGCCCTGGCGCTCACGCGGCAGGGCGCCGGTGATGGCCTCGGTGGAGGGCGTCATCGCCAGCCCCATGCCCAGCCCCATGGCGAGCATGCCGGGCAGCACGGAGAGGTAGCCGCCGTCGACGGAGACGAGGGTGGCCATGAGGGCGAGACCGGCGCCGGCCAGCAGGATTCCCGTCGCCATGGTGAGCCGGGCGCCGATGCGCGCGGCCGACCGCGGGGCGAGACCGGAGGCCGCCATCATGAGCACGGCCATGGGCATGAGCGCCAGCGTGGACCGCAGGCCGGACCAGCCGAGCACGGCCTGGAAGAACGGGAAGAGGACCACGAAGATGCCCGCCTGGACGCCGAAGACGACCAGGAGTGTGATCGAACCGCCGGCCGGCGAGCGTTCGCCGAAGAGGCGCACGTCCAGGAGCGCGGCCTCGCGCCCGCGCAGTTCCCGCACCACGAACCCGACGGCGGCGAGGGCGCCGACGACGAGGCCGAGCAGCGTCGCGGGGGCGCTCCAGCCGCGCTCGGGCCCCTCCTGAAGGACGAAGATGAGGCCGACCACGGCCACGACGGAGGTCAGCGCGCCGACGGTGTCGAAGGCATGCCCCGACGTCTCACGGGAGTCGGGAACGGAGCGAAGCGCCATGCCGAGTGCCACGGCGGCGAGCGCGACGGGCAGGACGAACAGCAACCGCCAGTTCGCCACGTCCACCAGGGCGGCGGAGAGGAACATCCCCAGGACACCGCCGCCTCCGGCCACCGCGGTCCACACGCCGATGGCCCGTCCGCGCTCCTCCTTCGGGAAGGTCGAGGTGATGACGGCGAGGGTGATGGGCATGATCATGGCCGCGCCCACGCCGCTGAACAGCCGTGCGGCGAGCATGACGTCCGCCGACGGGGCGAGACCGGCGGCCACACCGGCGAGGCCGAAGACGGTGAGACCGGTGAGGAGCATGGGCTTGCGGCCCCAGCGGTCGCCGAGCGCGCCGAGCGGCAGGAGCAGCGCGGCCAGGGTGAGGGTGTAGATGTTGATGATCCACAGGATGGTGCGCTGGGAGGCGCCGAAGGCGACCGCGAGGTCGGGCTGGGCGACGTTGAGCCCCGACACCGACGCGATGACGGCCATCAGGGCGACGCACACGGTCACGAGGATCGTGCGGCGTCGGCGGGCGTCCGGCACCCCCGCGTCGGTGGCGCCGCCCGGATCGGCGGCGATCGCCTGTGCGGGCTGGTTCGTACTCATGGGTTCCTCTCACAAGGGCGTGCGGGACCGGCCGTACGGCGATGGCCGGGCGCGGATCGTGACGGGGCGCGGATTCCGGGGCCGGTGAGGTGCGGGCGCTCGGCCCCAGCCGCTCCCGCGTTCGGTCACGACGATAGGCACGCCTTGCGGTTACGGCATATAATCTTGCCCATGACGCAAGACAATGGCGACCTGGACAGCCTGGTGCGCAAACGGATCCGGGCGCTGCGTGTCGCGCAGGGCTGGTCCCTGGAGGAGCTGGCCACGCGCGCCCAGGTCAGCCAGTCCACGCTCAGCCGTATCGAGAACGGTCAGCGCCGACTGGCCCTGGACCAGCTCGTCGTGCTCGCCCGCGCCCTGGACACCACGCTGGACCAGCTCGTCGAGACGGCCGCCGAGGATGTCGTCGTGAGCCCGACGATCGACGCGCGGCACGGGCTCATGCGCTGGCCCGTCCGGGCGGACCCCGGCATGAGCGTCGTACGGCAGCGCATGACGAACCCGCCGCCCGCCGGCACCGCGCGCATGCGCGCCCACCCGG
>NZ_QQNA01000462.1:2298-2473 GCF_003346515.1 Streptomyces corynorhini
CGCCGGGCGCTCAGCGCGCGCCAGGCGCTCCGGGCGCTCAGCGGGCGCCGCTTTTGCGCGAGCCGCCGCTCATCCGGCCTTCGTCTTGCGCATACCGGGATCCGTGGTGCCCCGGCGGGGGGCTCCTCCTAGCCTGACCGTCATGACCCACGCATCCCCGCACCCGGCCCACGGC
>NZ_QQNA01000463.1 GCF_003346515.1 Streptomyces corynorhini
CTTGTTTGATAGAGATCCAACAGGGCGACCAGTGTGCGCTTTTGAGGCCGGGAGCGAGCTTTTTCAATGCGGTAGAGAGTCGCTGTATTGATGCCGGTCTTCTCTGCCACGTCCTCGCGTGTCAGCGTCGCCGCGTTACGGAGCCGACTGAGTTCGGCGGCCAGGCGGCGCAGTCTGACAGTGGGTGGATGTTGCCGCTTCTCCGACACAGCGTGTCCCTTCGGTCGCTCGGTGCTGTTCGTGAGTGTGGGTGGTCTCCGTGCCGCCGCTCAAGTCACTCGAACGCATTGAAGTGGTTTGCAATCCTTGCATTCTCTCTGTGGGCGAGAGCATGCTGGGCGTGCAGTCACTCACTGTCGCCCTGAAGTGACGGGTGAGTGCTCTTGTGCGGGCGGTGCTGCCCAGGCAAGGAAAGACCCCGCGACCGCGTGAAGGGCGGTCCGGGGCATGGTCAACGCTGCAGAGGAGCGTCAACGTGTTGAACTTTATCGTCAGCCTGCTCGGGTCGCTGTTGCGGCTCTTGCTCCCTCGTGTACGCCCNNGCGGTGGAGTCGGCACCCGCGCTGCGTCGGGCTCGCTCGACTGGAGTTACGGAAGGCCCTTGCCTCCTGGGAGTTGGGAGGGCTGGAGGACGCCGCAGTGCTGATCCTCTCCGAGTTGCTTACCAACGCCGCTCGCCATGCCCGCGTGTCGCAGGGCCGCGAGATCGAGACCCTGTACGCGCGGCGTTCCGGCGGCGGGCTGCGGATCGAGGTACACGACGCGTCGGACCAACTGCCCGAGCAGCGCACCGGGGACGTCGAGTCGGCTGGCGGTCGTGGGCTCGTCATCGTGGAGGCGCTCGCGGACGAGTGGGGTGTCAGTGAGCGGAACGGTCCCGGCAAGCTGGTCTGGGCCCATCTGTCCCTCCCCGAACGGGGCGGCCAGGGGCTTGGTCGTGGGTGATGAGCTGCGCCGATGTGCGTTTCGGGTGCGGTGCGGGGACCGGGTCCGTGTGGGCGGGAACTGGCGAGAAATCGCGTACACGTATCCGGAGC
>NZ_QQNA01000464.1 GCF_003346515.1 Streptomyces corynorhini
GCCGGGGCCGGGCCCGAGACCGAGATCCGGCTGCCGCTGACCGAGCTGACCCACGAGATCTGGCACGGCTTCGTGCCCGGCGTCCGCCCCGGCAGGCGCTACGGATTCCGGGTGCACGGCCGCTGGGACCCGTGGACCGGCGCCCGCTGGAATCCGGCGAAGCTGCTGCTCGACCCGTACGCCCGCGCGGTCGACGGCGAGTTCACCCTCCCGGCGGAGGTCTACGGCCATGTCCGCGACTGGCCGCAGGGCAATGTCGCCGACACGGTGCGCGACGAGCGCGACTCGGCCCCCTTCGTCCCCAAGGGCGTCGTCGTCCACGACGAGGTGCCGGGCGACGAGTGGGCCGACGACCGGCGGCCCAAGACGCCGTGGGCCGACTCGGTCATCTACGAGCTGCACGTGAAGGGCTTCACGCAGCGCCATCCGGACATCCCCGAGGAGCTGCGCGGCACGTACGCGGGGCTGGCGCACCCGGCGGCGATCGGGTATCTGCGAGAGCTGGGGGTGACGGCGGTGGAGCTGCTGCCGGTGCATCAGTTCGCCCACGAGGACCATCTGCTCCGGCGCGGACTGCGCAACTACTGGGGCTACAACTCCATCGGCTACTTCGCGCCGCACGCGGGCTACGCGGCGGGCTCCACGCGCGGCCGGCAGGTCACCGAGTTCAAGGAGATGGTGCGGGCGCTGCACGCGGCGGGCATCGAGGTGATCCTGGACGTCGTCTACAACCACACGGCCGAGGCAGGAGAGCTGGGGCCGACGCTCTCGCTGCGCGGGATCGACAACCGCGGCTACTACCGACTGCCCTCCGACGCCCGCCGCTACACGGACTACACGGGCTGCGGCAACACCCTCCACGTGGTGCAGCCGAACGTGCTGCGGCTGATCACCGACTCGCTGCGCTACTGGGTGACGGAGATGGGGGTCGACGGCTTCCGCTTCGATCTGGCGGCGGCGCTCGCGCGCTCCATGCACGACGTCGACATGCTCTCGCCGTTTCTCGCCGTCATCGCCCAGGACCCGGTGCTGCGCCGGGTGAAGCTCATCGCCGAGCCGTGGGACGTGGGCAACGGCGGCTACCAGGTGGGCGCGTTCCCGCCGCTGTGGACGGAGTGGAACGACCGCTACCGGGACGCCGTACGGGACTTCTGGCGCGGCGCCCTGCCCGACGTACGGGACCTGGGCTACCGGCTGTCCGGGTCGAGCGACCTGTACGCGTGGGGCGGCAGGCGGCCGTACGCGTCGGTCAACTTCATCACCGCGCACGACGGCTTCACGCTGCGCGACCTCGTCTCGTACGAGCACAAGCGCAACGAGGCCAACGGCGAGGACAACCGGGACGGGACGGACGACAACCGGGCCTGGAACTGCGGGGCGGAGGGCGAGAGCGACGACGCGCGGGTCAACGCGCTGCGGCGCAGGCAGCTGCGCAACCTGCTGACCACCCTGCTGGTGTCCACGGGCGTCCCGATGCTGGTCGCGGGCGACGAGCTGGGCCGTACGCAGGGCGGCAACAACAACGCGTACTGCCAGGACAACGAGGTGAGCTGGCTGGACTGGTCGCTGCTGGCGGACCCGGCGGGTCCGCCAGCAGCGACCAG
>NZ_QQNA01000465.1 GCF_003346515.1 Streptomyces corynorhini
GGGATGCCGGGGCCGTGGTCCCGTACGGTCAGTTCACCGCCGCGGCTCAGCGCCACCTCGATGGCGCCGCCGGACGGGCTGAACTTCACCGCGTTGTCGAGCACGTTGACCAACGCCCTTTCCAGCGCGGCCGGTTCGGCCCGTACGTACCAGGGGTTGAGGTCGGCCTCGATCGTCAGGTCCGGGCCGCGCAGCCGGGCCCGCTCCAGCGCGTTCGTCATGGTGGTGTGCAGCCCGACGATTTCGAGCGGCCCGGGATCGGCGGCGTCCGGACGGGACAGCTCCTGGAGATCCCCGATGAGCGAGGCGAGTTCGGTCATCTGCGCCTTGACCGACGCCATCAGCGCCTTGCGGTCGTCGGGCGGGATCGCGCGGCCGGTCTCCTCGCTGCGGGCGAGCAGCTCGATGTTGGTACGGAGCGAGGTGAGCGGGGTGCGCAGCTCGTGCCCGGCGTCGGCGATCAGCTGCGACTGGCGGTCGCGGGAGGAGGCGAGCGCGGCGGTCATCGAGTTGAAGGACCGGGACAGCCGGGCCACCTCGTCCTCGCCCTCGACGGGGATCCGCACGGTGAGGTCCTCGGTACGGGCCACGTGCTCGACCGCCCGGGTCAGCCCGTCCACCGGCCGCAGGCCCGCCCTGGCGATCCACAGCCCGGCCGCGCCCGCCCCGAGGATGCCGACGCCGGTCACGGCCGCGAGCAGCAGCGCGAGCTGGTTGAGCGAGGAGTCGATCTCGGCGAGGGGCCGCGACACCGTCACGGCGGCCTGGACCCCGGGCCGGACGGAGAGGCGCTGGGTGAAGACGCGGACCTTGGCGTCGCTGTCGGTCGTGCTGTTGTGCAGCGCGTTGTCCTCGGTGCCGCGCGCGACCGCGACGTCCTGCGGCTGTACCCTCACCGGCTCCGAGTACGAGGTGACGCAGCGCGTGCCGTCGGTCAGCACCACCTGGATGTAGGCGAACGAGGCCCGGTTGTCGCTGCCGTTGGCGCCGCCGCAGTTGTTGAGGGCGTCGCGCACGGCGTCCGGCGGCGCGGAGGAGTTCTGCAGGGAGGTGTCCAGTTCGCTCTCCAGCTGATTGCGCGTCAGCAGCCAGCAGGCGACGGCCGCCACCGCGACCGCGACCGCGACCGCCGAGGCGACGAGCAGGGCCAGCCGGGAGCGCAGTGGGAGCGTACGGAGCCGGTGTACGAGGGAGGTCACGCCGGTCCGCCGAATCCGCCGGTGCCCGCCGGAGCCCCTGGAGCCCCTGGAGCCCCCGGAGCCCCCGGAG
>NZ_QQNA01000466.1 GCF_003346515.1 Streptomyces corynorhini
GTCGCCGCCACCCTCGCTGGCACGAACGGCACCGTCCCCGTCCGTGAATCCAAGAACCCCCAAGGACCGGCGCTCCTCCTCCCCACCGCGGCGTTCACCACGTTCATCGAGGCCGTTCAGGCGGACGGCCTCGCCGCCCGCTGAAGCCCGCCCGCACCCGGCAGTTTCTGGGGCGGGCCGGTGGGCCCTGCGGGGCTGCGCGGCAGAGGAGTGGGGCGGCCCGGCTCGTCTCGGCGGCTGACGGCCGCCTGTTTGCCGGGACTCATGCCCCGCTGGTCACCGAGTGTGGGTGGTGGGGTTACTGGGACGCGTGCGACAACAAGTGGACCCCTGAAGGCCGTCTATGCGTCCCGGAGTGCCACTAACGCACCTGAGGACACACGTGCCGTCCGGAGAGCCCCCCAACCATCAGCCAAACCATCCCATATGGGACATGCTGGTGGGGATGGGCTACATGATCCCGAAGACTGCGACGTTACGGCCGCCTGAGGGGCCCGAAGTGGCTCCAACGTCACACTCCCTGCTCCCGGCCACCACCATGAGGCCCCTGATCGGCCCGAGGTCCCGGGCCGGACAACAACTCCCGCCCAGCTTCCGGGCACCACAACGCAACGGTGCCCAGCGGGGCATGAGTCTCAGCAAACGGCGGACCGTTGGCCGCTGAGCCGGTGCCGAGTCACCCCACGCCACTGCTGCGCAGCCCCGCAGGGCCCACCGG
>NZ_QQNA01000467.1 GCF_003346515.1 Streptomyces corynorhini
CACCGCGTCCACATCAGCCGGTGACAGGCCCGCCGCTTCCAGGGCCTCACGGATCACCCGCTGCTGTGCGGGGCCGTTCGGCGCGGTGAGACCGTTCGACGCGCCGTCCTGGTTCACCGCCGAACCCGCGACCACCGCCAGCACCGGATGCCCCAGACGCCGCGCGTCCGACAACCGCTCCACCAACAACACACCCACCCCCTCACCCCACCCCGTACCATCCGCACCCTCACCGAACGCCTTGCACCGCCCATCAGCCGCCAGACCACCCTGACGACCGAACTCCACAAAAGCACCCGGCGTCGACATCACCGTCACACCACCGGCCAACGCCACATCACACTCACCCGCACGCAACGACTGCACCGCCAAATGCAACGCCACCAACGACGACGAACACGCCGTATCCACCGTCACCGCCGGACCCTCCAACCCCAGCACATACGACACCCGACCCGACGCCACACTCGCCGCGTTCCCCGTCCCCACATACCCCCCGAAGTCACCCTCCGACACACCCAACAACGCCGGATAATCCTGACCATTCATCCCCGCGAACACACCCGTACGACTACCCCGCAGCGAACGCGGATCCATCCCCGCCCGCTCCACCGCCTCCCACGACGTCTCCAACAACAACCGCTGCTGCGGATCCATCACCAAAGCCTCACGCGGCGATACTCCGAAGAACTCCGCGTCGAAACCGCCCACATCGGTCAGGAAACCGCCCT
>NZ_QQNA01000468.1 GCF_003346515.1 Streptomyces corynorhini
GGGTGGGAGGTCCCGTGGGGCTGGGGGGCTTTCCTGGGCCTCGCGCTCCGCCCTCGTGTCCCCGTACAACACCGCCGCCAGCAGCCGTTGCCGCGCTGTCGGCTCTCCTGTCTGTATCAGGACCACCCCCGGCAGCGGGCGCTGCCACGGGCCGCCCGGCCGGCACCTGCGCGCCGTGGTGCTGGACGAGAGCCCGGCGGCCCGGAGCTGGCGGGCGGTGGCCAGCCGCATCTGCGTGGCGGACAGCCGCTCAATGGCCGCGTCGGCGGCGGTTGTTCGGATCATGGGAAGTACGTGCCCACCCCACACCGGAAACGGACACATCCGCACCGGCTGTGACAATCTCTTGTGTCCTCAGCTGCGTTCCTGGCCCGTCGTGCCGTCGGGCCATATCTCTATGTGGTCCTGCTCCAGTTCGAGCATCACGCGCTGCTCCATGTCCAGCGCCGCCGTGTACTCCGCGGGCAGTTGCAGCCTGCCGGCCCGGTCCAGCATCGCGTACTCCCTGGCCACCAACGATTCCTGACCCTGCGCGTCGATCTCCGTACGCCGCAGAACCTCCGACGCCGTCCTGCCGTCGCGTATCGCCACCGTACGGCGGACCTCGTGCTCGACCGTCTGGTCGTGCGTGACGATCACGATCGTCGTCCCCAGCTCCTCATTGGCCCGGCGGAACGCCGCGAAGACCTCCTCGCCCGTCGCCGAGTCCAGCTCGCCGGTCGGTTCGTCGGCGAGCAGCACGGAAGGGGAGTTCGCGAGGGCGACGGCTATCGCGACGCGCTGCTGCTGGCCTCCGGAGAGCTGGTGCGGGCGGCGGTCGGCGCAGTCGGTGACGCCGAGCATCGCCAGCAGCTCCTTCGTCCGCTCGCCCTTGGCCGCCCTGGCCGGTCGCGTGCTCCGTGGGCCGCCGCGTCCCCTCAGTTGCATCGGCAGGGCGACGTTCTGGCTCGCCGTCAGGTAGGGGAGCAGGTTGCGGCTCGTCTGCTGCCATACGAAACCGACCACCTCGCGGCGGTAGTTCAGCCGGACCTTCGCGTCCATCGTGAGCAGATCGCGGCCCGCGACCCGCGCCGCGCCGGCCGTGGGGACGTCCAGGCCCGCGAGGACGTTCATCAGCGTCGACTTCCCGCTGCCGGACGCGCCGACCAGGGCCATCATCTCGCCCTCCTGGACGGTGAGGTCGAGCCCTTGGAGGGCCTGCACCTCCACCCCGTCCGTGGTGAAGACGCGGACGAGCCGGTCGCAGGTGATCAGCGCGTCGTGCCCGTACGAGGGACGGTCCCGGTGCGCCGCCGCCCGGCGCTCCAACTCGGTGAGGGTGGGCGGGGCTGGGG